>DATMVT010000204.1:0-23506 GCA_035562895.1 Patescibacteria group bacterium | reverse complement strand
AACCGCGAGCGCCGCCTGCGGCCAGACGTCGCATGCGTCCTTCGCCGCCGTTGTAGGCACCCAGCGCGAGCTCCAGGTCATTGTTGAGCTCGCGGAAGCGATCGTTCAGATAAGCCACGTTGGCGCGCGTGATCAGCGTCGGGTCGAAACGGTCGTCGAAGCCGCTGGCGCGCCCCAACCCGTAGCCGCGCGCCGTCGCCGGCATGAATTGCAGCAGGCCGGCCGCGCCCGCGCGTGACACCGCATGCACCTTTCCGCCGGACTCCTTGGCCATGATGCCGAACAACAACGCTTCCGGCAAACCGGCCTTCTCGTACTCCGGCCACATGCGATGGCGCAGGTATTGGTAGTTCTCGTAGGCGTCGAGCAGATTCGGGCGCATCCACGTCAGCCACTCTTCGATGCCGGCCTTGACCGCACCGTTCAGGCGAATGACGTCGTCCAGGCGCTTGCCATTCAACATCGCCGCCGAGCGCGCCAATTCCGGCACGTCCGTCGCCGGCGAGCCGGCATGGGCATGGCGGTCGGTGGTCGTCACGGCGTCCAGCGCATCGGCTGGATCACTCTGGCGTTCGCCGAGCAAGGCATGCGCCATGCGCGCGTTCGCGGTCGACTGCGCGCGCAAGGCGGCCATCGCGTCGCAGGCATCGTCCGGAACGCAGCGCGAAACGGCCTCGTCCAGCGCCAGTCGCGCCTGGGTCAGCGCCGCACCGCCCGTATTGGCCTGGCCGCGATGCCACTCCTCGAGCGCGACCTCGAAGGCTGCCAACGCGGTGGCGACTTCATCCCCGCCGACGGCCACCGGGGCCGATGAATCGCGCTGCGGCGGGGACGCACACCCGGCCAACGCCAGGATCAGGAAAACAGAGAAGGAACGCATGACCGACATCCTGAAAAACTGTGCGCACGGTAGCCACAGCGAGGGGTCGAGGCAACCGCAGCCGCGAAGCTTCGCGGCTAGAATCGGGATTCCACACGAAGGAGCGCGCACGTGACCAGCATTCATCTCGGCAAGGGCGAACAGGACGTGCACCTGCTGTCGAAATACGGCAATCGCCACGGCCTGATCGCGGGCGCGACCGGCACCGGCAAGTCGGTGTCGCTGATGGTGCTGGCCGAGGGCTTTTCGCGCATGGGCGTGCCGGTCTTCCTCGCCGACGTGAAGGGCGACCTGGCCGGACTCAGCCAGGCGGCCGCGACGCCCGGCGAGAAGCTGCAGGCACGCATCGCCAGGATCGGCATCGCCGACTGGAAGCCGGAAGCGAATCCGGTCGTGCTCTGGGACATCTACGGTCACAAGGGCCATCCGGTGCGCACCACGGTGTCGGAAATGGGTCCGAACCTGCTCACCCGATTGCTCGAACTCAACGACGTGCAGGAAGGCGTCCTGCAAGTCGCATTCCGGGTCGCCGACGACGAAGGCCTGTTGCTCCTCGACCTCGACGACCTGCGCGCCATGCTCACCTTCGTGTCCGGGAACGCCAAGGAAATTTCGGCGAAGTACGGTCTGGTGTCGCCGCAGTCGATCGCCGCGATCCAACGCGCCCTGCTGCAACTGGAAAACGAGGGCGGTGACCAGTTCTTCGGCGAACCCGCGCTCGATCTCGCCGACTTCATGCGCCAGGACATGAGTGGACGCGGCATCATCAACATTCTGTCGGCCGAACAGTTGATCCTGAAGCCGCGGGTCTATTCGAGCTTCCTGCTGTGGATGCTGTCGGAACTGTTCGAGAACCTGCCCGAAGTCGGCGATCTCGACCAGCCCAAGCTCGTGTTCTTCTTCGACGAGGCGCACCTGCTGTTCGACGACGCCACACCGCAGTTGCAGCAGCGCGTCGAACAGGTGGTGCGACTGATCCGCTCGAAGGGCGTCGGCATCTATTTCTGCTCGCAGTTGCCCGACGACGTGCCGCCAGTGATCCTCGGCCAGCTTGGCAATCGCATCCAGCACGCGCTGCGCGCGTTCACGCCGCGCGACCAGAAAGCGGTGAAGACCGCCGCCGAGACTTTCCCGCCGAATCCGCGCATCGACGTGGTCGAGACCATCACCCAGCTGGGCGTCGGCGAGGCGTTGGTGACGACGCTGCAGGAAGGCGGCATTCCGCTGCCGGTCGAGCGCACGCTGATCGCGCCGCCGCATTGCCGCATCGGCGCGATCACCGATGACGAGCGCGGCACCGTGCGTTCGCGCTCCCCCGTGGGCGCGAAATACGACACCGCGATGAACCGCGAATCGGCCTTCGAGCAATTGAATCGAGCACAGCAAGAAGCGGCACAGGCGGCCGGCGAAGCAGCCCCGGCGGAGGGCAAGGCGGCGCCCGCCGCTGCGGACGAGCCGACCTGGGGTGCACGCTTCAAGGAATTCCTGTTCGGGACGAAGCGCCGCCAAGGCGCGATTGAAACCGTCGCGAAGTCGGCGATGCGCACGGCCGGCACGCGCATGACCAACCAGATCCTGCGTGGCGTGCTCGGCGGCGTCACCGGCGGCAGCCGACGCCGTCGCTGATCCGATGGGTCGATGGCGTCCACCGCAGCCAGGCAGCACGGCGATCATCACGCCCGAGGGGCATCTGCGGCTCAAGGCCGAACTGGACGAGCTCTGGCGCGTGCGCCGTCCGGAAGTCGTGCATGCACTTGCCGCAGCTGCAGCCGAAGGCGATCGATCGGAAAATGCCGAATACACCTATCGAAAGAAGCAACTGGGCGAAATCGATCGTCGCGTGCGCTATCTGAGCAAGCGCCTAGAATCGGTGCGCGTCGTCCACGAGCGTCCGAGCGATTGCAGCGTCATCTTCTTCGGCGCCTGGTTCGAAGTCGAACACGCCGAAAGCGGCGACCTGAAGCGCTATCGCATCGTCGGTCCGGATGAAACCGATGCCGAACTCGGCCACATCAGCATCGACTCGCCGCTGGCGCGTGCCGCATTGAAGAAGCGCGTCGATGACGAATTCAGCGCCGACCTGCCGACCGGCCGCTGCAGTTTCGTCGTGCTCTCCGTTCGTTACGAAGGGTGACCGCGCACGCGGTGCATGGACAAGCCGGCGGAAATGGGTAGCATCGGGTCATCCGCTTGCGTCATCCGTCGTTGTTCCTGTCCACAAGCACGTGCACCCAGGAGTCACCCATGGTCGCCAGCAACATCCTTCGCCGCGCCGCGTTTGCTGCGCTCTGCGCTTTCTCCACCGGCGTCCTCGCCGACGCGATTTCCATCCGCGCCGACGAGTGGCTGCCGTACAACGGCCCGTCGACCAAGAAGCCGGCCGGCTACATGATCGAACTGGCCGAGAAGATCGCGCTCGCGAACGGCCACACCATCAACTACGCGACCATGCCCTGGGATGACGCCGTTTCGGCCGTGCGCCGCGGTGCGCACGACTGCGTGGTCGGCGCCTTGAAATCCGATGCCGAAGGCTTCGCGTTTCCGAACGAGTCCTGGGGCATGTCGCAAAGCGCGTTCTACACGCTCGACGACACCCGATGGCGCTACAACGGCATCGACAGCTTGGCGAACATGCGCCTCGCCGTGATCGAGGGCTACAGCTACAGCGATGAAGTCGACGCCTATGTCGAGCAGTTCAAGGACGACCCGGCCCGCATCGTGGTGATTTCCAGCGCCGGCCGGGCGCAAATGAACGCGGTGTCGCGACTGGTGTCGAAGAAAGCCGATGTGCTGGTCGAAGACATCAACGTCGCCAAGCTCACGATCGGCAAGCTCAATCTCAGCGACCGCGTCGTGATGGCCGATGTCGCCACCGAACCGGAAGCGCTCTACATCGCCTGTACGCCGGCGGATCCGCGTGGCAAGAAATACGCCGACCTGTTTTCCGAAGGCATCGCCAAGCTGCGGGCATCGGGCGAACTGGCGACCATCCTCGACAAGTACAACCTCAGCGACTGGGCCACGACCGAGTGAGTCGTCGACCGCGCTCAGCGGTTGAACACGACCAGCGCGACGAACCCGAGGAGCAGGAAGATGGCCGCTGTGCCGATCAGGCACAGCAGGTCCAAGGCGATCTTGGCGGCAACGCCGTAGTCCGCCGGCAGTCGCAGATGCAGCGAGACCACCGTGGCGACGGCACCGACCAGCCCGATCGCGAGCAGGCCCAGGATTGCGCGCTCGCCCGCCTGCACGCCGGGACCGGTGCCGAACATCAGGCCGAACAGCGCCAGCACCAAGCCGCCACTGAAGATGGCCCAATGCACGATCAGCAAGGCGACGGGATGCATGCGGGCTCCGTTGGATCAGGGTCGTCGATCAATACGCAAGACGGCATCGCATTCTTCGCGTGCAGCGGATCCGGATAACGACGCCCCGGACGCGCCGGGCGGAAGCATTCCGCGCTGGCGTAGAAGACGTCGTCCTGCGGCGCATGCCAGCCGGGAATGCCCGACACCGGCAATGGGCGCAATTCCTGCGGATCATTGAGCCAGCGCGCGTCCGCGATCGCCTCCGCGGTGATCGTCGCAGGATCGACGTCGTTCGCATCGCCCTGCCAGACCAGGCACTTCGCCGTCATCAGCTTGCCCGGCGTCAACGCGTGCTCGAGCAGCGCATGGCCGAACACCTCGACGCGGATCGCACCCGATTGCCAGTGCAGCGTCCGGAACAGTTCACGCCAGTCGTGCGCATCCCAAGCCGGCAACAAGGACGCGTCGCGCAGGCAGACGATGGCACCGCCCTCGTCGAACAGCGTCTGAGCGTACTGCGCCGGCGTGCGCTGTTTCGCGCCGACCCGCTGCACGTCGCGATGCTGGCGCAAGTTCAAGGCGGACTTGATCGCCGGAAAGCGGCACCAGACCATCGCGTTCAACAAGTCGTGCCAGTTGCCGAGGCGCGTCGCGATGTCGCCGCGTTCGAATATGCGCGCCTCGTAGTGCAGGCCATCGGCGAGCAGGTCCGGGGTCTGCGCGACGAAACGCAGCGGCTGTCGCGTATGCGAATGCCGCACGTCCGACAATCCTGCGTTCAAGCCGTCGATCCCCGGCCATTCGGCCTGCGTGCACCAATCACGCCACGGCGCAAAACCCGCGAACGCCGGATGCGCAAAGGTCGCGGCGGCGGTGTCGTGCCGCGCCGGAGCGAGGTAGCGCCGCTTCACGACGCGACGGCAGTCCCGTGCAGATCGTGTTCGTCCGAGCGCTCGATGCGCACGTCGACGAATTCGCCGGGGCGCAGTTTCAACGCGCCGAACGCGACATGCACCTTGCCGTCGATCTCGGGCGCGTCGGCGCGCGAGCGAGCGATCGCCACCGTCGGACCGACCTCGTCGATCAAGACGCGTTGCACGCTGCCGACCTTGGTCTCGAGGCGCGCCGCGCTGATCGCCGCCTGGCGCAGCATGAAGCGTTCGAGCCGGTCCTGCTTCACGTCTTCCGGAACCGGATCGGGCAGGTCGTTCGCCTTCGCGCCAGCGACCGGCGAGTACGCGAACGCACCGACGCGATCGAGTTGCGCGTCATCGAGGAAGGACAGCAATTCTTCGAACTCGGACTCGGTTTCGCCCGGAAAGCCGACGATGAAGGTGCTGCGAATCGTCAACTCCGGGCAGATCGAACGCCAGGCGCGCACGCGCTCCAGCGTCTTCTCGCCCGACGCCGGGCGCTTCATCAGCTTGAGGATGCGCGGATTCGAATGCTGGAACGGCACGTCGAGATACGGCAACACCTTGCCTTCGGCCATCAGCGGCAGGACGTGGTCGACGTGCGGATACGGGTAGACGTAGTGCAGGCGCGTCCACGCGCCCAGCTCCCCAAGGCCTTCGCACAGCGCCTTCATCCGCGTCTCGTAGTCGCGGCCGCGCCAGGTTCGCGACGCGTACTTCATGTCGACGCCGTAGGCACTGGTGTCCTGCGAGATGACCAGCAATTCGCGGACGCCGCCCTTGACCAGTCGCTCGGCCTCGACCAGCACCTCGTCGACCGGGCGCGACACCAGATCGCCGCGCATCGACGGAATGATGCAAAACGTGCAGCGGTGATTGCAGCCTTCGGAAATTTTCAGGTAGGCGTAGTGCCGGGGCGTCAGCTTGATGCCTTGCGGCGGCACCAGATCGAGATGCGGATCGTGCTGCGGCGGGCGCTGCGCATGCACGGCGTTCATCACGCTCGCGTAGTCCTGCGGCCCGGACACCGACAGCACGTCCGGATATTTGTCGCGGATCAGCTCGGAACGCTTGCCCAGGCAACCGGTGACGACGACCTTGCCGTTCTCGGCCATCGCCTCGCCGATCGCGTCCAGCGATTCTTCGACCGCGGCATCGATGAAGCCGCAGGTATTGACGATGACGACATCGGCGGCGTCGTAACTCGGGACGATCTGGTAACCCTCGACCCGCAACTGGGTCAGGATGCGCTCGGAATCGACCAGCGCCTTCGGGCAACCGAGACTGACGAAACCGACTTTGGGCGGGGACGAGGACATGGCAGGAACCGGGGCGGAAAAGCGGGCGCGGAGTATATCCGGCGCGCCTGAACCGGGCAGGCGCCGCTATCATCCGCGCGCCCATTCAGGACCCGCGCGTGAACCTCCGACTCCGTCGCCTGCCGCTGATTGCCGCCGCCATGGCGATCACTTCTGCCGTGCCGGCCGCGCTGGCGGACAGCGCGCTCGGCCGCGGCATCGAACACGCCATGGCCCTGCATCGCATCGCACTCGGGGACAGCGGCCGGTTCGGCGTCGAAGTCGCGGCTGCCACGCTGTACGCGGCGACCCAGGACCCGGCCGGTGCAGAACGCCACTGGCGCGCGGCATTGACGTCGGCGCAGCTGCCGGACCAACGCATGTACGTCTTGCAGATGCTGGCGGAGAATCATCTGGTCGCCGGCGAGTACGACGCCGGCATCAAGGCCGCCGAACAACTCGGCATGATGGCCAGCGATCGGCAACACCCCGGCTATCGCGCACAGGCGATCGGTCTGCTCGGTCGCATCGCGCGTCGGCGCGGCGAATTGCAGGATGCCCTCGCGTTCCAGCAGGAGTCGCTGCGCATCGCGCGCGCCGCGGATCGACCTGCCGATGCCGCCTTGGCCCTGGTCAACATCGGTACCGTGTTGCGCGACATGGGACGCTTCTCCGAAGCGATGGACCAGCAACTGCAGGCATTGGAGATTCGCAAGCAACTCGGTCCGGGCAACCGCGTCGACGTGCCCTATCGCAATATCGGACTGCTGTATCGCGAGATCGAGGACACGCAATCGGCGCGCGAGTACCTGGAGAAGGCGATCAGCTCAGCCCGCGAAGAGCACGATCCGGCGGCGCTGCCCTCGGCGCTCGGCAGTTACGCGACGCTGTTGAACGACATCGGCGAATCGGCGATCGCGCTGGACACCGCGCGTCGCGCGCTCGCGATCGACAGCCGCCTCGGCGACCGTCAGGGCATTGCGCTGGAACGCCTGGAAGCGGCGCGCGCGCTGATCGCGCTGCAGCGCTGGGACGAGGCGAGCATCGAAGTCGAGGCCGCCCTGAAACTCGGCGAATCGATGCGCCAGGCCGACGTGCTCGGTCGCGCCCTGCTCTATCGCGGCGACTTCCATGCCGGACGCGGCGAACTCGCCGCCGCCGAGGCCGCATACGGCCGCTCGCTCGATTACCTGACGCGCGCCAAGTTGAAGCCGCAACTGCATGCCGCCTACAAGGCGATCGAAGGCTTGCTCGAAGCCCGCGGCGAGGTCCGGCAAGCGCTCGCGTACACGCGCAAGCGCGCTTCGTTGCGCGAAGAGTTGCTGGGCGTCACCGCCGCGCGGCGCATGGCCGTCCTGGAACTGAAGCAGGACCGCGAGCGCTCGGAACGCCAGGTCGAACTGCTGCGACTCGACAATTCCCTGAAGGCCTTGAACCTGCGTACCGAAGCGCTGCGCCGACGCATCGGCATCGGCTTCATCGTGATGCTCGTGGCCTTGCTCGGCGTCGTCTTCTGGCGGCTGCGCGACGCGCGCCGCACCGCACGCCTGCTGGCGCGGAAAAACGCCGAGATCTCGGCCCAGGACGAGGCGCTGCGTTCCGCCAATGCGCGACTGACGATGCAGGCCAGCGACCTGTTCCGGGCAGCGACCACGGATCCGCTGACGGCGCTGTCGAATCGTGGCCATGCGATGCAGCAGATGATCGAGCAGTTCGATCGACACAAGGCCCAGGGCATGCGGTTTTCGCTGCTGCTGATCGACCTCGACCGCTTCAAGCCGATCAACGATTCGATGGGGCACCAGTTCGGCGACCGCGTGCTGATCGCGGCCGCGCGCGTGCTGCGCGAGGAAATGCGCGACGGCGATCCGCTCGGTCGATATGGCGGCGAGGAATTCATCGCGGCACTGCCCGGCGCCGGTTCGGACGAGGCCCTCGTGACCGCCGAGCGGCTGCGTCTTGCGGTGCAGCGGCGACTCGGCGTGCTCGAAGGCCAGGCGATCGACCTGACCGCCAGCATCGGATTGGCCGAATTGCACGAAACCGGTGCAACCTCGCTGAGCGCATTGATCGCCGCCGCGGACGACGCGCTCTATCGTGCCAAGGGACTCGGCCGCAATCGCACCGAAATCGCCCGCACCGGCTCGGAGCGCCGCAAGCCCGCATGATCAACGACTGGATCGAACTCGAAGCCGCTGACGGCCATCGCTTCCGTGCCTACCGCTCGCTGCCGTCCGAGCAGCCGCTGGGCAGCGTCATCGTGCTCCAGGAAATCTTCGGCGTGAACCGGCACATCCGCTGGGTCACGGAACAGATTTCGGCGCACGGCTATGCCGCGTATGCGCCCTGCGTGTTCGACCGCGTCGGCGGCAATGTCGAACTCGACTACGACGCCGCCGGCATCGCGGCGGGGCGTGAACGCGTCGCCACCCTCGGCTTCGAACAATCGCTGCGCGACGTCGCCGCCACGGCGCGGGTGGCGGAAGCGCATGGCCCGGTCGGCAGCGTCGGATTCTGCTGGGGCGGCACGCTCGCCTGGCTGTGCGCGACGCGCCTGGGACTGCCGTCGGTCAGCTACTACGGCGCGCGCACCCGAGCCTACGTCGACGAGGCGCCGCGAGCGCCGCTGCTGCTGCACTTCGGCGGCAAGGATGCGTCGATCCCGCCGGACTTCATCGACGAACTCCGTCAGAAACATCCGGACCTTCCGGTGCATGTCTATCCGGCCGGCCACGGATTCAACTGCAACGAGCGTGCCGACTTTCATGCCGAGAGCGCGGCCATCGCCTGGCGACGCACGTTCGCGTTCCTGCGCCAACACCTCGCCGAAGCGCCGCGGTTCGCGCTGCATCCGACCCTGGCCGCCGATTGCAGCGAGGTCGGCGAGTTGCCACTGTGCCGCGTGCTGCTGATGAACGACGCACGCTATCCGTGGCTGATCCTCGTCCCCAAGGTGAAGGCCGCACGCGAGATCATCGACCTGTCGCGCGACGACCAGCACCGGCTGAGCGACGAGATCGCGCAGTGCAGCGCCGCGCTGCAGTCGGTCTGCGATCCGACCAAGCTCAATGTCGCCGCACTCGGCAATCGGGTGCCGCAACTGCATGTGCACGTCATCGCGCGCTTCGACGGCGATGCCGCCTGGCCCGACCCGGTCTGGGGTCGCGGCGAACGCGAGCCCTACGGCGAAGGCCCGAAGCGCATGCTGGTCAAGACGCTGCGGGCCGAGCTCGGCCTTCAGGTCTTGGGCAACGTCACGCCCTTCTGACCCTGGTACTTGCCGCCGCGATCGCGATAGCTGACGTCGCAGACCTCGTCGGACTCGAAGAACAGCATCTGCGCGACGCCCTCGTTCGCATAGATCTTCGCGGGCAACGGCGTCGTGTTCGAGAACTCGAGCGTGACGTGGCCTTCCCATTCCGGTTCCAGCGGCGTGACATTGACGATGATGCCGCAGCGCGCATACGTGCTCTTGCCGAGACAGACGGTCAGCACCGAACGCGGAATGCGGAAATACTCGACGGTGCGCGCCAGCGCGAACGAATTCGGCGGGATGATGCAGACGTCGGAAACGACATCGACGAACGAGTTCGGGTCGAACGCCTTCGGATCGACGATCGTCGAGTTGATGTTGGTGAAGATCTTGAATTCGTTCGCGCAGCGCACGTCATAGCCGTAGCTCGACGTGCCGTACGAAATCATCCGGCCGCCGCCCGGGTGGGTGCGCACCTGGCTGCGTTCGAACGGCTCGATCATGCCCTGTTGCTCCGCCATGCGGCGGATCCAGTGGTCGGATTTGATGCTCACGCGATCCCCTCGAGGCAAAAGGCCGTCAGTCTAACGCCGGCCGCGATCCTTTCGGTCATTACTGCGGCGGATTCACGCGTCGCAACGCCTCTTGCCTGGCGCCTTCCATGCGCTCGGCCTGCTGCTGGAATTCGGTGCGCTGCAGGATCTGGCGCACGGTGCGCTGGCGCGCGGCCTCGCCATCCTGAGTCTCCATGTAGGTGACGAGATCGCCGATGCGGCAGTTCGCCGCGATGTCGGCGTTCGACAGCTCGTTGTTTCCTCGGAACACCAGGGTCGCCGACGTGCGTGTCGGCTTGACACGCTTGACGCCTTCCTTGGGCACGAAGCGCCATTGCGTCAGCGCCATCGCCGACGACTGGATGAAGCCATCGAGCTCGCCCTCGGACAGCGGCACGTTGCCGTCGTCGCGACTCCAATACTTGAGCAGCATCAGGTCGGACGGAATGCCGTCTTCGTTCAGTGTGTAGGCGAGGTTGAGACAGACATGGGCGCGCCGCTCGCGCATCGCCGCGGGATAGCCGGGTGCGGCGAAGCGGCTGCCCGGCGCGGCCGCCCAGGCGTGGCCGATGCCGCCTTCGTTCACCACTTCGAGTTCCGCGGCGTGGCTCACGGACGCGAACAGCAACGCCAGACAACCCGTCGCACCCAGCAATCGATCGCGAAAGCGCATGACGAACCTCATCCTGACTCGGGCAATGACGACCGTGTCGGTCGCGGTGGGCAGAGTGCATCCGTCCCCGGAACGCGTCAAGCGCCGGGCCGCGATCGATCGGCATCGGGCCACCGATAGCGTCCGGTCACCGTCCAAGCGAACAACACGTCCTCTTCACGCGCACCGACGGCGATGTTGTGCACGACCAGGCGCCGTCGGCCATCGGCCGAATGACGCGCGGCCACCACGCCGATGTGCGGACGGCCATCGGCCAGCTTCCAGCTGACGATATCGCCCGGCCGGTAGTCGTCCGGGTCCTGGCTGACGGCCAGCGACCAGCCGCGCCGCTCGAACCAGCGCCGCAGGTTCGGCACGCGGCGGTGATCGATGTTGCGATCCGGCTTCGACAGCCCCCAGTTCGCGGGATACGCGCCGAAGTGCGCACGCATGTCGGCGTTGAGTTCACGCTGCAGATCGATGCCCGATCCGCGCAATGCCCGCACCACGACGTCGGCACAGACGCCGGTGGCGATCGGCACGTCGCCATTCGGGAAGTCGAGGCGGCGGTAGCTCGGGTCGTAGGACGTGGTGACGCCGACCTGGTCGCGTGCGGCCCGCGCGATCACGGCAGCGACCGACGCGTCGGCGCGGGCATGCCCGGCGGCAAGAAGCAGCACGTGCAGGGCGATGCCTGATCCGGTGATCAACCGACTGCTCGTGCCTCGAACGATGCCCATGCCACGTCCTCGCTGTCGTTTGCCGGCGACCATGGTCCACCTCGCCTGAATGGCGCTCGAAGCGGCACGCTCGCGCGCATCGTGCGCCGCCCGCGGCGAGGATCGCTTTGGTTCCCGCGCGCTGCAACAATGCCGCTTCGCCGTTCGCATCCGATCCGCGTGCCGACTTCCGAACCTCGCGTTCCCCAAGCCCACCTGCCCGCACTCGACGGACTGCGCGCGTTCGCCTCGCTGTTCGTGTTCAACGTGCACGCGTTCGGATTTTGCCTGGTCGCGTTCTACGGCTGGGGCGACACCGAGACGCGCGGTTTCCCGGGCTGGACCTTCGAGTCGATCCTGCTCTGGCTGCACCGTTCGCTGTACGGCGTCGATCTGTTCTTCGTGCTCAGCGGTTTTCTGATGGCGCGCCAGTTCGAATTCGCGCGCGCGCGGCCCGCGGACTTCCTGGCCCGGCGCGCGCTGCGCATTTTGCCCGCCTACCTGCTCTCGCTCCTGCTCGCGGCAGGCGCGCGCTGGGCGGTCGATGGCACTGTGTTCTCGCCGCGCGACTGGCTGCAGAACCTGGCCTTCCTGCACGGATTTCTCGAACTCGGCCTCGTCGCGATCAATCCGGTGACCTGGTCGATGAGCTACGAAGTCGCGTTCTATCTCGCGATCCCGCTGCTCGCGATCGGATTCGCCCGCGTTCGACGCGACTGGCTCGTGCATGCCGCGCTCGCGCTTGCACTGCTGGCCCTGATCCTGTGGATCGACACGCCATTGTCGCGACTGCACGGTTACGGCCTGCTGTTCCTGGTCGGCATCGCGCTCGCTCGCGCACCGCTGCACCGAATCGCGCATGCCACGCCGCTGCTGGTCGCGGCGGTGTTGGCTTGGCTGGCCTTCGCGCTGCTGTCGAAGTTCGTCCTGATCCTGAATCGCGATCTCGTGTATTACCCGCTGACCCTGCTCGGCAGTGGCGGCCTGCTGCTGCTCGCGATCGCATACGGCCAACGCCATCCGCAGGCTCCGGGGCGCGTGCTGCAGTGGATCGGCGACCGTTCCTACTCGCTGTTCCTGCTGCACAGCATCGTCATCCACGTCCTCGGCGCCACCCTCGGCCCGACCCTCAAGCCGCTCGGCCCGATCCCCGCATCCCTGCTCTTCGTCGCGTTCGCCCTGCTCTTGTCGCTGCTCGCCTCGGACCTCTCCTACCGCATCGCCGAGCGGCCCTATTTCCGCAAGCGGGAACGCGACTCGACAGCGCGCTGAACACGTCGATCAGGTGTTCTGGATCACGATGTTCGGGAAGCTGATCTTCTTGTTGCGGGCCTGTTGCGAGAGGCGGGCGGCGGTGGTGCGGGCGATGGCGCGGTAGCGTTGCGCGGCGTCGGAGTCGGGCATGGCGACGACGGTGGGGGTGCCGCCGTCGGCCTGTTCGCGGATGTGGATGTCGAGCGGCAGGCTGCCGAGCACGGGCACGCCGTATTGTTCGGCCATGCGCGCGCCGCCGCCTTCGCCGAAGATGTGTTCGGCGTGGCCGCAGTTCGAACAGACGTGGATGGCCATGTTCTCGACGATGCCGAGCACCGGCACGTTGACCTTCTCGAACATCTTCAGCGCCTTCTTCGCATCCAGCAACGCGATGTCCTGCGGCGTGGTCACGATGACGGCACCCGAGACCGGCACCTTCTGGCACAGCGACAGGTGGATGTCGCCGGTGCCGGGCGGCAGGTCGATGACGAGGTAGTCGAGGTCGCGCCAGTTGGTGTCGGACAGCAACTGCGTCAGCGCCTGCGTGACCATCGGGCCGCGCCAGATCATCGGCGTGTCCTCGTCGATCAATAGTCCGATCGACATCACCTGCACGCCATGCGCGATCTTGGCTTCGATGGTCTTGCCGTCGGTCGAATCCGGCTTGCCGGAGACGCCCATCATGCGCGGCTGGCTGGGGCCGTAGATGTCGGCGTCGAGGATGCCGACCTTTGCCCCTTCCGCCTGCAGCGCCAGCGCCAGGTTCGCGGCCGTCGTCGATTTGCCGACGCCGCCCTTGCCCGAGGCGACGGCGATGATGTTGCGGATGTTCGGCAGCGGCGTCAGGTCGTTCTGCACCTTGTGCGAAAACACGCGTGCCGACACCGACACCGTCGCCAGCGCGATCGCCGGGTCGGATTCCAGCGTGCGCTTGACCTGCGCCTGCAACTCGCCGAGCCAGGATGCGGCCGGATAGGGCACGACCAGATCGACGACGACGCGGTCGCCATCGGCGCCGACCGCCTTGACGATGCCGGCCTCGACCAGGTTCTGGCCGGTATGCGGATCGTGGATCGTGGCGAGCAGGGATTCGGCGACGGCTTTGGCGTTGGACATGAGGACGGCCTGAATGCGGGACTGTGCAGTTTAGTGGCTGGGGGTCGGCGTGGCATCATTGCGGGCCGCATTGCCCCTCATCTGTCCCTTTCGGACATTTTCGCCCCGCCGCTCGGGGCGAAGACACACAGAGAACACCATGTCGTCGCATTCCACGCTGCTCGTCACCACCGCCCTGCCCTATGCGAACGGGCCGCTGCACATCGGCCATCTGGTCGGCTACATCCAGGCCGACATCTGGGTGCGGGCGCGGCGCATGCTCGGCGACACCGCCTATTTCGTCTGCGCCGACGACGCCCACGGCACGCCGATCATGCTGGCCGCCGAAAAGGCCGGACTGGCGCCGGAGGTGTTCATCCGCGGCATCCAGGAAGGCCACGAGCGCGACTTCAAGGCCTTCGAAGTCGCGTTCGACCATTACCATTCGACGCACAGCGACGAAAACCGCGAGATCGCGACGGCGATGTACCTGAAGCTGCGCGACGCCGGCTACATCAGCCAGCGCACGATCGAGCAGCTTTACGACCCGGTGAAGGAGATGTTCCTTCCGGACCGCTACGTCAAGGGTGAATGCCCGAAATGCGGGACGCCCGACCAGTACGGCGACAACTGCGAGCACTGCGCCGCGACCTATGCCGCGACCGAACTGAAAAACCCGCACTCGGTGATGTCCGGTGCTGCGCCGGTGCTGCGCGAATCCGAGCACTACTTCTTCGACCTGCAGAAGTTCGAGGGCCTGCTGCGCGACTGGTTCAAGGGCGATGTCGCGCACAGTTCGGTCAAGGCCAAGCTCGGCGAATGGCTGGACGGCGGTCTGCGGCCCTGGGACATCTCGCGCGACGCGCCCTACTTCGGTTTTCCGATCCCGGATGCGCCCGGCAAGTTCTTCTACGTCTGGCTGGACGCGCCGATCGGCTACCTGGCCAGCTTCAAGGCCCATTGCAACCAGCATGGTCTCGTGTACGACGGTTTCCTGGCGCCGGACACGAAGACCGAGCTGCATCACTTCATCGGCAAGGACATCATCAACTTCCACGGCCTGTTCTGGCCGGCGATGCTGCACGGCTCCGGACAACGCATGCCGACGCGTCTGCACGTGAACGGGTATCTCACCGTGAACGGCGCCAAGATGTCGAAGTCGCGCGGCACCTTCATCCAGGCGCGCACCTACCTCGACCACCTGAACCCCGAATACCTGCGCTACTACTTCGCGGGCAAGACCGGCGCCGGCGTCGAAGACCTCGACCTCAACCTCGACGACTTCGCCGCGCGCGTGAACGCGGACCTGGTCGGCAAGTTCGTCAACATCGCCAGCCGCTGCGCGGGCTTCATCACGTCGCGCTTCGCCGGCCAGCTCTCGGCAACCCTGCCTGATCCCGCGATGCTGCAACGCTTCAACGATGCACGCCCGGACATCGAAGCCGCCTATCGCGCCCGTGACCTCGGTCGCGTGCTGCGCACCGTGATGACGCTCGCCGACGAGGCCAACAAGTACATCGATGACCGGAAGCCGTGGGTGATCGCCAAGCAGGACGGCGCCGACGCCGAACTGCAGGCGGTGTGTACGCAGGGCCTGAACCTGTTCCGCGTCATGGCTGGATATTTGAAGCCGGTGATTCCGGCCACGGTCGCGAAAGCCGAGGCATTCCTCGGCGAGGAAGTCACGCAGATCGACCAGATCGCGCAGCCGTTGCTCGGACGCGCGATCCATCCATTCCAGCCGCTGATGACCCGCGTCGACGCGAAGGCGATCGAGGCCATGATCGAAGCGAGCAAGGACACGCTGGCGGAAGCGCCCAAGCCGGCGGCACCCGCCAAGGCTGCGGAGAAGAAGGCCGAAGCGTCGGCCGCCGGCGGCATGATTTCGATCGACGACTTCACCAAGGTCGACTTGCGCATCGCGCGCATCATCGAGGCCGAAGCGGTACCGGAAGCCGACAAGCTGCTGCGCCTGAAACTGGACCTCGGCAGCGAACAGCGCCAAGTCTTCGCCGGCATCAAGTCGGCGTACGACCCGACAACCCTGGTCGGGCGCCTGACCGTCATGGTCGCCAACCTGGCGCCGCGCAAGATGAAGTTCGGTCTGAGCGAAGGCATGGTGCTTGCGGCTTCCGACGAGCGCGGCGGGCCGTTCCTGCTCAGCCCCGACAGTGGCGCCGAACCCGGCATGAGGGTGAAGTAGGAACGATCCACGGGTCGCGATCCTTGCGATGTCGCGGGTCGTGATGCCGGTCGATCCGCGGTTCGCGCCCCTTGCGTTGCGGACCGCCACGACGCACCATCCGTCCATGTCCGCGACCAAGACCATTGCCGTCGTCGGCGTCTCCGAGGAGACGACCGCGTTCTTGCGCCTGCTGTTGCGCAAGGTTTCCGCGAAATCGGCGACGAAATGGATCTGGGGCAGCGAGGAAGGTGCGGACCTGGTGATCGTCGATCCCACCGTGCTGATCGGCGAGGCGGCGCGCATCAAGGCGGAATCGTCCGGTGTCCATTACGCCGTCCTGATCGAAGCCGACCAGAAGGCCGAAGACGCGCTGGTCCTGCGTCACCCGCTCGACGCCGACCAACTCGCGCACGTCATCGCGATCGCGGCAGCACCGCGCGAAGCCAATGTCGGCATCAGCCACGTCGACGAGAATTTCTACGAGCCGCAGGCACCGGCGATCGAAGAACCGATGCTGCAGCAACCGCGCGGCGATGTCTTCACCGAGCGCATGCATCAGGCCAAGGCGGCGATGCTCGGTGTCGGCGCCGTCGACGGCCTGGAAGTCGTCATCAAGCGCGAAAAGGAACAGCAGGCGCAGCCGGACTTTCGCCAGTTCAAGCTGGACGACGCGACCGTCGACGGCATCGGGGGTGCGCCGATCGGCGCCAGCAACCGTCGTGCGGAGAACAAGGCGATCGAGCGCAGCGGCGAACTTCAGGCCGGCATCGGCGGTGCCCGCGACGGCGCGCTGATGACCAATTCGCCCCTGGTGGGCGGACCGAGCGATCGCAACGAGGGTGACTTGCCCTTCTATTTCAGCGCGGACGCGCTGGGTGGTCCTTCGCAGATCCAGATCGGCGACGCGCCGGTGTTGACGCTCGACCCCAAGAACGAGGTGTTCCATGCCGATGCCAGCCTGTCGGCGCTCGAGCCATACTGTCGCGGAAAGCTGGCGCGTTCGTCGTGGAAGAAGCTGACCACGTCCGAACTGAACCAGGCGCGTTCCTCGGCACCGTCACGACCCTATTGGCACCTGAACTGGCTGCACGCACTGATGCAATCGAACGGGCGCCTCGCCTCGCACCTCGATCCTGGCGGCACCTATCGGCTGAAAGAGCAGGTGTTCATCGAACCCGGCTACCGATCGCACGGCGTCGTGGCGGCCGTGATGGATCATCCCCTGCGCCTGAACGAGATCTCGGCCACCGCCAAGGTCCGCATGGAAGCGGTGTTCGACCTCGTGAACGCCTATGACGCCGTCGGCCGGATCGAATGGACGCCACGACAGCGGCTGGCCGCGCAACCGACCATCGAGGAAAAGCAGAAGGGCCTGCTGAACAAGTTGCGCTGGCCGTTCGGCAAGAGTTGATCGATCGTCGCTGCAAGCCGCGACAGCCAGAAAAAGCGCCCGAGGGCCACTGGTATCATCGCCCGCCTTTTTGACCAGCGGAACGCCTCATGGCCGCAGCACCCACCGGACTGACCTATCGCGATGCGGGCGTCGACATCGACGCCGGCAACGAAGTCGTCGAGCGCATCAAGCCGCTGGTCGCGCGCACGTTCCGCAAGGAAGTGATGGGCGGGCTCGGTGGCTTCGGCGCGCTGTTCAACCTCAGCGGCAAGTATCGCGAGCCGGTGCTCGTGTCCGGGACCGATGGCGTCGGCACCAAGCTCAAGCTGGCGCAGCAATTGAATCGCCACGACACGATCGGCATCGACCTGGTCGGGATGTGCGTCAACGACGTGCTGGTCCAGGGCGCCGAGCCGCTGTTCTTCCTCGATTACTTCGCCACCGGCAAGCTCGATGTCGCGACCACGGTCGCCGTCGTTGGCGGCATCGCCCGTGGCTGCGAACTGGCCGGCTGCGCCCTGATCGGCGGCGAGACCGCGGAGATGCCGGACATGTACGCGCCCGGCGACTACGATCTCGCCGGATTCACCGTCGGCGCCGTCGAGCAATCGCAATTGCTGGACGGCAAGAAGGTGCGGGCCGGCGACGTCGTCCTTGGCGTCGCTTCGAGCGGCCCGCACTCGAACGGCTATTCGCTGATCCGCCGCATCATCCGCCACGTCGACGCCCAGCTCGGCGACAACCTCGGTGCGGTATCGCTTGCGGACGCACTGATGGCGCCGACCACGCTGTACGTCAAGCCGATGCTCGACGTGCTTGGCCAGGTCGACGTGCATGCGATGGCGCACATCACCGGCGGCGGCATCACCGAAAACATCATCCGCGTCGTGCCCGCCGGACTCGGCCTGTCGATCGAGGCCAGCGCCCTCGTGCTGCCGCCGGTGTTCGACTGGCTGAAGCGGTCGGGCAATGTCGCCAACGAGGAAATGTGGCGCACGTTCAATTGCGGCATCGGCTTCACCCTGCTGCTGGACCCGGGCGACGTCGCGATGGCCAAGCGCCTGCTCGCCGGCCACGGCCTCGCCACGCGCGAGATCGGCCAGGTCGTGGCTCGCGAAGGCGACGACCGCGTCCGCATCGGCTGATGCTGCGCATCGCGGTTCTCGCGTCGGGGCGCGGCAGCAATCTGCGGGCGCTGCTCGACGCCATCGGCCGCGGCGAACTGGACGCCCGCATCGTCGGCGTGTTCAGCGACAAGGCGAACTCGGGCGCGCTCGCCCATGCACGCGCTGCCGGCATCGAAGCCGTGCATGTCGATCCCAAGGCGCACGCCACGCGCAGCGCGTTCGACCAGTCCCTGTTCACCGCCATCGATGACGGCAACGCCGACCTGATCGTCTGCGCCGGCTTCATGCGCATCCTGTCGCACGAAGCGGTGTCGCCGCGGGTGTCGCGGATGATCAACATCCACCCTTCCCTGCTGCCGAAATACGCCGGCCTGCACACGCACCAGCGCGCACTCGATGCCGGCGATGCCGAACATGGCGCCAGCGTGCATGTCGTGATCCCGGCGCTCGATGCCGGACCGGTGATTGCGCAGACGCGACTCCCGGTGCTTCCCGGCGACAGCGCCGAATCGCTGGCCGCGCGACTGCTGCCGCGCGAGCACCGACTGCTCGTGCAAGTCGTGCGCTGGTGCTGCGAGCGCCGGTTGCGCTTCGATGCCGAGCACGTCGCACTGGATGAGCGCCGCCTGACCGGACCGATCCAGGTCGATTGAACCTTTGCATTTGCCTGCGACTCAGAATCCACCACGTAGGCTCAGCCTTCGTTCCGGAGTGAACCCGATGTTCCGACTGCTCGCTCTGCTGTTGCTGATGCTCACCGCGGCCGCGGCGCCGGCGCTTGACGCGCCGATCCCGCCGTTCCGTGCCGACTTCGACCTGATCCGCAATGGCGACCGGATCGGCAAGGCGCACATCGAACTCGTCGCCGGCAAGGACGGCTGGCAGTTCACGACCCGCTCCGAGGGCACCGAGGGCCTGGCCGGATTCGCCGGCGTGCGCATCGACGAAAACAGCACCTTTCGCTGGCACGACGACAAGCCGGAAACGATGCACTACCGGTACTTCCAGAAGGCCGCCTGGCGGAAGAAACATCGGCAGGTCGATGTCGACCATGCCGCGAAGCGCGTCACCGCCGGCGACGACGACGGCGCCGTGGCGCTCGCGTATGCACCGGCCACCGTCGATCGCAACCTCGTCTTGCTCGCGCTCGCTGCCGACCTCAAGCGGAATCACGACACGCTGGCCTATCGCGTGGTCGACAAGCGCGACGTCGACACGCATCGCTACAAGATCACCGGTCGGCAGACCGTCGCCACTGCCCGCGGCCGCTTCGAGTGCATCGTCGTCGAGCGCATCCGCCAGAAGGCCGGACGCACGACCACGACCTGGATCGCGCCGGCGCTCGGCTACACGCCGGTGCGCATCGTTCAGCGGGAACCGGACGGCGAAACGCTGGAAATGCTGCTGCGCTGATCAGCCACGCACCACCCGGTTGCGCCCCGCGCCCTTGGCCTTGTACAGCGCCTTGTCGGCGGCCGTGATCACGTCCTTCGCTGTCTTGCGCTTGTCGCTGCGGTCGGCGACGCCGATGCTCGCGCTCACTTTCACGTCCTTGGGCTTGCCGGGCTTGCCGTCGCGACCGAGCGGACGAATGCGGATGGCACGCGATTCGATCGCCATGCGCACCGATTCCAGCAAGTCATCGGCGCGCTCGACCAAGCCGTCCTCGAACACGATGCAGAACTCTTCGCCGCCATAGCGATAGGGCGAGCCGCCGGCGTGACGACGCAATCGCGCCGCCACTTCGCTCAGCACGACATCGCCGGCCGCATGGCCATGGGTGTCATTGAAGGACTTGAAGTGGTCGATGTCGACCATCGCGATGGCATAGGTGCCGGACAACCGCTCCAGCGCCTCGTCCAGCGCGCGCCGGTTGCGCAAGCCCGAGAGCGCATCGACGAAGGCCATGCGATAAGCGCCATGCAGAAGGCCGATCACGATCAGCATGCCGCTGGTCGCCAGCCAGAACAGGGCTTGCGGCGGCCGTTGCCAAAACGCGAACGCCAGCGCCGACGTCAGCAGGGCCAGGCTCGCGGTCAGTTCGGTCGTCGCGCCGCGCCAGACCCAGCGCGCGATGCAGGACAGTGCCGCGACCAGGGTCACCGCCATCGCGCCGCGCCCGGCATCGGTGCCGGGCCAAAGACCGACCAGGAAGCGATCGAGCGCGAGCAGGACATGGCCCGGCGCGTGCAGGCTCATCAGCAACGCGAAGGCATACAGCAGCAACCAGCCGGCATTGCGCTTGGTGCGCCAGCGCGCTTCGGGCATCAGGGCCGCGATCAGGAACAGCGGCGGCGCGAACGCCAGGGCCGACGCCAGCGCACGCGGCGAGGCCTCGACGCGCGCCGCGACCAGTGCGCACAGCACCGCGGCGAGCAACAGCAGGCGATGCCGCGAGAAACCGATCGCGAGCACGAGCGAGAGCGCAGCCAGCACGCCGGCAGACCAGGAAAGCGTCGTCATGGATGCGCCGGAAATTAGCATGGCCGCGACGACCGGCGAATGCGCCGGTTGCTACACTTGCAGCCATGAACATCCTGTTGAACGGCGCCGCGCAGGCACTGCGCGAGGGCGCCGATGTCGCTGAATTGCTGAAGGTCGCCGGGCTCGCCGAGAAGCGCGTCGCGGTGGAGGTGAATCTGGAAATCGTCCCGCGCTCGCAGCACGCCACGCGCGTGCTGCGCGAAGGCGATCGCGTCGAGATCGTGCACGCGATCGGCGGCGGCTGAGGAGAACGCATGAACACGACCACCCCGATCGACGACGGCTTCGTCATCGCCGGAAAGACCTATCGTTCGCGTCTGCTGACCGGCACCGGCAAGTTCAAGGACCTCGACGAGACGCGACGCGCGACCGAAGCCGCGGGCGCCGAAATCGTCACCGTCGCGATCCGCCGCAGCAACATCGGCCAGAACCCGGGCGAGCCGAACCTGCTCGATGTGCTGCCGCCGTCGCGCTACACGATCCTGCCGAACACCGCCGGCTGCTTCACGGCCGACGACGCCGTGCGCACCTGCCGGCTCGCGCGCGAACTGCTCGACGGCCACAAGCTCGTGAAACTCGAAGTCCTGGCCGACCCGAAAACACTGTTCCCGGACATCCTCGAGACGATCAAGGCCACCGAGATCCTGGTGCGCGACGGTTTCGACGTGATGGTCTACACCAACGACGACCCGATCATCGCCAAGAAGCTCGAAGACATGGGCTGCGTCGCGGTGATGCCGCTGGCCGCGCCGATCGGTTCCGGCCTCGGCGTGCGCAATCCGTACAACATCCTGACCATCGTCGAGAACGCCACGGTGCCGATCCTGGTCGATGCCGGCGTCGGCACGGCGAGCGATGCGGCGATCGCGATGGAGCTCGGCTGCGATGGCGTGCTGATGAACACCGCGATCGCCGGCGCGAAACACCCGGTGCTGATGGCGAGCGCGATGCGCAAGGCGATCGAGGCCGGGCGCGAGGCCTTCCTTGCCGGTCGCATCCCGCGCAAGCGCTTCGCGTCGGCGTCGAGCCCGATCGACGGGCATTTCCTCTGATGTCCGAGTCGACCGGATCGACGCTCCCGCGCCGCGAGATCAAGAGTTTCGTCAAACGCATCGGCCGCATCACCGCAGGTCAGAAGCTGGCGCTGGACACGCAATGGCCGCGCTTCGGCCTCGACTACGGCGGCGTGCAGCGCGACCTGGCCGCGGTGTTCGGCAATGCCCATGCAGTCGTGCTGGAGATCGGTTTCGGCAACGGCGAGGCCTTGTTCGCCGCGGCGAAGGCGGATCCTGCGCGCAACTACCTCGGCATCGAAGTGCATGAGCCCGGCGTCGGCCGCCTGTTGCGCGACGCCGATGCCGCCGGACTCGGCAACCTGCGCGTGTCGAAGCACGATGCCGTCGAGGTGCTGCGTCAGGAGATCGCCCCCGGCGCGCTGGCTGAAGTGCGCCTGTATTTCCCCGATCCCTGGCACAAGAAGCGCCATCACAAGCGGCGCATCGTGCAACCGGACTTCGTCGAGATGCTCGCATCCCGACTCGCACCCGGCGGCCTGTTCCACCTCGCCACCGACTGGGAGCCCTACGCCGCACACATGTTCGACGTCCTCGATGCGAGTGCCTCGTTTCGCAATGAACTCGGCCCGCGGCAGAGCGCGCCGCGCCCGGACTGGCGCATCGAGACGCACTTCCAGAAGCGCGGCGAACGCCTCGGCCATGGCGTCTGGGACCTGCTCTACCGGAAGCGCTGAGGCCGTGAAGCCGCGCTGATGCGATGCGTCGCCGAGGTTCCGGTGCGACCGTGCGCGGGGCTACACTCGAACCCTTGTCGTTTCCGCCGCCCACAAGGACCATGCTCAGCGGCCTGACCCTCTCCGGTGAAATGCTGCTCGTGCTCGGGCTGACCGTCTTCACGCTGGTCATGTTCACGCTGGAGTGGGTGCGCGCCGATGTCGTGGCGCTGCTGGTGCTGGTCGCGCTCGGCATCACCGGCATCGTCCCGACCGAGCAACTGTTCGACGGCTTCGCCGGCAACGCCGTCATCGCGATCATGGCGACGATGATCCTCGGCGCCGGACTGGATCGCACCGGCGTGCTCAATTCGGCCGCCTCCTACATCCTGCGCCTGTCGAACGGCGACGAGCGACGACTGCTGCTGGTGTTGTGCAGCATCACCGGCTTGATCTCGGCGGTGATGCAGAACCCGGCGGTGGCGGCACTGTTCCTGCCGGTCGTGGCGCGCATTTCCTCGCGCACCGGCCTGCCGCTGTCGCGCCTGCTGCTGCCGATGGCCTGCTGCATCATCCTCGGCGGCACCATCACCATGGTCGGCAATTCGCCGCAGATCCTGCTCAACGACCTCTTGCTGTCGGTGAACCGCAACCTGCCGTC
>DATMVT010000203.1:0-27737 GCA_035562895.1 Patescibacteria group bacterium | reverse complement strand
CGGCTTATGTATTCAAGCGGAATGCCGGTGTATGGGCAGTCACGGCGCGCTTGGCGCCCTCTTCTGGGGCGTACACGAACTTCGGAGATCGCGTGGCGGTCGACGGTGACGTCGCCTTGGTCACGTCGCCCCGTGTCAGTGCGGCTGGCGAAGTGCTCGTGTTCCAGTTCAACGGCACGAACTGGCCCCTGCGCTCGCGCTTGCAGGCACCCGATGGGTTCAACGGCGACCACTTCGGTTCCGACCTCGCCCTGCAAGGCAACCGAGTTGCGATTGGTGCGAAAGGGCATCACAACGGCACGACCATCAGCGAGGGTGCCGTCTACTTCTTCGAACTCGTCGCTGGTTCCTGGAGCTATCGGTCGAAGCTGCGTCCACCCTCGGAGCTGTGGGTTGAGGGATTCGGAAGGTCGGTTGCGCTCGATGGCGACAATCTGGCGGTGGGTGGCTGGTCGTCCGCATGGGGCGCGGTGCTGACCTTCGAGCGACTTGACGGCAGCTGGTCGTATCGGCGCATGGCGCAATCCGACATCCACGCGCAGGCAAGTTTTGGTGCGTCGGTCGCGATGGATGGCCGCCATTGGATTGCGGGACAAATGCTGGCCGACTACCCGGATGCGGGAGATGACGCCGGGGCCGTGTTCGTGTCGAGCAACACCCATCGGGTGGAGACGCTCGTCGACGGCGGGGGCGTCGTCATACCAGAACATCCGGCTGTGCTCCATGGCGATGCGGTCTCGCTTCAATTCACGCCGGATGCCGGTCGCGTTCTCGTTGCTGCCGAGGGTTGTGGCGGAGCGCTGGACGGGCTGATCTTCTCAACGGCACCGGTGACGCTTCCGTGCACAGTCACCTTTGCCACTGCGGTACAGAATTTCAGCCTGAATTACGCGGCGGGCCCGAATGGTTCGCTGATCGGAAATTCCCGTCAGTCGGTGCCCTATCTTGGCTCGGGCACCGCGGTGTCGGCAGTGCCCGCAGCGGGTTATCGCTTTCAGCAATGGAATGATGGCAGCGTGGCCAATCCTCGCGTAGACGCGAACGTCACCAGCTCGCTGCAGGTCACGGCACTGTTTGCCAACCGCGCTCCTCAGGTGTCGGCGCTGGAAGCCACGCCGTCCTCCTTGTTCGAGTTTGAAACCGCAACGATCTCCGTGATCGCTTCTGATGCCGAGTCGCCGACGCTGCTCTTCGCTTTCGATTGTCATGGCGACGGGGTGTTCGAGCTGGGTCCTCAGCCGTCGAACGCTGCAGCGTGCAGCTGGGGAGCGCCCGGCAACTACTCGGTGGGCGCGCGCGCCATCGACGGCGCCGGCGCCGTCGGCAGCGCCTCGGTCCAGGTGACGGTGGCAAATTCGGTTCCGGTCGTGTCGGCAGCGATTCCGGCCACGGCGGTGGAGGGCGTGCCGTTGGGCATTGACGTGAGCGCCGCGATGCCATCGTCGGCCGAGGCAATCGAGGCTTACGAGCTCGACTGTGATTTCAACGGTACGGACTTTGTGCCCGGCGTGGTCCAGTCGTCGCCGGCGGGCCTGGCGTGCAACTTCGAGCGCGGTGGCGATCATGTCGTCGCAGTTCGTGCGCGTGACGCCGAATTCGAATATGGCGGCCCGGTGTTCGCGACGGTGACCGTGGCGCCCGTCAATGACGCGCCGGAGTTCATGCCCGGGCGCGAACGATATGTGGCCCCCGATTCCGGTCCGGTCATCTTCTCGTCCTGGGTCTCGGGTATCCGGCCCGGACCCATCAGCGCATTGGACGAGTCAGGCCAACAAGTCAGTCTGGCGTTGATCGACATCGACAATCCCGGGCTGTTCGCGATTGCGCCCTTGCTCGCGCATGACGGCAGCCTCAGTTTCACGCCTGCGGCTGGGGTCACCGGCACTTCGGTCGTTACCTATCGTGCCTGTGACGATGGTCCTGCCGCTCCGCCACACGCGAATTGTTCCGAGTCGGCGCAGTCCGTGATCGGAATCAGTACCGGAACCGATCTCGAAGTCGCGATCGACAATCACCGCAACGGTGTTCTGGCGGACGCAACGATCGTCTATGCCGTGGTCGTCGCGAATGCCGGGCCAAATCCGGTCGAAGCAGCACAATTGACGACAGCGATGTCGCCGTCCCTGGTCGCGACGGGATGGATGTGCGTGCAATCCCAGTCGACCGCAATCTGTCCCACGCCGGACGCGAACACGGGCGGGCTGGACGCGCTGGTCGACCTCGACGTCGGGCAGTACCTGCATTTCGACGTGATGGTCACCGTGAATGCCGGGGTTGGTGAGTTGGTGGCGGCTACGGCAACGATCGCGACGCCGACGGGCATGACTTCCCTTGTGACTGGAAATGACAATGCAGCGGACCAGGATGCTGTGGTGCCGGTGGGTCTGTTCAGCGACAACTTCGAAGACGCGGCGGTCAACCGAATGACGGTTCCCGGGGCGGCGGAGTCTCTGCGCTGAGTTTGACGCTCGACTGCATTCGTGGCGTTCGTTGTGATGCTGCGCAGCCTCAATCGCCGCTGATGGTGTCCGGGCCGTCGCCCGCGGTCTTCTCGTACTTGCCTTTCTCGACCTTGCGGTACTGGGTGAAGCCGTGTTTCGAGAAGTGGCCTTCGCGCAGGTGATGCGTGCCGCCGACGATGACGGCGCTGGCCGAGATGACGCGGCGGATCGGTTGCTTGCAGGTGTCGCAGTGGGTGAGTTCGGGGTCGGCGATCTTCTGCAGGACTTCGAAGCTCGGTGCGCAGTCGCTGCAGCCGAGGGTGACGGGGGCGTATTCGTAGATCGGCATGGCGGTTCTCCTCGGCGCCGAAGTGGGCGCGGCCGGGTCGCGGATCAAGGTTCTTCGAGCGTGGCGGCGGCGATGTCGGCTTCAGGATCCGAGCCGGCGGATCTCATTGGCGCGGCATCGGGGGCGATGTCGATGAAGTGCTTCCAGCGATTCACGATCAGGCAGAACAGGTCGGCGGTCTTTTCGGCGTCGTAGACCGCCGAGTGGGCTTCGTCGCCGTCCCAGTCGAGTCCGGCGGCCTGGACGGCGCGGCTGAGCACGGTCTGGCCGAGCGCAAGTCCGCCGAGCGACACCGTGTCGAAGCAGGAAAACGGGTGGAAAGGGCTGCGCTTGTGGCCGGTGCGCTTGATCGCGGCATTGACGAAGCCGAGGTCGAAATGCGCGTTGTGGCCGACCAGCACGGCACGCGTGCAGCCGGTGGCCTTCATGACCTTGCGCAGCGGCGCGAAGAGGTGGTCGAGGGCGACCTTTTCGTCGAGCGCGGCGCGGAACGGATGCGTCGGATCGATGCCGGTGATCTCCAGGGCGCGCGGGTCGATGTTCGCGCCCGGAAACGGCACGACGTGCGTCGATACCGTTTCACCGCGGACCACCTCGCCAGCGGCATTCATGATGATCGGCACCGCCGCGACTTCCAGCAGTGCGTCGCGGTCGGCATTGAAGCCACCGGTCTCGACATCGACGACGACGGGAAGAAAACCGCGGAAGCGCTCAGCCAGACGCGCGTTGAATCGGATCAGTTGCATGGGTGCAGCATATCAGCGCCCATGCAACCGATCGGCCACGATCAGGCGCGCGACGTCCAGCCCGAACGGCTGCCGCCACCGCTGTTGCCGCGGCTGGCACCACCCTGGTTGCGACGCTGGCCCGGGTTCGCGCCGGTGCTGGCTGGCTTGGCGTGATGCGGACGATGCGCGCCGGGCTTTGCCGAACTCGAACGCTGGCCACCGCCACCGCCGCCACCGCCACCGCCACCGCGCTGTCCGCCGCGACCGCCCATGATCGGGCGTGGCGCGCCGGCGTCGATGCGCAACGGACCCGAAGGCGCATAGCCCTCGAAGTGCGTGATCACGATGTCCTGCTTGATCGCGCGCTGGATGTCGTGCAGCAGGCCGGATTCGTCATGCGACACCAGCGACACCGCCTGGCCGGTCTCGCCGGCGCGACCGGTACGGCCGATGCGATGCACGTAGTCTTCGGCGACCATCGGCAGATCGAAATTGATCACCACCGGCAGCTGCGGGATGTCGAGGCCGCGCGCGGCGATGTCGGTGGCCACCAAAACGGTGACGCGGCCCGACTTGAAATCGGCCAGAGCCTTGGTGCGTGCCGCCTGGCTCTTGTTGCCATGGATGGCCGCGGACTTGAATCCGGCTGCTTCCAGCGATTCGGCGAGCTTGTTCGCACCATGCTTGGTGCGCGCGAACACGAGCGTCTGGCGACGCGAATCCTTCGCCATGAAGTCGATCAGCAGGTTGCGTTTGCGGCTGGCATCGACCGGATGCACGATGTGCTGGATGGTCTCGGCGATGGTGTTGCGCGGGGTCACCGAGACTTCCTTCGGGCTGCGCTGGAACTGGCCGGCGAGCTGCTTGATCTCGTCGGAGAACGTCGCCGAGAACATCAGCGTCTGGCGCTCGCGCGACAGCGACTGCACGACGCGCTTCAGCGCCGGCAGGAAGCCCATGTCGAGCATGCGATCGGCTTCGTCGAGGATCAGCACCTCGATCTCGCGCAGGTCGACGGTGCGTTGGCCCATGTGGTCGAGCAGTCGACCCGGGGTCGCGATCAGAACGTCCATGCCGCGACGCAGCGCATCGACCTGCGGCTGCATGCCGACACCGCCGAAGATCGTGGCCGAACGCAGCGGCAGGTTCGCGCCGTACTGCTTGAAGCTGTCGTGCACCTGCGCGGCGAGTTCGCGCGTCGGCGTCAGGACCAGCACGCGCGGCGCGCGTCCGGCATGGCGCGGCGCACCTTCCGGGAACAGGCGCGTCAGCACCGGCAGCGCGAAGCCGCCGGTCTTGCCAGTGCCGGTCTGCGCGGCGGCGAGCAGGTCATGGCCGGCGAGCACGAGCGGAATCGCCTGCAGCTGGACCGGGGTGGGGGTGTCGTGGCCCAGAGTGGCGAGCGCACGCAAGACCGCGGGCGTCAGCCCGAGCGAAGAAAAAGACATGGATTGGCTCCAGAAGAAAACCCGGAGCGTTCCCAAAACCGCGCTACGAGACAGGGCGCTTGCGCGCCATGGGTCCGGTGATGGATGGCTCTCGAACGTCGATCGAATAACCGAAGGAGTGATACGAGCACTGGGAATTCGACCACCGGAAGAATTCGAAGCGGAGTCTGACCACTGCGACCTGTGCTGTAAACCGATATCGGTGACGAGCCTGAATCGCCGTTCATGCATGCCCATGGCATGCTTGTGAGCCGACGACGGAGCGGACGTGATGGACAGACGGATGGGCGTGTTCGGGGCATTGCTTCTGGCGTTGACGACGGCGTGGGCCGACGTACCGCCGCGACGGATGGCCCTGACCATCGACGACCTGCCCTCGCAGGAGATCGCACGCACCAGCGAATCCGACCTGGCGGCGCGCAACGCCCGCATCGTCGCGGCGCTGGAAGGCACGCAGGCGGTCGGATTCGTCAACGAAGACAAGCTCGAGGTCGATGGCAAGGTCAAGCCGCAGCGCGTGCAATGGCTGCGCGACTGGCTGTCGGCCGGCATCGAACTCGGCAACCACACGTACAACCACAACGGGCTGCATGCGACGCCGATCGACGACTACGAACGCTCGATTCTCGATGGCGAGCGCGTGCTGCGACCGCTGCTCGCCGCGTTCGGACGCGAGCCACGCTGGTTCCGCCATCCCTATCTGCAGGCGGGACAGGACGACGCCGTTCGTGCACGCCTCGATGATTTCCTCGCGCAGCACCACTATCGCATCGCGCCGGTCACGATCGACAACGGCGAGTGGATCTATGCCCGCGCGTATCGGGTGTTGCTCGATGCCGGGAAGCACGACGAGGCGCGTGCACTGATTCCCGACTACATCGACTACATGGAGGCCAAGTGCCGGTTCTTCGAGCAGGCCAGCAAGCGATTGTTCGGCCGCGAGATCGCGCAGATCCTGCTGTTCCACGCCAATGCGCTGAATGCCGACGCGTTGCCGGCCTT
Source organism: Patescibacteria group bacterium (assembly GCA_035562895.1). Taxonomy (GTDB): domain Bacteria; phylum Pseudomonadota; class Gammaproteobacteria; order Xanthomonadales; family Ahniellaceae; genus JADKHK01. The sequence goes on along the minus strand of DATMVT010000203.1, from coordinate 21,769 downwards.
GCTCGATCGCTTGCGCAAGCGCGGCTACGTCTTCGTCAGTCTCGACACTGCGCTCGCCGATCCCGCTTACGTGCACGCCGACGGCTACCGCGGTCGCGCCGGGATTTCGTGGCTGCACCGCTGGGCCATGGCCGAGCGGAAGCCTGGGACGTTTTACGAGGGCGAGCCCGAGGTCGCGCAGCAGGTGCTGGATCTCGCCGGCGTCGCGGGCGAGTAGGGCGGATGGATTCGCTGTCGCAGATCGTCCTCGGTGCGGCCTGCGTCGCGGCGGTCGCGCCCGCGGGCGAGCGGCGCAAGGCGCTCGTGCTGGGTGCGGCACTGGGCACTTTGCCCGATCTCGACGTGTTGCCGTTGTTGCTGGTCGAGGATCCGATCCGGTTCATGACTTGGCATCGCACCGTGACCCACTCGCTGTTCGTGTTGCCCGTGCTCGCATTGCTGCTGTGGTCGTTCGCGCGGTGGCATTGGGCCTGGTCGGGATCGGATCGTTGGCGCTGGCTGTCCGGTTTCGAGCTGGCCTTGATCACGCATCCGGTGCTGGATGCCCATACCGTCTACGGCACGCAGTTGTGGTGGCCGATGGCGACGCCGCCGGTGATGTGGTCGACGGTGTTCATCATCGACCCGCTGTACACCTTGCCGTTGCTGGTCGGGTGTGTCTGCGCCTGGCGCTGGCGCACGCAGGCGCGCGCTCGTCGGGCGCTGCTGGCCGGGCTTCTGCTGTCCAGCAGCTATCTCGGCTGGAGCTGGATCGCGAAGCAGCGCGTCGAATCCGCGCTGGGGCCGATGCTCGATCGGCTCGGCTTGCTGCAGGCGCCGCTGCTGACCGTGCCGACGGCGTTCAATACCCTCGGCTGGCGCGTCGTGGTGATGCAGCACGATGGCTACTTCGAGGGCTTTGCCAGCGCGCTGTATCCGGACCGCCCGATCACGCTGACCTTCCATCGCCACGATCCCGCGTTCGCGAAGCGCTTCGCGCGATTGCCCGCCGTGCAGCGCATGGACTGGTTCACGCACGGCTTCATCGCGATCGAGCAACGCGCGACCAGTGCCGTGTTGACCGATCTGCGCATGGGCATGTCACCCGACTATTTTTTCTCGTTCGTGATCGGTCGTGAAGAGGCGACGCGCTGGGTGACCGTGCATCCCGCCCTGCAGTTGCCCCGCCCGCGTGTCGATGATGCGGCGATGGCGCGCTTGCGCGCATCGGTACGGCAGGCATTCGAGCCGCGCAACGCGCTGGCCGATGAATCCGAAGCGCGCAAGCGCATCGATCGCGACTAGCCGGCCGATTCAGGCGGCGTGTCGCGTCGGTGCGTCGATCAGCCGGTTGAAATAGTCCAGTGTCAGGCGGCGCTGTTCGGTGGCGCGGTCGGCACGCACGACCACCTGCCGGAAGGCTTCGTTTTCAGGCCGGTCCTTCGCATACCAGCCGAGGTGCTTGCGCGCGATGCGTACGCCTTGCTCCTCGCCGTAGAACGCGTGCAGCGTGTCCAGATGATCGATCAGGATGTCGCGCACTTCGTGCGGCGCGGGCTCCGGGAGGCGTTCGCCGGTGGCGAGGAAGTGCGCGATCTCGCGAAAGATCCACGGTCGCCCCTGCGCGGCGCGACCGATCAGCAGCGCGTCGCAGCCGGTGACATCGAGCACCTGCTTCGCCTTGTCCGGCGAGTCGATGTCGCCGTTCGCCGAGACCGGAATCGCCACCGACTGCTTGATCGCGCGGATCGTGTCGTACTCGGCATCGCCCAGGTACAGATCCTCGCGCGTGCGGCCATGCACGGCGAGCGCGGCGATGCCGGCGGCCTCGGCGATCCGCGCGATCGTCACGCCATTGCGATTGGCGCGGTTCCAGCCGGTGCGGATCTTCAGCGTCACCGGCACCTCGACCGCGCGCACCACCGCGTCGCAGATGCGCGCGACCAGGGCCTCGTCCTGCAGCAATGCCGAACCGGACCAGACATTGCACACTTTCTTGGCCGGGCAGCCCATGTTGATGTCGATGATCTGCGCACCGAGATCGACGTTGTGGCGGGCGGCTTCCGCCAGCATCCGCGGATCGTGGCCGGCGATCTGCACGGCGATCGGTGCAGGCTCGCCGTCGTGGTCCATGCGCAGTCGCGACTTGCGCGTCTGCCACAGTTTCGGGTCGGCAATCGTCATCTCGGAGACCGCCAGCCCGGCGCCCAGTCGCTTGCACAGTTGCCGGAACGGCTTGTCGGTCACGCCGGCCATCGGCGCGAGGATCAGGCGGGGGGCGATGAGGTAGGGACCGATCTGCATGCGCGCATTGTAGTTCGGGTGCGGCGGGATTAGCCTCGGGATCATCCAAGGGGGATTCGTCCATGCTGCGAGTGTTGTTCGGGATGTTGCTGTTTTCGCTGTCCGGCGCCGGCTGGTGCGCGGGATTCGTGGCGCTGCGCGGCGAGGTGAAGAGTGCCGAATACCGCGAGCTGGCGAGGGAACTCGACCAGTCCGGACTGCTCGCCGACATCGCCAAGGAACTGAATGGCGTGATTGCCCTGAAGGTCACGCTGGGCTTGCGTTTTGCCGAGTGCGGCGAAGCCAATGCGTACTATGACGCGGAGACGCGCGAGGTTTCGGTCTGTTACGAATTGATCGAGTCTTACTACGAATCCATGGCGGATACCTACGACACCGAGGACGAGCTGGATGATGCCGTGGCCGGCGCGTTCCTGTTCGTGTTCTTCCACGAGATCGGCCATGCGCTGGTCGACGTGCTGGACGTGCCGATCACCGGTCGCGAAGAGGATGCGGTCGACCAGCTCTCGGCCTGGGTGCTGCTCGACGGCGAGGAAGGCGACAAGGCCGTGCTCGATGCGGCGATCAGCTTCTACGCCGGCGACGAGGCTGAACAGGCCGTCGACCAGGGCTCGTTCGCCGATGAACATTCGCTCGACCAGCAGCGCTTCTACAACATGATCTGCTGGGTCTACGGCAGCGACCCGGAAGGGTACGCGGTGCTCGTCGACGACGGCCATTTGCCGGCCGGACGTGCCGAGCGCTGCGAGGGTGAATACGCGCAGCTCGATCGCAGCTGGACGCGACTGCTGAAGTCGCACCTCAAACCCTGAGGGCACGGCCCGCAACCAGGGTGGCGGGCCGTGGCGAGGATCAGTCCACGCAGGCGCCGAGTCGCTGCAGTTGCACGCTGCGATGGCGGTTGGCAAACGCGCCGGCGACGATGCTGTCGTCGAAGACGTAGCTCAAGGTCGCGTGCGCGCAGTCGTGCACGGTGAGCAGGGCGTTGCCGACCGCGTGCGTGTTGCGCGTCGGTGCGCCGGCACGCGATCCGCCGATGGTGCGATGGATCAGCGCCGGCACCGCTTGCCCGTACTGTTCCGGTATCGCGCCCTGCAACGTGAACCAGTGCTGGGCCGAGTCGTCGTCGACATTGCCGTCGGTGTCGTAGGTGAACCAGCCGGCGAGGAAACTGCCGAAGCGCGCGCCGGTGCTGTTGAAGGTGAAGCCCTGACCACTCTGGTCCGGATCGAACCAGGCGCCGTCGAGCGCGAGGCCCGTGGGCGCATTCATGGCCGGTTGCATCGTCGTGCCGTCGTCGCACGTCCGCGTGCGTGGCGTCAGGCGCTGCAACGGGAAGACACCGGCGTCCTCACCGAGGCGATACCAGAACTCCAACTGGTCGCAACTCGTGAACACGAGTTCGGCGCTGCCCACCGCTTCGGCCGGGGTGACGCCATCGGTGTCGAAGCGGCCATCGGCGTTGCGATAGATCGGCAGCGTCACGCGACCGCGTTCACGCGTCAGTTCGGCGCTGACCGTGAACCACTGCTGCTTCGACAGTGCATTGCCGCCCTCGGGCGCGAACGTGTGCCAGGCGCCGAACAGCACGTTGCCGTTGAGCAACTGCAGCAGCAGTCCCTGTCCGGTCGAGGCCGGATTGAACCAGGCGCCCGCAAGGGCCGACTGGCGGATCGGGCCGGCGAAGGTGCTGGGCGCGGGCCGCGAGATGCGCAGCACGTCGCGACCGAGCTCGGGATCGAAGCTCATCGCGCGGACGACGCCGTCGAGATCGATCGCGAAGCGACCGCCGGTGTTCTGGATCGGCAAAGCACGACGCTCGCTCGGCGCTCCGGTGGCCGGGTCGAACTGCAGCACCATCAATCCGGACGGTGTCGCATGCAAGAAGCGCGCAGCGCCCGCGCGCGCAGGCTGGAACCTGGGCGAAATCGCGTCGGCGAACGCGTATTCGCCCCGGCGCTGGAGTCGATCATCGAGCACGGTCACCTGGCCGCGGTAGCCGGCCCGGTTGTCGGCCGAACGCTGGAGCAGCAGCACGCTGTCCGATGACGACGATGCCGCGACCAGCAGAACTTCCGGTCGCGACAGCTCGATCGTGCGCATCGCGCGCAGGTTGCCGTCAGCGTCGTAACGCAGGAGCGTCGACGGCGACTGCTTGCCCGCCACGAGGCTACTGCCGTCGCTGCCGAGGCCGACGATGGCCTCGCCCGAGACTTGCGGTGCCAAGACATCGAAGATCAGCGTGCCATCGTTGCGATAGCGTTGCAGCCGCGTGCTTGCGTCAATCCTCCGCAACAGGGCAAGGCCCTGCGTGGGATGGAAATCCCAGGCGAGTTCGCCTTCGCGGCTGACGCCCCGGATCATTGCGCCTTCGCGTGTTCGCCATTCGAAGGCCGTGGATGACAAGGAGAGGATGTCGCCATCGATGTTCAACACATCGCCGGAGTAAGTCGGTTCGAGCAAGCGCTGACCGGTCTGGCGATCGAAGCACTCGGTCCCGAGCGTCGCGTCGATCACGGAAGGGACGCGGCTCATGCACAGGGTTCGCGCATCGGCCATGAGGCGGCCGGGCGTCGTGAAGCTGCTGTTGAACGGTGCCGAAGCGGGTTCGCCGCGGTCATCGATCAAGACCGTGCCCTCGGCGACCGCCATGACCGGAATGGTCGAATCCGACCAGAAGTCGATGCGGCTGCGGTCGCCGGCATCGGTCTGCGCATCGTCCAGCTCCCGGAGCTTCACGCCTGAGCCCGAGATCAGGCGATAGGAAACATCGTCGGGTCGGTTCGGGTTGAACTGGCCTCGGGCGATCAGTGCCCCATCGGAATGAACGGCGAACGTGCTGATCGACACGGCGCTGATCGTGGCCATCGGGTGGCCATCCGGACGGTAGTGCGAGAGAAGTTTGCCCGAGCCGCCCAGGAACCAGAATCCATCGTCAAACGCGATGCCCGATCGGGCCGGGACCGACATTCGGTGATTGCCCTGCCGGTCGAGTGATTGCCAGAGATCGTCTCCCGGCGACATCGATTCGTGAACCAGCACACCACCGTCGGCACCGATGCCCGAACGTGTGAGCTCGGCCTGGCCGACGCGGCGTGACCAGCGCTCCGCTTCGATGGCTCCGAGGTGATGTAGTTCGCCCGACACGTCGCCGGCCGAGGGGCAAAGGACGTAGAGGCCGCCGTGTCGGTCATCCGCCAACGAGTTGCTGCAGGCGGGCACGCTTGTGGCGCGGACGAGCTTGCCGCGGCGGTCGATCTGCAACGCGAGCGCGGCAGCGGTGTTGCCGATCAACACCATCGCGCCGGCCTCTTCCAGCAATGGATTCACCGCGATCACGTGCATCTCCGGGCGGCCGAAGTTCGCGGCCGTCCAGCGCCGCAACTGCGCGCCGTCCTTGGCCAGATAAACGGCCTCTGTCGTGCCGGTGCCGGCCATGCCCCAGAAGCCTTCGACGGCATCCGGCTGGTAGTGGGGCATGAAGTCGAAGAAAAAATAGGTCTTCCAGAGCGGACCGCGTTGCGAACTGACGCCGTACTGGAGATCCACCAGCGAGAGGCGTTCCGGCAAGGCGTACGGGGACAAGTCGGCGCCGGTGGTCGGGTCGAAGGCACGCCCCGGGCCGATCCACAGGGCTTCGTCGGTGGCGGCCAGTTCGCCGACGAGGGGGATGGTGCCCGTCACCGTGGCGTGGCGGTCGATCGTGTCGGTCCATTCCACCGCGCTGGCTGCCATGGCCGCGGTCATCAGGCCGAACAGCACGCCAAGGCGACGCTTCAACATTGAATCCATCGTGATCACTCCGTTGTCATTGCCGATTCGGTCGGGTCTGCGCCCGGTCAACTACTCGCAGTCGGCAGTCGTGATCGATCACGCCGCAGATCCGTGTCGATCTAACCGCATCGGGATCAACGAAGTTCCAGAATGTGACGGAAGTCGTGTGGTTTCGCCGCAACAGTCAGTTCGACAAGCGGCTGACGATTTCGGCGCGGCTTGGCATCGCCAGCGCGGCGCCGCGGCGTTCGGTCGACACGCCGGCATAGGCGCTGGCATAACGGATCGCGGCGGACAGCGGCTGCAGCGGATCGCGTGCGAGTTCGGCGGCGAGCGCGCCGTTGAAGGCGTCGCCGGCACCGGTGGTGTCGATCGCATTCGCCTTGATCGCGGCGATGCGATAGCTCGCCGTCGCATCGTTGAACGTCGCGGCATCGGCATGCGAGACGAAGCAACCGGCCGATCCCAGCGTGATCACCACGCTGCCTTTGTGCAGGCGTCGGCACAGCGCATGCAGTTCGCTGCTCGGCGTCGACGCCACGTCTTCGGCGCGCACTTTTTCGCCGAGAACGTGCAGGCACAGCGAGGTGAATTCGGTCTCGTTCGGTGTCGCCAGATCGGCGAGTTCGAGCAGTGATTCATCGACCGGCGCATCGGCCGGCGCCGGGTTCAGGATCGTGCGCCGTCCGGCTGAACGCGCGATCGACAAGGCACGGAAGATCGCGTCGCGGTCGACCTCGAGCTGCGCGAGCGTGACGGCTGCATGGCGGATGCGATCGGCTTCGCCTTCGATGAATGCGGTCGACAGCGCCGCATTCGCGCCGGGTGCGATCACGATGACATTGCGGCCGCGGGCATCGACGAAGATGCCGGCGGAACCGGTGGCCATCTGGGCATGCACTTCATCGACGAGGTCGATGCCGAAACCGGTCGCCAGGGTGCGGGCATGCTGGGCGGCAGCATCGTCGCCGAGCGCGACGAGGAAGGCCGTCGACGCCGCACAGCGGGCACTCGCCACCGCCTGGTTGAACCCCTTGCCGCCGGGGCCGCTGAGGTAGCGGCCGCTGCGGGTGGCGCCGGGCGCGGGCAATTCATCGCTGACCCAGACGTGATCCTGGTTGTAAGAGCCGACCACGATCACGTCATTCATTGCGGTGTCCTCAGGCGAACTGCGACAGCACGCCGGCAATGGTTGCGGTCATGAACGTCGCGATCGATCCGCCGAGCACGGCGCGCAGACCGAGGCGGGCGAGGTCGCTGCGCCGTTCGGGTGCAAGCCCGCCGATGCCGCCGATCTGGATCGCGATCGACGAGAAGTTCGCGAAACCGCACAAGGCATAGGTCGCGACCAGGGCGCCGTGCTCGGTGAGCGTGATGCCCGGGGTCTTGCCGTTCACGATGTCGGCGAGTTGCAGATACGCGACGAACTCGTTGATCACGACCTTCTGGCCGATCAGCGAGCCGACGGTGTTCGCGTCCTGCCAGGGCACGCCGATCAACCACGCGATCGGCGACAGCACGTAGCCGAACAGGTTGGCGAGATCGGTCGGCTTGCCGAGCATCGCGGCGATGCCGGTGGCGTCGCCGAGCCAGGTCAGCGGTGCGTTGATCATCGCGATCAACGCGATGAAGGCGAGCAGCATCGCGCCGATGTTCAGGGCGAGCTTGAGGCCGTCGCCGGCACCCGAGGCGGCGGCATCGATGATGTTGCTCGTGGTCTTTTCGACTTCCATGCGCACGGTGCCGCGGGTCAGCGGTTCGCCGACTTCCGGGATGAGGATCTTGGCGATCACCAGCGTCGCCGGCGCCGCCATGATCGAGGCCGCGAGCAGGTGCTTGGCGTAGAAGCTCTGGGTTTCCGGATCGGGTCCGCCCAGCATCAGCACATAGGCCGCGAGCACGCCGCCGGCGATGTGCGCCATGCCGCCGATCATCATCGTGATCAGCTCGGATTCGGTCATCTTGCCGATGTACGGACGCACCGTCAGCGGTGCCTCGGTCTGGCCGATGAAGACGCTGGCACAGACCGAGGTGGTCTCGGCGCCGGACACCTTCATGACCTTGGTGATCGCCCAGGCCATCGCGCGCACGACCGCCTGCATCACCCCGAGGTGATAGAGCACGCTCATCAGCGCCGCGAAGAAGATGATGGTCGGCAGCACCTGGAAGGCGAAGATGAACCCGTACTTCGGGATGTCCATCAGGCCGCCGAACACGAAGTTCGAACCGGCGGCGACGAAGCCGAGCACCTTCACGAACACGTCGCTGAGCCACTGGAACGCGTCCTTGCCGCCGGGCACGAGCAACACGACCGTCGCGAACGCGATCTGCAATGCGATGCCGGTGAGGACCAGGGTCCAGTTGACGCGTCGCTTGTTGTTCGAGAACAGCCATGCGATGCCGATCAGGCAGGCCAGTCCGAACAGGCCGAACAAAATGCTGAAAACCACGATCCACTCCCCAAGCGCAATGACCGCTGCAGGCTAGCCGGTCGCGGCCGGCAGCCGCAACCTGCAACGCCGCATCGGCGCCGCGCGGAGCGCGGGCATCGCGCGGGGAATCCCGAGGTCCCGGGTCTTCATGCGCCGGATTCGTCCGCTGTGCTGAAATGGTGACTTTCCATGCGGGAGGACGATCATGCAATACCGACGACTGGGTTCCTCCGGGCTGCAACTGTCGGCGCTCTCCTACGGCGCCTGGGTCACGTTCGGGCATCAGCTCGGGCGCGGCGAGGCGCGCGAGCTGATCGCGCAATGCCTCGATGCCGGCGTCAACTTCTTCGACAACGCCGAGGTCTACGCGCATGGCGAAGCCGAGCGCATCATGGGTGACGTGCTGGTGGACCTGCGGGTGCCGCGCGATGCCTTCTGCGTGTCGAGCAAGGTGTTCTTCGGCGCCGTCGACCCGCCCGCGCCGACGCAGCGCGGTTTGTCGCGCAAGCACGTTCGCGATGCCTGCGACCAGGCGCTGGCACGCCTGCGCGTCGACTACCTCGACTTGTACTTGTGCCATCGCCCCGATCCCGAGGTGTCGATCGCGGAGGTCGTGACGACGATGGATCTGCTGGTCCGTCAGGGCAAGGTGCTGTATTGGGGCACCAGCGAATGGCCGGCTGCGCTGATTCGCGACGCGATCGACTTCGCGAATGCACGCGGCCTGTTCGCGCCGCAAGTCGAGCAGCCGCAATACAACCTGCTGAATCGCGCGAACATGGAACGCGAACTGGCACCGTTGTGTGCGGAACACGGGCTCGGCACGACGATCTGGTCGCCGCTGGCGTCGGGCCTGCTCAGCGGCAAGTACGCGCAGGGCGTTCCGGAGGATTCGCGTTTGAACACGCCGGGCTACGGCTGGCTGCGCGAGTTGGTGCTGGCGCGGCGCGAGGAAGTTTCGCGGGGACTGGCGCAATTCGCGGCCATCTCGGCGGAGATCGGGGTGCCGCAATCGACCCTGGCCATCGCCTGGTGCCTGCGCAACCCGCAGGTCAGCACGGTGATGCTCGGTGCGACCAAGCGGGTGCAACTGGACGAAAATTTCCGCGCACTCGACCTCGCGGAGCGACTCGATGCGGACCTCGCGGCGCGCATCGAGTCGTGTTTTCCGTCGGCCTGATCAGGCATCGTTCCGTTCGAAAGGCGCGCCCTCGCGCAGGGCGGCCGTGGGTGGTGGCGGTGGCGCCGGTGGTGCCGGAGCGACTGGCGGTGCCGGCGGTGGCGGTGGCGGCGGTGGCGGCGGCGGGAAGAACAGCGCATCGCGTTCCGGGGCTTCGATCGCGAGCACGGTCTTCTTGCGCTCACGCAGGACCTCGACGTTCAGCACCTGTCCGGGCGCCTTCGCGGTAAGCAGGCGCATCGCGCCCGGCACGCTGTCGGCCGACTGGCCATCGATCGCCTGGATCACGTCGCCGGCCTTCAGTTGCGGCAGCTTGCCTTGCGCATTCTCGAGCACGAGCACGCCACTGCTGGCGCCGAAGTACTTGCCCAGTTCCGGATTGAGGCTGGTCAGGTTCAGTTCGAGTCCGCCGGCGATGAAGCGCAGGTGTTCGCGCATCCGACCGCGATCGCCGCCATGCACTTCGCGCACCGTCTTCTCGCCATCCTTCATGATGATCTCGATGTTGCGCTCGATGCGTTCGGGGCCGCCGTGCCTGCGTGCATGCGGCGCATGTCCGGGCGGCAGGTCGAGCATGCCGAGCCAGTCGCCGGGCTCGCGACGCTCGGCGACCATCTTGGCGTCCGTGGTCTTGCCGTCGCGCTGGTAGCGCAGCGTCAGTTCGGCGCCGGCTTCGAGCGCACCGATGCTGTCGCGTACCGCGCGCACCGCCTCGCGGCTCTTGCCCATGGCCTTGCCGTTGACGGCGACGATCAGGTCGCCCGGCTTCAGCCCGGCCTTGGCCGCCGGACTGCCGGGCGTGACCGCGGCGATGCGCGCGCCGTCGGCGTCCGGTTCCAGCACCACGCCGATCAGCGCACGCCGCGGCTCGCCGGCGAACTCGAAGGCGAAGGCGCGCGGACCGTGGTCTCCGAGTTGCATCGACAGATCGGCGATGCGCCGCGTCAGTACGCGCAATTCGTCGCGCGCGGCATCGAGTTCCTTGCGCGCAAGGGCGCGCTCGGCCTCGGTCGGCTCGGCTGGCTCGGCCGAGTAGGCGCTGGTGTACGCGATCATCAGCGCGGCTGCCAGCAGGGTGTTCTGGATCTTCATGCGAATCTCCTTGCGGGTGAAGTTCAGTCGATGCGGTAGCTCGCGTCCTGCAGGAATGCGGCATCGTTGTCGGACAAGGCATCGAAGCGCGCGCTGGAACGCGTCGCCGCGAGTCGGGTCATCAGTTCGACGCGACGCGACCACAAGGCCTCGGCCTCGTCGTCACGGGTCGCCGCGTTCAGTTGCAGGTCGGTCAGCCCGATCAGGTTTTCGAGTTCGACGCTGGCCATGGCGCTGGCGGCATCGATCGGCACGCTGCGCGCATCAATCGTCGCCAGGACTGCATCGAGCTGCTGGGATTGTTCGATCAGGCGGCGGGTGGTGTCGGCATCGCTGCTGGCGGCATCGGATTCGAACGCGGTGCGCGGATGCAGCAGGCGCACGCCGATGATCGCCGCGAACAAGGTCGCGGCCAACGCCAGCCACGCCGTGGTCGAACGGCGCCCACGGTCGCCGTGATCCGGGCGCGGCGTGGCCAACGCGAGTTCGTGGGCGATGGCGGCGAAGCCGTCTGCGCGCGGGGTCTGCAGCGGCAATGCCGCGAGCGCCATCGCGAGTGCGGCGTCGTCCTGGTCGGGGTGCGGCTGGAAGCGATCGTCAGGCATAAGCCACCTGCGCCATCGGCGCTTCGTAGAGCGCGCGCAGCTTCTGCGTGCCGCGTGCGAGTTGCGATTTTGAAAAACTCACCGACTTGCCGAAACTCTCGGCGATTTCCTCGTGCGAGTAGCCTTCGACGTGGTACAGCCAGACCACGCTGCGCGTGACCTGCGGCAATCGGCCCAATGCGCGCTCGAGGTCGCGCTGGTGCTCGGGCGATGCGGTGCTGAAGTCCTCGGGTTCGGGCATCGCGTCGACGGTGTCGACGACGCCGCGGCGGCGCAGCCGCATCAGCGCCTCGTTGACCGCGATCTTGCGCAACCAGCCCCAGAACGGCGCGTCGCCGCGAAATTGTCCGAGCTTGCGGAACAGCTGCAGCATCGCGTCGTGCAGGATTTCCTGGGCCTCGTCGGCATCGCCGAGCATGCGCAGCGCCAAGGTGTAGACCGGACGTTCGAACAGCCGATAGATCTGCTCGAACGCGCGCATGTCGCCACGCGCACCGCGCTCGATCAGGCTGCTCGGGACATCGATGGCGAAATGGCTGCTCACGGAACCTAGGATGCGCCACGACCCAAAACGGTCGCAAGCTGCGCAACGCCCGGTCGCGCAAACAAAAACGCCGCGGGGATCCGCGGCGTTTCCGGGGTCGGGCGAATGACTTACAGGTCGGTCGAGATCGAGACCGTGAAGAACAGGCGCGGATCGGCGGTTTCACCATAGTATTCGGTGGCTTCGTCGTCGCTATCCGACCAGGTCAGGCTGGTGCTGACCGGACCGAAATCGCGCGCCAGGCCGATGCTGTGATGCATGTACTTCAGGTCGTCGACGCCGATGACCTGGTCATTGCCGTCGAAGATCTCGTTGCCGCCACTGCCGATCGAGAAGTAGCCGATTTCGCTTTCGATGCTCAGGTCCCACCAGGGCAGGCCATAGCTGCCGGAGAGGGCGACGTAAAAGCCGTCGTCGTCGAGATTGAAGACGTCGTTGCTGTAGCCGACCGTGGCGGTGATCATCTCGTTGTACGTGACCGAGCCGATCAGCTCGTTGTACTCGTAATCGATGCCGGCGTTGGTACCCGGATAGAAATAGCGCACGAGCTGCACGTCGCCGACCCACTGGTCGGTGATGTCGAACGAATAGCCGATGTAGGCATCGAGTTCCAGATTGGCGCCGTCTTCGTCGACAAACGAGGCATCGTCCGGAATGAAGTCGACACTGGATCCCCAGAGGCCGCCGTAGAGGCCCGACTCGTGCTCGAACGCGAACTCGCCTTGCAGCGCCCAGTCTTCCTGCGACTGCGAAATGCCGCGCCAGACGTAGTCGCTGGTCAAGGTCGCGGTCGCGCTGAACGTGAACGGACCCGAGGATGCCTCTTCTTCTTCGTCCTGTGCCGAAACGGCGAACGGCAGGGCGGCGAGCAGGGCGAGGACGAACAGGGATTTCTTGTGCATGTGAAACCTCCGGAAAGTGGGGCAATGGATGGGCTTCGCATGACCGATCCTGCGAAGCCTCGCCCCGAGTGTAGTCCTGTTTCGGTTCGAGCAATCACTCGGAACGGTCGCCTTGGCGAGCCGGAACGCGATGTTATGATCCCGCGAACTCCGTCCTGCCGCCCCGATGAGCTTAGCGCCCGACTTCAACATTCCCGGTTACGAGCTGATCCGCGAACTGGGGGTGGGCGGGATGGCGACCGTGCACTTGGCGATCCAGACGTCGCTCGATCGCAAGGTCGCGATCAAGGTGATGCGCAGGAACATCGACGACGCCGAAAAGTTCGAGCGCCGCTTCCTGGTCGAGGGCCGGACGCTGGCGAAGCTGCCGCACCGGAACATCGTCGCGGTCTACGACATCGTCAAGAGCGATGTCGCGACCTACATCTCGATGGAGTACCTGGAAGGCGGCACCCTGCACGAGAAGATGCGCAGCGGCCTGTCGCTGGCCGAAGCCGTGGCCATCGTCGTGCAGATCGCCGGTGCGCTGCAGTTCGCGCACGACCACGGCATCGTGCATCGCGACCTGAAGCCCGCGAACATCATGTTCCGCGACGAACTGACGCCGGTGCTGACCGACTTCGGCATCGCCCGCCAGCAGGACGCGACGCAGACGCGGCTGACCCAGACCGGGATGCTGGTCGGCACGCCGACCTACATGAGCCCGGAGCAGATCAACGCGCTGGAAGTGGACGGGCGCTCCGACCTCTACAGTCTCGGCGTGATGTTCTACGAACTGCTGACCGGTCGGCCGCCATTCCAGGGCGAGACGCCGATCGCCGTGCTGATGGCGCACCTGACCAGCCCGCCGCCGCCGCTGCCGTCGCAGTTCGGCGAGTTTCAGCCGGTGCTGGACCGGATGCTCGCGAAGAACCGCGAGGAGCGTTTCGCGAACCTGAAGGAGTTCACCAAGTCGCTGAAGGCGATCGTGGTCAACAACGATCGGCTGTGGGCGCGCCTGCAGGCCGATCCGAACCAGAGTTCGTCCGAGCAACTGCGCGCACTCGGATTCTCGGTCAGTTCCTCGACCGCGATCGATCCGGTGCAGCAGGGGGCGCCGTCGAAGCGCCAGTTGCCGCAGCCGCAACAGGCGGTGGCGGCGACGCAGGTGTCGCGACCCGGTGCCGAAGCCGATGCTCCGACGCGGGTGTCGAATCCGGTGTTGCGCCCGGCGCCATCCGCGCCGGCGCGCGGCAGTCGCGGCTTGTGGGTCGGCGTGGCGGCGACGGTGGCCCTGATCGTGGCCGTGGCAGCATGGTGGGCATTGCGTCCGGGCGAAGACATCGATCCGCGCATTCGCGGCGAGGTCGATGCGCGGCTGGTGGTCATCGACCGCTACATCGGCGAGAAGAAGCTGACGCCGCCTCCGATCGGCGACAACGCGCTCGATCTGCTGCAAGCGGTGCAGCAGCGTGCGCCGAGCTATTCCGGCACGACCCAACGCACGCAATTCCTGGTCGCGGCGCTGAAGGCCGAGGCGGAGCAGCGCAGTGCACGCGGCGAATACATCGATGCCGAAGCGGCCCTCGGGTTCGCGAGCTCGCTGGCACCGGAGGACCCGGCGATCGCGGCGATGCGCATCAGCCTCGCCGATGCCCGCAGCCGCAGCGAGCAGGCGGCCAAGGTCCGGGAGCTGCTCGCCAAGGCTGCGGCGGCCAGTGCGGCCGGTCGTGACCTCGGAACCGACAGCGCCTATGCCTGGTTGCGCCAGGCCGCGCAGATCGCCCCTGCGGATCCCGAGTTGGGTGCTGCCCAGCAGAAACTGATGGCGAAGTTGCTCGCACCCAGTCGCGCGGCGCTGGCGACGGGAGATCTCGGCGCCGCGCAATCGCAACTCGACGCACTCGCCGTCGCGCTCGGCAACGATCCGGCATGGCGCAAGCTGCGCGACGAGATCGCGGGCGCGCGCGACGTGGCCGAACGCCGGGGCCGCATTGCCGCCCTGCAATCGCAATTCGATGTCCAGTTGGGCGCGCGTCGCTTTGCCGAACCCATGGGCGACAACGCACTGGAGACCTTGAATGCGATCCGCGCGCTCGATGGTGCAGCGGCCGATGCACGCAGCCAGGCCTTGGCCGATGCGTTGCTGTCCGATGCGCGCAGCCAGTTGGCGCGCGGCAATGCCTCGTCGGCATTGACGGCGGTCGAGCTCGCGTTGCGCGTGCAGCCTGATTCGAGCAGTGCCGCGGCGTTCAAGCGCGAAGTCGAAGGCAAGCTGAGCGCCGATCAGCGTCGCGTCGCGGGCTTGCTCGGTCAGGCGCAGCAGGCGCTGTCGGAGGGGCGTTATTTCGAGCCGAAGGGAAGCAACGCGACCGAGTTGCTCGACCAGTTGCTGGCCGCCGATCCCGGCAACGTCGAGGGCAGGAAGTTGCGCGACGGTCTCGCGCGCGGGGCGCTCGATGCCGCGCGTGCGATGGCACAGGCGAATCGCATCGACGACGCATTGGCGCTGGCGGGTCAGGTGCGTGCGCGATATTCCGGCGATCGCGATGCGCCGGCGCTGGTCGAGCAATTGACGAGTCAGCGTTCCGCCATGACCGCTGCCGCACAGCGCGCCGAACGACTGGATCGGATCCTGGCCGCCGCCGCGCAGCGACCCCTCGATGCGAAGGCGTTCGACGCGGCGTTGGCCGACGTCGTCGCCTTGCTGAAACAGAACCCGAACGATGTCGATGCCGCCACGGCACGTCAGCGGCTGCTCGATGGCTTGCGTGAATCCGCCGACAGCGCCGCCGACCTGTCGGGACTGGCCGCCGTCGATGCCTTGTTCGCGAAATACCGCCGCGCATTCGGCAATGATGCACCGGCGCCGGTCGTGGCGACGCTGGCCGCGGCGCGTTCGCGGCTCGAGGAAGACGAGCGCAAGCGACTTGCCGCAACGGCCGGCGACCTGGTGCTGTTGGCCCTGCCCTGGGGCGAGGTCGAATCGATCACCGACCTGCAGCGCAAGTCGGCGATCGCGTTGCCTGCCGACCGCACCACGCCGCTGCGACTGCGGGTGCCGGCCGGCGTCTATCGCGTCGCGTTCAAGCATCCGAGCGGTGCCCGCAGCAGTGCCCAGGCCACCGTGAAGGCCAGCACCGAGACCGTCAGCTCCGCCGCATTCGCGGCACTCGATGCCAAGGAGTACCTGCGTCGTGCCGGCCTTTGAGCGACTGGGGGCGATCCTCATCGGCGCGGCCTTGCTGGCGCCGGCGACGGCCTTGGCCGACTACCGCGCCTATGCGCGTGGCCAGGAAGCGGCGGCGGACGGCCACTGGTCGGACGTGGAAGCGGCGATGCAGGAATCGTTGTCGGACAATCCGGTGCCCAAGGTCCGCGTCAAGCTGTACGGACAACGCTTCGCGCCGTACGTGCCGCAGTACTACCTCGGGCTCGCCGCGTATCGCCAGAATGATTGCGCCGGCGCGCTGCGCTGGTTCGGCGACGCGGCCGCTGCTCCGGTGATCACCCAAGTGTCCGAGTTCAAGGGCGTCGCCGATGCCGCACGTGTCGACTGCACCGCCCGACTCGCAGCGACCAAGCCGGCCGTCGACAAGCCGGTTGCGGTCGTCAAGCCGGTCGCGCCGCCGGTCGCGCCGCCGGTCGTGAAGCCGCCGCTTCCGACCAATGTGTCGGCCGTCCCGCCTGGACCGGCGCCCAGCGTTCCGACACCGTCGCCGGTTGCAAGCGCCGTGCCGGCGAACCTGCAGACGGCGCTGCAGAACTGGCTGGCGGGGCGTTATCGCGCCGTGACCGGCGGTTCCATCAGCGGTGTCCAGGGGAAAGCGCTGGCACATCTCCACCTGCTCCGCGCGGCGGCCTATTTTGCGCAATCGGAAATCGAGGCGGCGAATGCGCCGACGCTGCGCGGCAGTGCCGAACAGGAAGTGCGTCTTGCGCGCCGAGCGTTGACGACCATCGTCCCCGACAACGGTTTCTATTCGCCGCGCTTCCGCGCCTATTTCGCCAGCGTTCGCTGAAAACGACAACGCCGCGCAATGCGCGGCGTTGTGGGTTCCGGCATGGACCGTGTCCGATCAGAAGCGGACGACGCCCGACAGCGACACCGTTTCGTTGCGTTCGGATGCATCGAACGCGGCGTCGATCTGCACCTTCTCGAACGCCCAGCCGAAGCCGACCGAGGTGTGCAGCTCGTCGTCGCCGGTCGAGAACAGCACCGCGTTGGCAATCGCGTCCGGAGTCAGTTCCGGCACGCCGTTGAAGCGGACGGTGTGTTCCGGGTCGTTCCAGAGGCCGGCACGAATCGAGAACGGCACTTTGGCGTCGGTGAAGGTGTACTCGGCGCCCAGGCGAATCTCGACGCCGTCGTCGATCTGCAGCGGATCGAGCGCCGCGCGCGACGCCGCATCGGTGTCGTCGAGCCGGAAGTTCGACTGCATCTCGTCGGTCAGTTCCGAATACATGATGTGCGAAACGTCGAGGGCGACCGTCCAGGCATCGGTCGGACGGTAGACGACGCCGATGCCGAACAGGTCGGGCGTGTTGAAGTACGCGGTCTTGTCGATGCGATTGAAGGCGACGCTGCCCGGCACGATGCTGGCGATGTACTTGAATTCCGGCGCGTGGCGGTACACCAGTCCGGCCTGCCACTGGTCGTTGACGCGGTATTGGCCGCCGAGGCTGAAGCCGAAAGCGCCGTCGTTGCCCTGCTGCTGGGTCGAGAAGCGAACCACGCTGCTGCCCACGGTCGTGAAGCGTCGCGTGTTCGAATCGAGGTCGAGGTTGTAGTTGTTCAGACTGATGCCGAGCGACAGCTTGTCGGTCGCCTTGAAGGCGCCCGACAGTCCGAAATTGCTGATCTGAACATCGATGTCGGCGGAGAACGGAAAGACGTCGCCATCGCCGCTGGCGAGGCCGGAGTCGATGCCGCGGGATTCGAATGCGGTTTCGTAATTCAGGAACTGATGGCGATACACCGCGACCGCCCAGTTCTCGTGCGGCCAGACGAACGACACGAACGACGGCGCATGCGTGCTGCTGCGCGCTTCGTCATATGTCAGACCGTCGATGTTGAACGGGTCCGGCGTGTAGCTGCCGCCGCGGACGTATTCGGTGTTGTAGTCGTTGATGCGCTGCTCGAACGACACTTCCTTCGAGGCCAACTGGACCAGTCCGGCCGGATTCGAGAAGGCCGCGGTGGCATCGTCGGCGAGGCCGATGAAGGCACCGCCCATCGCCAGCGAGCGCGCGCCCGGCGCGGAGAAGTTGAACTGGAGGGAGGCATTGCCTTCCTCGTCCGTGATCGCGAACGCGCTGGACGTGGCGGCAAGCAAGGCAGCGCCGATGGCCAGGGGAAGTGTCTTCTTCATTACGGGATCTCCTCTCAGCGTGGAATGGGCATTCGCTCGGGGCGAGCGGCACGATCATAACGCTTTCCAAACGCTGCGCGGGACGTGTCGCCTGCCTATACTCGCGGTCTACAACCCGGAGAACGCCATGGAACCGATCGTGCTGTTTCTGCTCGCCTTCATCATTTTCACGCTGTGGAAGGGCGTGGTCATGGTGCCGCAAGGCTTCGAGTACACGATCGAGCGCTTCCGCAAGTACACGCACACGCAGACGCCGGGCATCGGCATCATCATCCCCTACATCTTCAATGTCGGCCGCAAGATCAACATGATGGAACAGGTGCTCGACGTCCCTTCGCAGGAAGTCATCACCAAGGACAATGCCGTCGTCAAGGTCGACGGCGTGGTGTTCTTCCAGGTGCTGGACGCGGCCAAGGCGGCCTACGAGGTCTCGAATCTGGAGCAGGCCATCGTCGCGCTGGTGATGACCAACATCCGTACCGCGATCGGTTCGATGGACCTCGACGAATCGCTGTCGAAGCGCGACGAGATCAACACCAAGCTGTTGCGCGTCGTCGATGAAGCCACACATCCCTGGGGGCTCAAGGTCAACCGCATCGAGCTGAAGGACATCCAGCCGCCGCGCGACCTGGTCGATTCGATGGCACGCCAGATGAAAGCCGAGCGCGAAAAGCGCGCGCAGATCCTGGAAGCCGAGGGTTCGCGCCAGTCGGAAATCCTGCGCGCCGAGGGCGAGAAGCAGTCGGCGGTGCTGGAGGCCGAAGGCCGACGCGAAGCGGCGTTCAAGGATGCCGAGGCACGCGAGCGTCTGGCCGAAGCGGAAGCCAAGGCGACGATGATGGTCAGCCAGGCCATCGAGCGCGGCGACGTGCAGGCGATCAACTACTTCGTCGCCCAGAAGTACGTCGAGGCGCTGAAGGCGCTGGCGACCTCCCCGAACCAGAAGATCCTGATGATGCCGCTCGAGACCACCGGGCTGCTCGGCTCGATCGCCGGCATCGCGGAACTGTCGAAGGGCGCGCTCGACAAGGCAATCACGACCAAGCCGCCGAAGATGCCGGAAGCCTGAGATGGGACAGCTCGTCTACACCTGGTGGGCGATCGCGCTCGCATTGCTCGCGCTCGAAACCATCATTCCCGGTGCCAGCATCCTGTGGTTCGGCATCGCCGCATTCATCGTCGGTGCGGTGGTCTTCGTCGTGCCGGACCTGCCGTTGCTCGGACAGATCGCGGTGTTCGGCATCTCTTCGCTCGCTTCCGTCGCGATCTACTGGAAGTGGTTCCGTTCGCACGAGACGCCGAGCGACCAGCCGCTGCTGAACCGCAAGGCCGACCAGCTGGTCGGGCGCGAATTCGTGCTCGACGCGCCGATCGCGCTCGGGCGCGGCAAGCTCAAGATCGGCGATGCGCTGTGGACCGTCGAAGGCCCGGATCTCGCGGCCGGCGCACGCGTGCGCATCTGCAAAACCGATGGCCTGATCCTTCGCGTCGAGAAAACCGAAGCCTGAGTCGTTATGCTCCGCGCCCTCGGTTGTCGGCGCGGAGTGCTCATGTTGAACCTGACCATCCTCAATGCCACGCATCGTGCCCTCGGCGCGCGCATGGTCGATTTCGGCGGCTGGGACATGCCGATCAACTACGGCTCGCAGATCGACGAGCACCACGCGGTGCGTCGCGATGCCGGCATGTTCGACGTCTCGCACATGACCATCGTCGACGTACGTGGCCCGCGCGTGCGCGAGTTCCTGCGGCACTTGCTCGCGAACAACATCGACAAGCTCAAGGTTTCCGGCAAGGCGCTCTACAGTTGCATGCTGAACGAGCAGGGCGGCGTGATCGACGACTTGATCGTCTATTTCCTGGACGAATCGTTCTTCCGCGTCGTCGTCAATGCATCGACGCGCGACAAGGACCTCGACTGGCTGGCGCGACAAGGCAGCCGATTCGGCGTCACCCTGACCGAGCGACGCGACTACGCGATGATCGCGGTGCAGGGGCCAAGCGCACGTGAGCGCGTGCATGGTCTGCTGACAGCCGAGGGCGCCGCGCGCGCCGGCAAGCTCGGCAAGTTCGTTGCAGCCGACATCGACGGGATGTTCGTCGCGCGCACCGGCTACACCGGCGAGGACGGTTACGAGATCATGGTGCCGGAGGCGACTGCGGTGTCGTTCTGGAACCTGCTGGTGGCCGCGGGCGTGAAGCCCTGCGGCCTCGGTGCGCGCGACACCTTGCGGCTCGAGGCGGGCATGAATCTCTACGGTCAGGACATGGATGAATCCGTGTCGCCCTGGGAAGCGGCGCTCGCCTGGACGATCGCACTCGAGCCGGCCGATCGCGATTTCGTCGGACGCGATGCATTGCTCGCGCAGAAGTCGAATGGCGTTGCACGCCAGATGATCGGGCTGGTGCTCGACGAGAAGGGCGTCCTGCGTCATGGCCAGCGCGTGATCACCGATCTCGGCGACGGCGAGATCCTCAGCGGATCGTTTTCGCCCACGCTCGGCAAGTCGATCGCGTTCGCGCGTGTTCCGGCGGGTGCGGTCGCGGGTGCGTTGGCCGTGGACATCCGCGGCAAGGCGATGCCGGTGCGGATGGCGAAGTTCCCGTTCGTGCGCGATGGCCAGGCGTGCCCCGGCGTTTGATCCGATCGTTGTTCTCAACCGCACTACAATCTTCCATCACCGACCACGAGGAGCGAGTCATGAGCGAAATTCCAGGCGACCTGAAATTCCTGAAGAGCCACGAATGGGCGCGCGTCGAGGACAACGGACAGATCACCGTCGGCATTTCCGACCATGCGCAAGCAGCACTCGGAGACCTCGTGTATGTCGAGTTGCCGAGCGTCGGCGACGACCTGCAGGCCGGCAATGGCGCGGCCGTGGTCGAGTCGGTCAAGGCGGCATCCGATGTCTACAGTCCAGTGTCGGGCAAGGTAGTTGCGGTGAACGAGAAGTTGGCGGACGCGCCCGAGACCATCAATGGCGACGCCTATGGCGAAGGTTGGCTGTTCGTCGTGAAGCCTGCCGACAGCAGTGAACTGGATGCGTTGCTCAGTCCCGACGAATACGCCGAGATGATCGATAGCGAAGATCACTGAGCATCGTCGCGTGCGAGATCAAAACGGCTGCGCGAGCAGCCGTTTTCTTTTTCCGAATCGCGTGCGCTGCATTCGTTGCGATGGACGCGCTGATGCGATGACGCGTGCATCTCGCGATGACGACATCGCTGCACGACGCATCGACGATGCGGATGGAATTTTTCTCCGCCACAAAACGTGTTGACAGTCAACGCGTGTGCGATTAGTTTTGCCGCAGCGTGACAAACATGCTTCGGAAATGAGTGGCAACAAAGACATCAGGTCATCGACCGCAACAACTTCCTCGCAGATGTCGCGATCGGATCTCCGCCTCTTCCGCATGCACTTCCACTTCCGCGACCACGACGCAATTCCATTGATGCTCCCGACGACGCGTCGTGTCGTTCCCTCCAGCCGTGTGTGCGTGTCGGCAGTCTGCGCACTCGGCGTTTGATCGGTTTCAACCGGGCGATCACTGCCAAAACCAAGAGGAGCACCACAATGAAAGCAGCAACTACCAAGAAGAAAGC
>DATMVT010000202.1:0-3217 GCA_035562895.1 Patescibacteria group bacterium | reverse complement strand
CCGCCGCCGGCCTGCTGCTCGCCGTGTCCGCTCCGGACCTGCTCGGTGCCCGCACGCCGGCCGGCCCGGCCCTGCTGTGGCTGGTCGCGATTCCGTTCGCGAGCGCCCTGGTCCGGCGCGGGCTGAGGGCCGCAAGCGCCTGAATTCCTCCGGGAATCCGCGGCCTCGGCAGGGACATCCCTGCTAATCTGTGCGCCCTTTTTTTGAGGCCGTGGATCCGATGAAGATTCGTCATGTGCATGCGCGCGAAATCCTCGACTCGCGCGGCAACCCGACGCTGGAAGCCGAAGTCACGCTGGCGTCCGGCCAGATCGGCCGCGCCGCCGTGCCGAGTGGCGCATCGACCGGTTCGCGCGAGGCGGTGGAATTGCGCGACGGCGACAAGACGCGCTACCTCGGCAAGGGCGTGCGCAAGGCGGTGGCGAACGTCAATGACGCGATTCGATCGGCCATCGTCGGTCGCGATGGCGCCGACCAGCGCGGACTGGACGACACGCTGATCGCACTCGATGGCACCGACAACAAGGGCAAGCTGGGCGCGAACGCGTTGCTCGCGGTGTCGATGGCGAACGCACACGCGGTCGCGGCGGCGAGGGGGCTGCCGCTGTGGCGGCACCTGGCCGGTGAACGCGACGCCGTGCTGCCGGTGCCGATGATGAACATCATCAACGGCGGCGCGCATGCCGACAACAACGTCGACCTGCAGGAATTCATGGTCATGCCGGCCGGCCTCGGCAGTTTCTCGGAAGCATTGCGTTGCGGCACCGAGATCTTCCACGCGCTGAAATCGGTACTGAAGGGTCGCGGTCTGGCGACCGCGGTCGGCGACGAAGGTGGATTCGCGCCGGATCTGCGCTCGAACGAGGAAGCGATCGAGACCATCCTCGAAGCGGTCGCGAAGGCCGGCTACAAGGCGGGTGAAGACGTGTGGCTGGCGCTCGATGCCGCGGCCTCCGAATTCCACAAAGACGACGGCCGGTACCATCTCACCGGCGAAGGCAAGAAACTCACCTCCGAGCAAATGGTCGAGTTCTATGCCGGTTGGTGCGCGAAATATCCGATCGTGTCGATCGAGGACGGCATGGCCGAGGGCGACTGGGACGGCTGGAAATTGCAGACCGAACGCCTCGGCGCCACCGTGCAGCTGGTCGGCGACGACCTGTTCGTGACCAATCCGAAGATTCTGCGCGAAGGCATCGACAAGGGCATCGCCAACGCCATCCTGATCAAGGTCAACCAGATCGGCACGCTCAGTGAGACCCTGGACGCGATTGCGATGGCGCATGCGAACCGCTACGCGGCGGTCATTTCGCATCGCTCCGGCGAGACCGAGGACACCACGATCGCCGACCTGTCGGTTGCAACCACGGCGACGCAGATCAAGACGGGTTCGCTGTGCCGCACCGACCGCGTAGCGAAATACAACCAGTTGCTGCGCATCGAAGAGGCGCTCGGCGCGAAGGCGCGATATGCGGGCCGGTCGGCGTTCGTCAGCCTGCCGGCGTTCAAGTAATCCGCATCGGTGAAGCTGCGCCACCCGTACCGCTGGATGATCGTCGGGCTGATCGTGTTGTTGATCGGCTTGCAGGCCAAGCTTTGGCTGGGTCAGGGTGGTCGGCCTGAAGTGCGGCATCTTCGCGAACGTGTGGCCGCGCAAGAACGGGAGAACGCGGAGTTGCGCAAGCGCAATGACGCGCTCGCCGCCGAGGTCGAGGACTTGAAGTCCGGCACCGAGGCGATCGAGGAGCGCGCGCGCAGCGAACTCGGCATGATCAAGCCGGGCGAAGTGTTCTATCAGGTGATCGAGCCGGAGTTGCCGGCCAAGGAGAGCGAATGATCTGGTGTGTGGTTCCCGCTGCAGGTCGCGGTCAGCGCTTCGGCACGGCCTTGCCGAAGCAGTATGCACCGCTGGTGGCCGAGCCGATGATCGTTCGCACGCTTGATCGCCTCGCTGCGCATCCGCGTGTCTCCGGCTTGATGGTCGCGCTGGCGAAGGACGACCCGCATTGGCCGGACATCGACGAGCTCGAAGGCAAGCCGGTGCGTACCTGCGTGGGTGGCGAGGAGCGCGCCTTTTCGGTGCTTGCCGCACTCGATGCGCTGGTGGGAACCGTGTCCGATTCGGACTGGGTCATGGTCCACGATGCGGCGCGACCCTGCATTCGCCACGGCGACATCGACGCGCTGATCGAGCAGGGATCCCGTCATGACGACGGTGCGATCCTTGCCGCGCCGATGCGCGACACCGTCAAGCGCGGCGCCGCGGGTGGTCGCATCGAACGCAGCGAGAGTCGTGCCGAACTTTGGCGCGCGTTGACGCCGCAATTGTTCCGTTTTGGTCGACTGCGCATGGCGCTGCGATCGGCGCTGGCCGATCCGGTCAGTGCGGCCGCGATCACCGACGAAGCCTCGGCGATCGAACGCGTCGGCGGCCATCCGCTGCTCGTGGTCGGCGCCGACGACAACATCAAGGTCACGACCTTGCACGACCTCGCATTGGCCGAATTCATCCTGACCTCGCCGGCATGACGCATCGCATCGGACACGGTTTCGACGTCCACGCGTTTCGCGACGGCGACCACCTGATGCTGGGCGGCGTGCGCATCGAGCACGAGCGCGGCATCGACGCGCATTCCGACGGTGATGTCGTGTTGCACGCGCTGTGCGATGCCCTGCTCGGTGCGCTCGCGCTCGGCGACATCGGCCAGCACTTTCCGCCCTCGGATCCGCGCTGGCAGGATTGCGACAGCCGTTTCTTCCTGCGCCATTGCGCGATGCTGCTGGCGGAGCGCGGCTGGCACGTCAGCAATGCCGACATCACCGTGCTGGCCGAGGCGCCGAAGATCGGACCGCACCGCGATGCGATGCGCTCGGCGATCGCGGCCGAACTCGGGATCGAGATCGACCGCATTTCGGTGAAGGCGACGACCACCGAGAAGCTCGGCTTCGTCGGCCGCCGCGAGGGCTTGGCGGCGGAAGCCGTGGTCCTGCTCGACCGGATCCTGCGATGAGCGAATTGCCGTTCGCGCATGGCGGTGCGCCGCTGCGTGGCCGTTTGCGCGCCGAGGTCGCGGATTTCTTCGTCGACGAGCAGCTCGGCTTCGACGCCAGCGGCGGCGGTGAGCATTGGCTGGTGCACATCGAGAAGCGCGGCGCCAACACGGGATTCGTCGCCAAGCAGCTGGCCGCATTCGCGGGCGTGACCGAGCGCGACGTC
>DATMVT010000201.1:0-1595 GCA_035562895.1 Patescibacteria group bacterium | reverse complement strand
TGGCCATGGGCCTGAACGCGCGCGTCACCATCCTCGATCGCTCGCTCGATCGCCTGAAGTACCTCGATGAACTCTACGGCGACAAGATCACGACGCTTTATTCGACGATCGACGCGATCGAAGACCTGCTGCCGATGACCGATCTGGTGATCGGTGCCGTGCTGATCCCGGGTGCGGCGGCGCCGAAGCTGGTGTCGCGCAAGCACTTGTCGCTGATGCGTCCGGGTTCGGTGCTGGTCGATGTCGCGATCGATCAGGGCGGTTGCTTCGAGACGTCGAAGGCGACTACGCACCAGCATCCGACCTATGAGGTGGACGGCATCATCCACTACTGCGTCGCGAACATGCCGGGCGGCGTGGCGCGCACCTCGACGTTCGCGCTGACCAATGCGACCTTGCCGTTCGCGGTGCAGCTCGCGAACAAGGGCGCGCAGGCGATGCTCGATGACGGCCATCTGCTCAACGGCCTGAACGTACATGCCGGCAAGATCACCTTCGAAGCGGTCGCCAAGGACCTCGGCTACGACTACGTGCCGGCGGCGGAAGCGTTGAAATCGTAACCTGGTAGAGCGCCCCTCACCCTGCCCTCTCCCCGCGACGCGGGGCGAGGGAACGAGAGACGCAATCGATGTCTTTCCTTCGCCCCGCGCAGCGGGGAGAAGGTGCCCGAAGGGTGGATGAGGGGCGCTTTCGCTGATCGCATGTCCAACGACAAATCCCACTTCCCCTCCCGCACCGACCTCGCGTTCACGCGTGAATCGCCCTACGGCACGCAAGCGGAACCGACTTACGCCGGCGCGCTCAGCTTCCTGCGCCGGCGGTACACCAAAGACCTCGCCGGGGTCGATGTCGCCGTACTCGGCATTCCGTTCGACACGGCCACGACGAATCGGCCCGGCACGCGTTTCGGGCCGCGCGCGATCCGGCAGGCCTCGGCCTCGCTGGCTTGGTGCCGACCTTATTCGTGGGACTTCGACCCGCTCGATCGCCTGCACGTGATCGACTACGGCGATCTCCATTTCGATCATGGCCGCCCCGAGCGCGTGCCGGAGGCGATCCGCGCGCAAATCGCGACGCTGGTCGATGCCGGCGTGATCCCGCTCGCACTCGGCGGCGACCATTTCGTCGCCTACCCGGTGCTGCAAGCACTGGCCGCGAAGCACGGCCCCTTGTCCTTGATCCACTTCGACGCGCACAGCGACACCTGGGCGGACGAGGACGGCCGCATCGACCACGGCACCATGTTCTTCCATGCCGCGAAACAAGGCCTCGTCGATCCCGCGCATTCGATCCAGCTCGGCCTGCGCACCTTCAATCCGGAATCGCATGGTTTCGACGTGCGCGACGCGAACTGGATGCATGCATACGGGATCGACGCGAGCATCGCCGCGATCCGCGAACGCATCGGCTCGCGCCCCTGCTACGTCAGCTTCGACATCGACTTCCTCGATCCCGCCTACGCCCCCGGCACCGGCACGCCGGTCGTCGGCGGTTTCAGCACGCAGGACGCCTTGCGCCTGGTCCGCGGCCTCGCCGGCCTGTCCGTGATCGGCGCCGACGTCGTCGAGGTCAGCCCGCCCTACGACGTCGGCGAC
>DATMVT010000200.1:0-2435 GCA_035562895.1 Patescibacteria group bacterium | reverse complement strand
ACAGCGAAGTCACCGTGCATTACCGCGGTTCGCTGACCAGTGGCCTCGAGTTCGACAGTTCCTTCGCGCGCGGCGTGCCGGCCAAGTTCAAGGTCGATGCCGTTCTGAAGGGCTGGCAGGACATCCTGCCGATGATGAAGGTCGGTGACCATTGGCAGCTCTTCCTGCCAGCGGAACAGGCCTACGGCATGCGCGGACAGGGTCCGATCGGACCGAACGAAGCGCTGGTCTTCGAGATCAAGCTCATCGACGTCAAGTAATCCGGCGCCGACGCACCTCCAGCGAGGCCGGTTGCACGCGCATCCGGCCTCGTCTGTTTTGATCGCCATGAAGACACCGATGAACCTGTTCCCGCCGCCAAAGCCTCGCCCGATCGTCACGCCCTGCATCGGCGTCTGCACGATGGCGGCGGACGGCTTGTGCGAAGGCTGCGCGCGCACGCTCGACGAAATCGCCTGCTGGGGCAGCCTGGACGATGAGCGGCGGCGCGCGCTGATGGACGAGGTGCTGCCGGCACGCGAGGCCGCGCGTGGCTGAGCGTTTCGACATCGAACGCGTCCACGCTGCGCTGCACGATCTGGCGCAGCCGCCCTCGGGACCAGGCTGGAACCGCGCGCAGCTTGCTGATGTGTTGCCGGACCCGGCGCGGCTGGCGCCTGCAGCGGTGCTGGTCGGCATCGTCGAGCGTGCCGTGCCGACCATCCTGCTGACGCGCCGCACCGAGAGTCTTGCGACCCATGGCGGACAGGTCAGTTTTCCCGGCGGACGCATCGACCCGGAAGATGTCGATGCGATCGCCGCGGCCTTGCGCGAGGCCGACGAAGAGGTCGGCCTCGATGCCCGATTCGTCGCGCCGATCGGCTTTCTCGATCCGTTCGAGACGATTTCCGCCTACCGCGTGCTGCCGGTGGTGGCGCGGGTGCGTCCGGGATTCGTGCTCAGCCCGAATCCGGACGAGGTCGCCGAAGCCTTCGAAGCGCCGCTCTCGCTGTTCCTGGATCACAGCGCCCATCGCGTCCAGTACATCGAGTATCGCGGCCTGCGTCGCGAGATCCACGAATTCGAGTTCGCCGGCCACCGCATCTGGGGCGCGACCGCGGCGATGCTGATTAATCTGCGCGACCGATTGGAGCGACTGCGATGAGCGACGTGCTGATGTCGGTGGAGGAGCTGCGTTCTCGCCTGGGCGAGCCGCGATTGCGCATCGCCGACGTGCGCTTCGATCTGGCGGATACCGCGAAAGGCGAAGCGGCCTATCGTGCAGCGCATGTGCCCGGTGCGATCTACGCGCACCTCGACCGCGACCTGTCCGATCATGCATTGAAAGGCGTGGGGCGCCATCCGTTGCCGGCTGCAGCGGCCTTCGCACGCTGGTTGTCGCAGGTCGGCTACGCGCCGGATCAGTCCTGGGTGATGTACGACGAAGCGAATGGCGGTTTCGCCGCGCGCCTGTGGTGGATGCTGCGTGCCGTCGGTCATCGCGATGTGCGTGTGCTCGATGGCGGTCATGCGGCGTGGATTGCGGCGGGCGCGCCCGTCACCGACCTGATTCCCGACTTCGCACCGACTTTGGTCGATGTGCGATACGCCGCGTCTGCGACCGCTGATTTTGGCGAAGTCGACGCGCTGCGCACCGATCGGTCGCGGCGCCTGGTCGACGCGCGTGCGGCACCGCGATTTCGTGGCGAGGTCGAGCCGCTGGACCCGGTGGCCGGTCATGTCCCCGGCGCCGTCAATCGGCCGTTTGCCGACAATCTCGATCCGAGCGGTCGCTTCAAGTCCCCCGAGCAGTTGGGCGCCGAATGGCGAAGCGTGCTCGGCGATGTTGCTGCGGATCGCGTCGTGCACATGTGCGGCTCGGGCGTGACGGCTTGCCACAACCTGCTGGCGATGGAACTTGCAGGACTGACGGGTTCGAAACTGTTCGCGCCGTCCTGGAGTGGCTGGATCGCCGATCGCCGCCGCGCCGTCGCGACCGGTGACGCGTGATCACCCCTTCGACTTCAGCTTCTCGACCAGTGCGCGCAGCACCGTCTGCGTTTCCTCGCCGAACCACGATGCGGCGAAGTCTTCCGCCGGGAAGCGGTTCGGATCGGCCATGATCTCGGCGAGGTCGGCGCGCGCGAAGCGGCGCGTGTTCGCCATCGCCAGCGGCGGCAGCGCCAGATGCTGGCGACACCAGGCCAATGCACGCGCGACCACGTCGTCGATCGCGACGACCTCGTCGACGAAGCCGATGCGCAGTGCTTCGTCGCTCTCGACCATCGCACCGGCGACCATCAACCGCTCGGCGCGGTGTGCGCCGACCAGACGACGCAGCGCGAGCTGGATCACTTCCGGCACGGTCAATCCGACCTGGACTTCGTTCAGGCCGATGCGGAAGGGCTTGTCGGAATCGGGCGAACGCGCCATGACGCGGTAGTCGCAGAAGATCG
>DATMVT010000199.1:0-4364 GCA_035562895.1 Patescibacteria group bacterium | reverse complement strand
CTCGGGCCGGTTGGTGATCACCAGCCTGAGCGGATCGATCACCACCATGCGCCGTTCGGCGCGCGCGTCGAGGTCGTTGCGCACTTCGTTTTCGAGCAGCGAGAACGCCAGCACCGATTCCTGCTTGGTGACACCGGCATTGCGGATGAAATTGCGGATCGCCTCGGGCGTGAACCCGCGCCGGCGGATGCCGCGCAGGGTCGGCATGCGCGGATCGTCCCAGCCGCCGACCAGTCCATCATTCACCAGCGCCAGCAGCTTGCGCTTGCTCATCACCAGGTAATCGAGGTTCAGGCGCGAGAACTCGATCTGCCGCGGACGGCCGGGCTTGAGTCCGAGGCGGGCCAGTTCGTCGGCGAGTTCCGGCATCTGCCAGACCGGCAACTGGTCGAGACACCAGTCATACAGCGGACGATGGTCCTCGAATTCCAGCGTGCACAGCGAATGCGTGATGCCCTCGACGGCATCCGAGACGACGTGGGCGAAGTCGTACATCGGATAGATGCACCAGGCGTTGCCGGTGTTCTGATGCTCGACCTTGCGGATGCGATACAGCGCCGGGTCGCGCAGGTTGATGTTGCCCGAGCCCATGTCAATCTTCGCGCGCAGCGTGCGCGATCCGTCGGCGAATTCACCGGCACGCATGCGCGCGAACAGATCGAGATTCTCCGCGACCGAACGATTGCGATACGGGCTGTTGCGACCGGGTTGCGTCAACGTGCCGCGGTATTCGCGCACTTCGTCGGCACTCAGGTCGCAGACGAAGGCGACGCCGTCGCGGATCAGCTTCAGCGCGCAACGGTGGATCAGCTCGAAGTAGTCGGAGGCGTGGCGCAACTCCGCCCAGCGAAAGCCGAGCCACTGCACGTCTTCCTTGATCGCCTCGACGTATTCCGGGTCTTCCTTGGCCGGATTGGTATCGTCGAAACGCAAGTTGCAACGACCGTCGAATTCGCCGGCGAGGCCGAAGTTCAGGCAGATCGACTTGGCGTGTCCGATGTGCAGATAGCCATTCGGCTCGGGCGGGAAGCGCGTCGCGATGCGGGCGTGCTTGCCGGAGTCGAGATCATCGACGACGATCTGGCGGATGAAATGGTTGGGGACGGGCGTCTCGCTCATGGATCGCGGTTCGGTCAAGTGAAGACCGCGAGTTTAGCGGATGCGCCGCGTTCTCAGTGGCCGCGGTCGTGTTTGCGTCGCAGGCGCAGACGTACCGGCCCTCGCGCATCATGGATGTTCACCGGTCGTCCGGACTGGACGATGTCGATCGCGCCTTGGTCCGCCATCTTGGCGGCGACATCGCGGACCGGGCGCATCAGGTCGCGCCATTCGACGTTCAACTCGCCGCCGAGGATGCGTGCGGCCTCGCTCGGGCAGATCGTGCCGCCCGGCGTGCGATGTTCCAGCAACTCGACGACGCACTCGCGGATCAGCACCGCAAGCGAATCTTCGACGGGGAACTGGCGCGGGCTCAACTCGATCGCTTCCTTGGTTCGTTGCGACGTTAGCGCAGGGTCGAAAACGGAATCATGAGGAATTGTCCGCGTCTCGCCGCGGTGACGATGGTTTGCAGCACGCTCGGGACGCCGCGCTTCACGGCGCCGACGTCCCGGCGAGCGTCGCCATCACGGCCATGCGGATCGCGACGCCGTTCGCGACCTGTTCGAGGATGCGCGACTGCGCGCCATCGGCGACGCCATCGGCGATCTCGACGTTGCGATTGATCGGCCCGGGATGCATGACGATGGCCTCAGGATGCGCCAGTCCGAGACGGGTCTCGTCGAGGCCCCAGTCGCGAAAGTAATCGGTGTCGGAGGCGATCAGGGCCTGCGTCATGCGCTCCTTCTGCAGGCGCAGCATGATGATGACGTCGGCGTCCCTGACGGCGTCGTCGATGCAGTGGTGCACGATGCAGCCAGGAAGCGCGTCGCGGCCCGGCAGCAAGGCTTCGGGCCCGGCGACGCGCAGTTCGCCGACGCCGAGCGCGAGCAATGCGTGAATGTCGGAGCGCGCGACGCGGGAGTGCAGGATGTCGCCGACGATGGCGACGCTTCGGTTCGCGAGGTCGGGCTTGTGGCGAAGGATGGTGAAGGCGTCGAGCAGGCCCTGGGTCGGGTGGGCGTGATTGCCGTCCCCGGCATTGATGATCGAGACGCCGGCCGCGGCCTGCTCGGCGAGCCGGCCGGGCGTGCCGTTGTCCTTGTGGCGCACGACGAACTGGTCGCAGCCCATGGCTTCGAGATTGCGCAAGGTATCGAGCAGGGTCTCGCCTTTCTGCGTCGAGGAGTGCTCGACATCGAACGGCACGACGTCCGCGCCGAGCCGCAGTGCCGCCAGCTCGAAACTCACCCGGGTGCGCGTCGAGGGCTCGAAGAACAGGTTCACGACGGTCTTGCCGGCCAGCAATCGCGGTCGATCCGGCGCGCGCAGGCGTTCGGCGAGTTCGAACATCGCCTGCATCTCTTCGCGCGACATGTCGGAGAGCGTGATCAGGTGGCGGCGCGGAGGGGCAATGTTCATGGATCGCTCGACTCGGTCATGGGCTGGCTCAACCATTGTTCGACGATGCGACGCGCTGCTTGCGCATCGAGCATCGCTGCGTCCTTGCGACGTGCCAGCCCGGCACGCCGGGCGGCGACGAATTCGGCATCGGCTGCGCGCGAGGTGAAGCGCTCGTCCGCCATGTGCACCGGCAGCTGATAACGCGCCTGCAGCAACGTCGCGAAAGCGCGCGCGGCATGTGTCATTGGCTGGTCGTCGCCATCGCGGCCGAGTGGCAGGCCGACGACCAGCGCCTGGGGTCGCCAAGCCTTCAGCAAGGCGTCGCATCCGATCCAGTCGGGGCCGCCATCGGAATTGCGCACGACGGCGATGGCGCTCGCGGTCCCGGTGATGCGCTGGCCGACCGCCACGCCGATGCGACGCAGCCCGTAGTCGAAGCCGAGAACGATCATGGCCTCAGGCATGTCCCGCGGCGCCGCCCAGCAGGTGAATGTCGATACCCAGCAGGCGCGCGGCAGCGTCCCATCGTTGCTCGATCGGTGTATCGAAGAGCACGCGGTTGTCCACCGGTTCCGTGGTCAACCACGCGTTCTCGCGAATCTCGTGTTCGAGTTGTCCGGCCGACCAGCCGGCATAGCCGAGCATGACCAGATAGCGCGTCGGCCCCTGCCCGGCGGCAATCGCCAGAAGGACGTCCTTGGAGGTGGTAAGGATCAGCTGGTCGGAAATGCGTGCGCTCGAGTCCCACTGCTGCTCGCCCGGCTCGTGCAGCACGAAACCGCGCTCGCCCTGCACCGGCCCTCCGGACAACACGACTTCGCGCGCGATTTCGGGTGGCGTGTGTTCGACCCCGATCTGCTGCATCACGTCGCCGAGCCGCCAATCGGAAGGGCGGTTGATGGTCAGGCCCATCGCGCCGTCCTCGCCGTGCTGGCAAATCAGGGTGACGCCGCGCGCGAAGTTCGGATCGTCGAGCGTGGGCATCGCGATCAGCAGGTGTCGCGTCAGATAGTGGGGCGAGGACATGGCGCGATTGTAGTGGAAGCCGAACCGGCTACCGGCCGGTGACGCTGCCGTCGAGGAACTGCCAGGTTCGGGTGATGTGCAGCACGTCGACGATTTCGTCGCCGGCCGGAAGCGGGGAAAACGGCGCGCCCAGCTCGACGATGCGGATCGCCGCCTGGTCGAGGACCTCGGAGCCCGACGACTGGATCAGGTCGATTCGCTCCACGGTCCCGTCTCGCTTCACCGCGACGGTCAGCACCAGGCTGCCGTGCGACTGTCGGCGACGGGCTTCGTCGGGATAGTTGAGGTTGCCGATGCGTTCGATCTTGGCGACCCATGCGCGCATGTAGGCCGCGTAAACGTATTCCTTCGTGCTGGCCGAAATGAACTTGCGCTTCGGGCGCTTGGCGTAGGCCTCGGTCTGGCGCTCGAGTTCGGCGGCGAGCTTGGCCATTTCCAAGCTGTGTTCGATCAGTTCGCGCGCGCTGACTTGCGGCACCTCTGGCGTCTCCGTGCGTGCCTCGTCGACCCGCTGCACCTGGTATTCGCTCGAACTGCCGCGCAGCACCGGTTGCGGTGTCGCCTTTTGCGGCTTGGGTGCGCCGGCGCGTTGCGGCGACGGCGCGACACCCTCGGTCGGTTTCGGGATCGGGCTGGTCACCGGTTGCCGCGGACGTTTCGATTCGTCGGATT
Source organism: Patescibacteria group bacterium (assembly GCA_035562895.1). GTDB lineage: Bacteria > Pseudomonadota > Gammaproteobacteria > Xanthomonadales > Ahniellaceae > JADKHK01. The sequence continues at coordinate 164 of DATMVT010000199.1, read as the reverse complement.
CGCCGCCGCCTTGTTGCGAGGCATTGGCGAGGAAGTCGGCCTTGTCCGGCTTGGTGGCGGCCGCCGATTGCACGAGGATCACGTCCAGACTCGGCAGGTAAGCGGCCGGGTCTTCATAGTCGAAGGTGACGCCGAGGATCACGATGGCATGCAGGATTGCCGAA
>DATMVT010000198.1:0-25598 GCA_035562895.1 Patescibacteria group bacterium | reverse complement strand
CGCAACGGCATCGCTTCTTGGGTCGGACATGACGAATGTCTCGCAGTGGGGACATTCGAATACTCGGAAGCAGATGCGGGGATCGATCACGACGATCGGAAAAAATTCAGGGCGCCTCACGGCGCCCTGGAGATATCACCGGATTCAGCTCAGGCGTAGACCGGGAACTGCCGGCACTGCTTCGTCACGTTGGCACGCGCACCAGCGATCACGTCGGTGTTGGCCGGCTGATCGAGGATGTCGCAGATCCAGTTTGCCAGCGCGACGCAGTCGGGTTCCTTGTAGCCGCGCGTGGTCACGGCCGGGGAGCCGATGCGCAACCCCGACGTCACGAACGGCGAGCGCGGATCGTTCGGCACCGAGTTCTTGTTGACCGTGATGTGCGCGGCGCCGAGCGCGGCTTCTGCGTCCTTGCCGGTGACGTCGCGACCGATCAGGTCGACCAGGAACAGATGGTTCTGGGTGCCGCCGGACACGATCTTGTAGCCGCGGCTGACGAAGGTGTTCGCCATCGCCTGGGCGTTCAGCACGACCTGATGCTGGTAGGTCTTGAACTCCGGCTGCAAGGCTTCGAGGAAGGCCACGGCCTTGGCCGCGATGACGTGCATCAACGGTCCGCCCTGCGTGCCCGGGAAGACCATCGATTGCAGCTTCTTCTCGATCTCGGCATTCGCCTTGGCCAGGATGATGCCGCCGCGAGGGCCGCGCAGAGTCTTGTGCGTGGTCGAGGTGACGACATCCGCATGCGGCACCGGGTTCGGATATTCGCCGGCGGCGACGAGGCCGGCGACATGGGCCATGTCGACGAAGAAGTACGCACCGACCGCTTTCGCGATCTCGGCGAACTTCGACCAGTCGATGACCTGCGAATACGCCGAGAAACCGGCCACGATCATCTTCGGCTTGTGCTCGATCGCAAGGCGCTCGACTTCGGCGTAGTCGATCAGGCCGGTGTTGACGTCGATGCCGTACTGGATCGCGTTGAAGATCTTTCCGGAGAAGTTGACCTTGGCGCCGTGCGTCAAATGACCGCCGTGGGCAAGGCTCATGCCGAGGATGGTGTCGCCGGGCTTGAGCAGGGCGAGATAGACCGCGGCGTTCGCCTGCGATCCCGAGTGCGGCTGCACGTTCGCATAATCGGCGCCGAACAACTGCTTGACGCGCTCGATCGCCAGATTCTCGGCGATGTCGACGAATTCGCAGCCGCCGTAGTAACGCTTGCCCGGATAACCCTCGGCGTACTTGTTGGTCAGCACCGAACCCTGCGCCGCCATCACCCGCGGGCTGGCGTAGTTCTCGGACGCGATCAATTCCACATGATCTTCCTGGCGCTGCACTTCGGCCGCGATGGCCTGCGCGAGTTCGGGATCGAAAGCGTCGATCGACGTGGTCTGGCGATACATCGGCATGCTCCGGAGCGTGGAAACGGGAAGGCCCCGATGTTAGCGCAGGGCCTCCGCGACTCGCCCGCGGGCCGCATCGGCGCTAGTCTTCCGCGCCCTTCTGCCCTCGTTCCGCCCGAATCGGGCCGCCGCCGATGACCTCCGCTCAGAACGACACGATCGCCCGCATCCTGGCCCTGCTCGCGAGTGGCGATCATGCCGCCGCCGAACGCGAGCTGCTCGCGGTCCGCAGCGGGCTTTCACCTGCCGATGCGGCGGTGTTGATCAATGCCGTGCTGCAACGGCAGCGCGATTGGGTGCCGGCACTCGCCGAACTCGGCCAATGCATGCTGCAGATGCAGGAACATCGCGCCGCCTTCAACATCGGCGGGCATCTCCTGCAGCTCGATGCAAGCGAGCCGCGCGGGATCGAACTTCAGGTCCTGGCCATGGAGCGCGATGGCGCCAAGCCGGCACAGGTGCTGCCGCTGCGGCGGCGCCTGGTGGCGTTGCAGCCGGATTCGGCGCCACACCAGTTCATGCTCGCGATCACCGCGTCGCGCCTCGGCCATTACGAGGAAATGCACACCGCACTCGACGCGGCACTGCGCATCAACCCCGATTTGCTGCTCGCGCGCTGGGCGAAATTCCTGACCCCGCGCGACAAGTTCTTCGCGAGCCGCGACGCGATCGCGACCTATGTCGCCGACTGGGACGCGGGCTGCGCCGAATTCGCCGCGCGCGATCTCGAATCGCCGGCACTGCGCCCTCGCCTCGAAGGTTTGCTGCTGGCGCAATGCAACTTCCACCTCGCCTATACCGGGATCGACGTCACCTCACGCCAGGTCGCGCTGGGCCGCATCCTGCGTCGCATGGCCACCGCGGCCTTTCCGCAGTTCGATCGCCCGCTGGTCTCGACGCCACTGGCCGGGCGACGACTTCGCGTCGGCTTCCTGACCGCGACCTTGCGCCACCACACCGTGCTCAAGCTGTTCGGCGGATTGATGCGGCGCCTGCCGCGCGATCGCTTCGAGGTTCACGCGTATGCACTCGAAGCCGGCAGCGACGCGGTGACCGAGCGATTGCGTGGCGAGCTGGCGGTCGTGCGCACCGACATCGGCCCACTCGCATCGATGGCGCAGCGCATCCGCGACGATGATTGCGACGCGCTGGTCTACATCGACGTCGGCATGCATCCGCGCACGGCCGCGCTGTCGGCGCTGCGGCTTGCGCCCTTCCAGGCCATGCTCTGGGGCCATCCGGTCACCAGCGGCGTCGACACCGTCGATGCCTTCATCAGCAGCGCCCTGATGGAACCCGCGGAAGGGGCCAACCACTACACCGAGACCCTGATGTCACTGCCCGGACTCGGCTGCTGGTACGACCCGACGTCATTGCCGCAGCCCTCCGCCACGACGCCGCGCGAGGGCGACGCGCCGCTGCGCATCGTCTGTGCCCAGAACGGCCTGAAGCTGCTGCCGGAGCAGGACGCCGTGTTCGCGCGCATCCTCGCCGCCTTGCCGGATGCGGAGATGGTGCTGCTCTGCGGGCTGCAGTCGGGGATCGAGGCGAACCTGCTGCGGCGCATGCGTCCCGTGTTCGAAGCTCACGGCGTCGATCTGGACCGGCGCGTGCGCGTCGTCGGACTGGTCGATGAAGCCACCTTTCTGCGCGAACTCTGGCAAGCCGACCTGGTCCTCGACGCCTTGTCGTGGTCGGGGGGCGTCACCGCGCTGGAAACGTTTTGGGGCGATGTGCCGATCCTGACCCTGCCCGGCGCGTTCATGCGCGGCCGGCACACGGCGGCGATGCTGCAGCTGATGGCACTGCCGGAGTTGATCGCCGCGGATGTCGAGGATTTCGTCGCCCGCGCCATCGCACTGGCACGGGATGCGGACGCCCGCGCGCGATTGCGCGGCCTGATCCGCGATCGCAAGCCACGTCTTTACCGCGAGGACGCGGTGATCGACGCGTTCGCCGCCCTGCTCGAACGCGAAGTTCGGGCGCGCATCGGCTGACCTTCGGTCACAAAGCCGGCGCGTTGCCAACGGCGGGCACGGGAAACGCGTCTTTCACTGGACTTGCCCGGCCCCTGCCCCGACAATTCGCGGTTCCCCTTTTCCGCATCAGGCCCTTCCCATGCAATACATCTACACCATGAACGGCGTGAGCAAGGTGGTTCCGCCGAAGCGCGAAATCATCAAGAACATTTCGCTGAGCTTCTTTCCGGGCGCGAAGATCGGCCTGCTCGGCCTGAATGGCGCCGGCAAGTCGACCGTGCTGCGGATCATGGCCGGCGTCGACAAGGACTTCAACGGCGAGGCGCGGCCGGCACCGGGCATCAAGATCGGTTATCTGGAGCAGGAACCGAAGCTCGATCCGGACAAGACCGTGCGCGAGGAAGTCGAATCGGCGCTCGGTGAAATCTTCGAAGCGAAGGACAAGCTCGAAGCCGTCTATGCCGCCTATGCCGAGGAGGGCGCGGACTTCGATGCGCTGGCCAAGGAACAGGAGCGCCTCGAAGCGATCCTCGCGGCGGGCGACGCCGACACCCTGAAGCAGCAGCTCGAAGTCGCTGCCGACGCGCTGCGCTTGCCCCCGTGGGACGCCGTCATCGGCAAGCTTTCGGGCGGCGAAAAGCGCCGTGTCGCGCTGTGCAAGCTGCTGCTGTCGAAGCCGGACATGCTGCTGCTCGACGAACCGACCAACCATCTCGACGCCGAATCGGTCGAATGGCTTGAACAATTCCTCGCGCGCTTCCCGGGCACCGTGGTCGCGGTCACCCATGACCGCTACTTCCTCGACAACGCCGCCGAATGGATCCTCGAACTCGATCGCGGTCGCGGCATTCCGTGGAAGGGCAACTACACCGACTGGCTGACGCAGAAGGATGAGCGTCTGCGTCAGGAAGAAAACCAAGAAAAGTCGCGCCAGAAAGCCATCCAGAAAGAGCTGGAATGGGCGCGCCAGAACGCCAAGGGCGGACGCAGCAAGGGCAAGGCGCGACTGTCGAAGATCGAAGAACTGCAGTCGGTCGATTACCAGCGCCGCAACGAGACCAACGAGATCTTCATTCCGCCGGGCGAGCGCCTCGGCAACAGCATCATCGAATTCAAGAACGTCTCGAAGTCGTTCGGTGATCGATTGCTGATCGACGAACTCAGCTTCACCGTGCCGCCGGGCGCGATCGTCGGCATCATCGGCCCGAACGGCGCCGGCAAGTCGACCTTGTTCCGCATGCTGATGGGCGTCGAGAAGCCGGATTCGGGCGAGATCAATGTCGGCCAGACGGTCAAGCTCGCCTACGTCGACCAGAGCCGCGACAAGCTAGACGGCACGCACAACGTGTTCCAGGAAATCTCGGGCGGACTCGACATCCTCAACATCAACGGCATCGAAGTGCAGTCGCGCGCCTATCTCGGCCGCTTCAATTTCAAGGGGCAGGACCAGCAGAAGATGGTCGGCAACCTGTCCGGCGGCGAACGCGGCCGACTGCACCTCGCCAAGACGTTGCTGCAGGGCGGCAACGTGCTGCTGCTCGACGAGCCGTCCAACGACCTCGACATCGAGACCCTGCGCGCGCTCGAAGACGCCCTGCTCGAGTTCCCCGGCAACGCCTTCGTGATCTCGCATGACCGCTGGTTCCTCGACCGCATCGCCACGCACATCCTCGCCTTCGAGGGCGATTCGCACGTCGAGATGTTCCAGGGCAACTACCGCGAATACGAAGAGGACAAGAAGCGCCGCCTCGGAGCCGATGCCGACCAACCGCATCGCATCCGCTTCAAGGCCCTCAAGAAGTAACCGCGATGGACGCGGCGTTGTCGGAACTGAAGCGCAACGCCGCGCTGCACCCGGAGCAGCCGGGATGGTGCGGTCGCCTGCTCGACCGCGCGATGCGCGTCGCGACCACGGAAACGCGACTCCCCTTGCCGGCGACGCTGCCGACGCTGAGCCTGGTCTGCTGCTCGATCAAGCCGGCGATCGAAGCGCGATTCCGCAACGAAGTCGCGCGGGTCTTCGCGAACTGGCCCGGCCTCGAGGTCTGCGTCCTGAACGATGCCCGCTCCCTCGCCGAGGCCTACAATCGCGGCGCCGCGACGACCACCGGCGAGTGGCTGGTGTTCTGCCATGACGACATTCGCTTCCTGCGCGAGGATTTCGCCGCGCGGGTCGCGATCGCGATGCAACGCTTCGACGTGTTCGGACCCGCCGGCGCAATCCATGCCGACGGCCCGTCCGCGCTCTGGGGCGGGCCCGAAAGTGGCCGCGCCCAGGTCAGCTATCCGCTGCCCGACGGACGCTTCGCCGCGACCCTGTGCGGGATCGGCGCAGCTCATGAATCCGCGCAATTGCTCGATGGCGTGTTCATCGTCGCGCGTCGCGAAGTCTGGGCGAGCGTGCGCTTCGACGAGGCGCGATTCGATGCCTTCCATCTTTACGATGCCGACTTCAGCCTCGCCTGCCATCGCCAGGGGCATGCGGTCGGGGTCGCCCAGGATCTGCACCTGTTGCACGATTCCGAAGGACAGTTCGACGAACGCTGGTCCGAGTACGCCGACCGCTTCGTGCGCAAGCACCAGCTGGTCGTTCGCGATGCCCATCCAAATCCGACCGGCGGACTGATCCTCGAATCGACGGCCGGCATCGCCGCGATGTTCGACGCGCTCAACGCCGCCTGAGGCTGCACCCGAGCGCTTGCGCGAGCATGCGCACCGCGAGCATCACGAGCAGCAGCAGGCCCCGCGGCGTCCACGCCCGCACCCGTTCATGCTTCGCGAAGTAGCGCCACAGGCTGCGGTGCTTGTGCCAGATCACGAACAACGGCCGGGCACGGCTCGAACTGCCCTGGACATGGGTGATCGGCAACCGGTTCGCGACGACGACGCGCGCGCCGGCATCGCGCACGCGTCGACACAGGTCCAGGTCTTCGGCATGCAGGAAGAAGCCTTCGTCGAACCCGCCGATGCGCTGGAACAGCTCGCGCGGCAACAGCATCAGCGCGCCGGAAGTCGCATCGACGGTACTCAAGGCTTCCTCGCGCGGCTCGATTTCGAGCCCCTTTCCGGCCCACGCGCCGCCACCGGGCAAGCGCGCCCACTGCGTCGCCCACATGCGCGCCATGGTCGGATCGCGACGGCGCGCCGCCGCTTCGCGCCGACCCTCGGCATCGCGCACGTCGGCACCGAGCAATCCGATCGTGGCATCGCGCAACGCGATTTCGCGCAGTCGGCCCAGGGTGTCGGCGTCGACCAGCGCATCCGGATTCAGGAACACGAGCCAGGGCGACGCCGTCAGTGCCGCACCCCGATTGCAGGCGACCGCGAATCCGGCATTGCGGCCCATGCGCTCGATCCGCAGGCGCGCGTCCGGCAATGCCGCCACCGCTTCGATCGATCCGTCGCGACTGGCGTTGTCGACGACCAGGACTTCGCGACACGCGGGATCTGCAAGAACCCGCGCCACGCAATTCACCAGCAGCGGCCCGCTGTCGTGCGCGACGACGATGACCGCGATGCCGGACACGTGCCGGTCAGGCCAATCGACCGCTGCGGCCGAGGTCGCGCGCCACCTGCCAGAGGTCCGGCCAGGCCCGCATCATCGCTGCGAAACGCGTCAAATCGCGACGCAGACGCAGCGCGCACGCGCTCGCATCGAGCTCCGCCGGCCAACCGGCGAGGCGCGGCGGACCGTCGTACAGCATCGCCTTGGCATTGGCCTTGACGACCGCCTGCAGGTCCGCGCTCCAGTACACCGGCGCGTTCGGGCCGGCAGCACTCGCCACCGACTGCAGATGCCGGATGTGGCCACTGTAGGTGGCCTGCAGGTATTCGCTGAGCATGCGCAGCAGTTCGCGGTCGCTGGCCGCTGCCAGATCATCGAGTCGCATCGCGCTCGCGGCGAGGCGTGCCTGCGGCGAGGCCGCGAACAGGTCGTCCTCGCAACGCGCGAGGAAGTCGACGAGGAAGTAATTGAAGTTGCGCGCGACCGGCCCGCTGCCTGGTGCAGCCAGCTTGTGCTCGGCGTTGCGCAGATGTCCGATGCTGGTCGGCAGGTGCAGGATCCAGGACGTCGGATCGAGGATGCGCGTGATCGCGCCGAACGTACCGTCCTCGCCGCGCTCGTCGGGTGCGACGAAAGCGGGCAAGCGCGACAGGTCCTGCGCAAACGGCGTGAACGGCGTCGAGACCATCGTGGTGGCGCGGTCAGGCCCCATCCACACCTTGCCCGACGCGATCAGGCGCAAGTAGCGATTTCGATCGTGGTAAAGGTCGCGGGAACTCGCCGGATCCAGCGCGTACATCCAGTCGCTCGACGCCGAACCGCTGTCGCCGCGGTGTCCATTCATGGTCGCGACGATGCGCGCGTCGGGCTGCAAGCGCGGCAGTCGCGATGGTGCCGTGCGGCGCCATTGCTCGCGCGTCGGCACCAGGTGTGCGGCATGGTCGAAGACACGTCCGATCGGCGCGCCGCACAGATCCAGATGCCACTGCAACAGGTCGAAGTCGCCATCGTGGCCAGCGGCGATGGCGGCGTTCGCGTCGGTGTAGAAACGCACCGACGACATTTCGTGCGCATCGAGTTCGACGCCATCCTGCAATTCCGGATGCAACTTCAGCGGCAACACGAAATCGTCATCGCCGAACAGGATGCGCTTGCCGGCGCCGAGCAGCAGCGACAGATTCCAGCCGCGGCCCGGGCCGGTGCGAGGCAGGCCGTCGCGACTGCGTCCGATCAGGTCGTCGAGGGCCGGACGATGCGCCGGCAGGGCATCCGCCAGCGTGTCGTGCACACGCTGCCAAGTCGCCGCGTCGACATGGCGCACCGGCGCACCGGCGCGCCCGGCATGCTCGCGCAACAATCGCGACTGCAGCGCGACGGCTTCCGGCGCGCGCGAGTCGTCGACCACGGTCAAGGCCTGCACCGCATGCCCCTGCCGTGCATGTTGCTGCAGCGACTCGAGCAGGCGTTCGAGCTGTGCCGGGCGATCGCAGGCGCGGATGTACAGGCCGCCGACCTCCGCCTGCGGTGCCGCGCGCGCCGCCGCATCGGTGTAGCGCACCGCGAAGTCTTCCGCGGCGACGATCAGCCCACGTTCGACCAGTCCGTTGAACACGCGTCGGACGCCATCGATCGGCGCACCCGGGGTCGCCTGGCGGATCGCATCGATGTGCTCGTCGGCGCTGCGGAACTCGCGGCAGCGGTCCAATGCGGTCAGGACCTGGTGCGTCATCACGTGCGGCACGTCGTCGTGACGTGGACGGAAAATGCACTCGCCGTTGCCGAGATCGGCGACCTGGCCCGGCACGGTCGCGAACATGGTCGCGTTCGGATCGAACCTGGGCTTGGGCGAAACATCGATGTCGAAATTGAATTCCATGGCCTGCCGTTCCGTCATTTGCGGCCGAACGGCCAGAAGCGCGACGCCTTGCGCGCTTCGACCGCCACGGCGGACTCGAGTTCGAGGATGCGCGCCTGCGCCTGCTCCAGCGCGGCACGCGTGGCGGTCAATGCGGACTCCTGCTCAGCCAGCACGACGCGCGCACGCATGTTGCGGCGCGTCTCTTGCCGGTAGTCGTCGTAGACCGATTCGACGTCGTCGGCGAACAGCGCGACACCGGGCAACACCGGCAGGTCTGCTTCCCGCTGCGCGCAAGCGGCGATGAAGTAGGTCGGTGGCGCACAGGCTTCGTTGTCGTAGCGGCCATCGGCGTGCGCGGTCTGCATCGCTGCTGGCGCCCGTGGACCGTCGAGCGCCCAGATCGTGGAATGGAAGAACAATCGCTGCCCGTACAGTCGCACGCAGCGGAAGTGCCGCGACAGCAAGGCGAGCAGTTCGTCGCGATACAACTCGCGGACATGGAATTCGTTGCGGTAACCGATCGCGTCGCTGTAGACCGCTTTGTCAGGCGACGAAATCAGCGCGCAACCGCCGTCCGCGAGTGCCGCGGCGATGCCGCCGACGAGTTCATCCTGAGCCTCGACATGTTCCAGGGTCTCGAACGACAGCGCGAGGTCGAAGCGTTCCGCGCCGGGATCGAATCGGGTGGCATCGGCCTCGCGGAAGTCCACGTTGGGCAGCAAGCCATAACGCGCTCGTGCATGGGCGATCGCGTCGCGACTGACATCGATACCGGTGACGGCACGCGCGACGGGCGCGACGATGGCCGATCCGTAGCCTTCGCCGCAGGCGATGTCGAGCACGCGCTTTCCGGCGGCGAGTGGTCGCGCCAAGGCATAGCGATGCACGTGTTCGTACCAGATCTCGCGCACGCATTCGGGCGTGAAGCGTTCACCGGTGAAAGGCAGTTCCTGCACGACGGATTCCTTGGTTGCGAGCGGTGCGCGCGCTCAATGCACGGCGAGGTCGAGCCGGGCCGCAACCCGGGCACGAACGGCAGCCAGCGGGTCGCGTGCGATGAAGTCGGCGACCTGCGCATTGTAGCCGGGATAGCGCGCGATCAAGCGCTTCAGGTTCTCGCCACCGGGACGTTCGCCGGTCGTGCTGAACGAGGCGCTTCCGACATGCGCGACGTAGGCCGACGGACACAGCACATGGCGCCAGCCGTGTCCCGCTGCGCGCAGGCACCAGTCATTCTCTTCGCCATAACCACGGCCGAAGGTCGCGGCGTCGAAATCTCCGACGGCAGCGATCGCGGCGCGGCGCATCCACATGCAGAAGCCGACCGCCGTGGGCAGATCGATGCCCGTGTCCGCTTCGATCGCGAACGCGGCAGCCTCTCCCTCGGGATCGGTCGGCACCGGATTGGCACGGCAGAAACGGGGAAACGAGCAGATCTCGGCGTTGTTCGAAAAGGGCGTGACCGAGGCGATGCGCGCGTCCAGGGCCGCGCACGCCTGGATGCGATCCAGAAAGCCCGGCGTCGGCAGCGTGTCGGAGTTCAGCAACAGCACATCGTCCGCGACTTCGTTCATGCCGCGATTCACACTCCGGATGAAACCGAGGTTTTTTCGATGGCGCAGCAGCCGCGCATTCGGGCGCGTCGCGACGAAGGCGTCGAGCAATGGGCTGATGTCCGGATCGGTCGACGCGTCGTCGATCAGCAGGATCTTCGTTTCCGGCGCAACGGATCGCGCCAGCGCCGCCAAACAGGCGCGCGTCGCCGCCACGGCGTTGTACACCGGCACCAGGATCGTCGTCACGCGCGATGCCACTGGTGTGGCAGTTGCACCAGGCCGACCTCGCGGCTGCGTCCGGTGACGATGAAGCTGCGTTCGACGGTGTCGAACAGGCGGATCGCTTCCGGATCCATGGCGTGCAGGGCCACCGCATAGGTGCCGGGCAACAGGGCCAGACCGGGGTAGCGGATCGAGAACCGGAACGACCGCTCTCCGGTGCGGATGGGCGCGATGCCATCGAGTTCGCTGGAGACCCCGTACACGGGCGTGCCATCGTGCCGCTTGAGCCCGACCGCGAGCACCGGCGCACGGCCATCGGCGCTGTACACGGTGACGTCGACATCGAGCAAGGCATGCATCGGCAGGATCACGGGCACGTCCTGGGATTCGCCATTGATCGCGACGGCGGTGACGGCGTAGTCGCCGGTCACGGCGATCTGTCGCTCCTCGGCACGCCGCTGGGCGGACTTCCGCTCATGCCAGGCCAGGTAGCGCTGGCTGACATCGAACACGTCGCCATAGGCTTCCGCGCGCCCCTGATGCAGCCACAACGCGTGTTTGCACAGCTTCTGGACGTGATACATGCTGTGACTGACGAGCAGCAAGGTGCCACCTTCGCGCAGGTAGCTTTCAATCCATGCGATGCATTTCTTCTGGAACGATTCGTCGCCGACCGCGAGCACTTCGTCGGTGATCAGCAGGTCCGGCTTGGCCGATGCCACCACGGCAAAGCCGAGCCGCACCTTCATGCCGGACGAATAGTGCTTCACCGGTTCGTCGATGTAGCTGCCGAGTTCGGCAAAGTCGATCACCTGCTGCACCTTGGCGTCGATGTCGCCCGTGGACATGCCGAGCAGGAGCCCGTTCATGCGGATGTTGTCGCGACCGCTGTAGTCCGGGTGGAAGCCGGCACCGAGTTCCAGCAGGGGCGCGACCGACCCGTGCAGGCGCACTACGCCGGTGCTCGGCTCGGAGATTCCGCAAATCATGCGCAGCAAGGTGGACTTGCCTGCGCCGTTCTCCCCGATCAGTGCCAGCGACTCGCCGCGCTTCAGGGTGAAGTCGATGTCCTCCAGGATCTGCGCATGCAATCGATAGGGGCGGCCGAGGATCGCGTCCCAGACGGAACGGATGCGGTCACCGCGGCGATGCACGCGTGGATAGCGCTTTCCGACGCCGCGGACCTCGAGCAGCACATCGTCGCTCACAGGAAGTCCTCGATCCGCGCGAGGAATCGACGCGCCGTCAGGGCCGCGAACAGCACGAGCACCCCGGTGAAGATCGACGGGGCCAGCAGCACCGCCGGGTCCGAGTGTCCGTGCAGCAGGCTGTCGCGGAGGGTTTCGATCAGTCCGGCCATCGGATTCAGAGCCAGCCACTGGCCGAGGTCCTCGCGCAGCAGGGCGCGGTCGAAGAAGATCGGCGTCAGCAGCATCCAGAACGTGAGCACTTGCGGCAGCAAGGTGCCGACATCGCGAAAGAACACGTTCAGGGGCGAGAGGATCAAACCGAGTGCCGACGCATTGAGCACGATCAGCGCATAGGCGACGAGCGCGGTCCACCAGCCCAGCGTCGGCACGATCTTGCCCATCACTGCGAGCATCAGGACGACCAGCAGGAACGAGGCGGTGTGGATCAACGCTGCGCCCAGAGTCGGCACCAGCACCAGCCATCCGCGTGGTATCGCGATCTGCCCGATCAGGGCCGCGTTTCCGGTCAGTGCGCCGGTGCCTCGCGACAACGAGTCGGCAAACGCATGCCAGGGCCACATGCCGAGCGCGAGAAACGCGATGACATCGCCGCCGACGCGGTCACCGAATCGTGCGCCCAGCAGCTGCACGAAGACGAAAGCGTAGATCGACAGCAACAGCACCGGCGTGATCAACACCCAGGCGAGCCCGCCGATCGTGCTGAGGTATCGCTCGCGCAGTTCCCGACCGAGCAACGCCCATGCGAGCTGTCTTGAGTTCAACGCGGCAGCTCCATGCGTTCACTCCGGGCGGAGGCGCTGTCCGGAATCAGGCGGCGATCGACGCCACCTGACTCCGCTCGCGAGTGATTACTCGGCTTTGCCCTGTTCAGGCGCAGGTGTTTGCACCGGCGTCAAGGCGTCGGCCTTGGGCGCCGCGATCGGCGCCACTTCAATCGGGCCGTATCGATCCCGCAGCGGACCGACGCTTTCCTCGCTGGCTTCCACCGGCAACGACTTCAACTTGTCGACATGTCCGGCCTGGGCCTTGCGCAGGAAGGTCTCGCCCTCGGCAGCGATCAATCGATCCTTGACCTCTTCCCAGGTGTAGGGATGGCCCGCAATACGACTGCGCAACTGGATCAAGTGATAGCCGAACTCGGTCTTGACGGGATCGGACAAGTCGCCCGGATTGGCCAGATTCTGGACCGCCAGGGCAAACGCAGGGACGAAAGCGCTGGGATCGTAGTTCTCGTAAACGCCCTGATTGCTGGACACGCCGGGATCGTCGGAATTCGCTTTCGCGAGCTCTTCGATGGTGGTCTTGCCCGCCGCGACATCCGCCTTCATCTGCTTGAGTTGCGCGACCGCATCGGCATCGGTGCGCTCCTTGGTGTCAAGCAGCACGTGCGCAACCGTGACCGTTTCCCGAGACTTGTACTGGTCTCGGTTGGCAAGGAACTTCTCCTTGGCCAGCTGTTCGAGGTCCGGAACCGCCGTGTGCTCGCGAATATGATCCAGGCGCCGACGCATCAAGACGATCTCGGCGGCCTGCATCAATTCGCGCTGCACCACGGGATCGTTCTCGAGCCCAAGCTCCTTCGCTTCAAGAGCGAGGTTGCGGCGCAGCAACAAGTGGCTGAGCAACTGCTGGATGCGCTTCGGGCTGTCGATGAAACCGGCTCGATCCTTTTGCGGCATCGAGGCAAGATGGGCATCGACATCGATCGCCCAAACCTCAGCTTTTCCTTGCTTGGCGATCAGATAGTCGGTGTGCTGGGCTGATTCGGTGGCAACAGCTGGCTGGTCATCCGCCTGCGCTGCGCCGAATGACAGCGCAGCGACGGCAAAAACAATCCACTTCATCAAGTGCCTCCCACCGGCGACACGAACCACGTGCAATAAGTCGAGGTGCAGGTAGTCGTGGTCCAACTGCCGTTGTCGGATGCCACAGCATTGATGTAGTAAGTCTTGTTGGGATCCAGATAGCAGAACCAGCCCGGATTGCTCGTCGGCTTGGTGCCAATTTTCCAGACGATGCCATCCGTTTCGACCGCGCTCGCCTTGCAGTTCGCGTCGACGACCCAGTCGAAATCACCCGGGCAGGGGCTGATCTGCACCGAGAATATCGCGGTGGAGGCAGCTGCCCAGCTGATCTTTCCGGTCGCGCCCGTCGAAACGCCGCTGGTCGAGAAGCCCATCGCGACATATTGCCCGGTGTTCAGGAACAAGCGTGCGGCCTGATTGGGCTGATTGAAGCTGGTACCGAACAGGGGCACGTAGCTTGTCACGTCGATCGAACTGCCGATCGGGAATTCGGCGTTCTGCTGATTCAAGGTGCCACCCTGGTTGATGTTCACCATGGTCGTCTGCCGAGTCAGTCCAATCGGCGCCGGACGCGACGGGCATTCGGTCTGCGTCGGGGTCTGCGTGGCCACCGTCACGGACACCGTACCGCCGCTGGTCGAGCCGTTCGTGTTGGAGCAAGTGACGCCGAACGAATAGTTGCCGGAAGCAGTCAGATTCAAGACGGTCGGACTGGTCACGGCATTGCCGTTCCATCCCGATACGCCACTGCTCGAGGCCGTGCATCCGGTCGCGCCCGATACGGTCCAGCTCAGCGTGACCGAGCCACCACCGAAGGGCAGCGTCGAGGTGCTGGCGCCCAAAGGCACGTTAAAGGTGGGTGCACTGCCGCCACCACCGGTACCGGCCGGGCACCAGCCATCATTGGATGTGCCCGCTTCGGCAACGGGATCGACGGTGATGTCGCCGGTGGCCGGACTGACCGTGACGTTGCCAGTCACGGGAATGCGATGGTAGCGGTAGTTGCCGGTGGTCCCGAGCTTGAGAACGAGATCGCCCGCAGCGACTGGGCCGCAAAATGCAAGCAATACAAGGGCTTTGCCGAAAATATTCATGTGGTACCTCTCTATCCCGGACGGATCATACCAGCGGAAAGTTAAGCGAACATTAGCAGGGTGTGGGCAGAACCGTCGTGATGCAAGTGCAAATTTGGATTCCCCACCGATTCGACGCCGTTGGATGACGGCCGTGGCGAAAAGTTCCCCCATTCCTCAGTGGTGACTTCTTCAACTCAAGAACAAAAAAAGAGCCCCGCCGAAGCGGGGCTCTCTGTACTGCAACCAACCCAACCCGATTACGGGAGGAGGGTGGTCGGGCAAGCAGTCGCCGGAGCGATACCGCTGGCCACCAAGCAACGCGATGCCTTGTGACGCCAGATGCCTGCGAAGTTCGCCAGCACGCTGGTGGTCTGGGTGTTTTCAGCCCAGAAACCAGTGACCGGCATGCCCGCATAGCGCTGACCCGTTGCATCGGGGCGGCTCAGGTGCAGGTTCATCGGGGCGGCAGCGTCGTCCCAGAAGCGCATCTTCATCCAGCCTTCCGAGAAGCCGTAGTCACCGACCGGAACGTTGGCGGCGAGCTTCGAGCCCAGCACCAGCGTTTCGCCAGTGATGGCATTCGTCGCATCAAACGGGCTCGGCTGGTCGAACGTGACGACCTGCGCTTCCCAGAACAGACGCGGCGTGGTGATGGTGCCCGGCAGAGTCGGCGAGAAGTCGACGCATCCGTCTTCACCAGCATCCAAGCAATCCGCACTGCCGTCATCCTCTTCGCGGTTGTAGATGCTCAGGCGGATGTCGACCGGCGCGGTGCCGTTGACGTCCGTCGAGCCGTCGAAGATGAACTGGAACGGCACGATGGCCGGCGCAGTCTTGTCGACGTAGCGGTTCTTGGTCGGGAAGGTGACCACCCATTCCGAAGCCAGGATCGGCGTGCCCGAGCTGTCCTTCAGCACCGCGTATTCATTGAAGATCGCGTCATGCATGTAGACGGCCGAGACGGCGTCGATGGCGTTGGCCGGCGAATGGCTGGTCTGGATCAGGCCGCCGTTGTCGAACACGATCGCATCCGCACCCGACGCAGTCGGGAAGTTGGCATTGGCCAAGCTCGGGCTCGTGCTACCCGGGGCGAAGTGCAGGCGCGTCACGGTGAAGCCGTCAATCGCGTCCGGCGCGTAGGTCAGCTGGGTACCGTTGGCGAAATCGACGATCGCCGCCGAACCAAACAGACCGCCACCACCGTTCTCCACCGTCGGCGGATAGACGTCGACCGCACCGTTGGACTCGCTCCAATAGTCGGCAGACGTGCTCGAGTTCGTCCAAGCAGCGACGACCTGCGGGCAGTTCGCCGGAACGCCGAGACCGGTATGCGTGATCGCATCCAGCGAATCGTGCGTGATGTTGTCGACGATGCCCATTTCGATCACTTCAAGGTGACCTTCACGGGTACGGTCCAGCGTGTTCGGGCCGTCGTCGTTGAAGTTCAGACCGCCGAAAGCGACGAGGTTGGTGTACTGCAGGTTACGGAAGGCAACGTAACGGATACCGTTGTTCACCGGCAGCGTCGTGTTGGTCTTGATCGCCGGCACCGTGCAGCTGTTGTCGTTGGTCGACAGATTCGCCGGGCCAGTGGCGCTCAGCGAGAACAGACCGCCGGTCCAGACGTCGTACGGCGACAGGTACAAGTTGAAGTCGAGGACTTCGCGGCTGTTACGGCCTTCAACGAAGCGGACCTTGACAGCCTTGCCGAATTCCGTCGTGTTGACGATCGACACAAGCGTCTGGTTGCCACCGTTGACGGTGTAGTACGGGTAGATGAGAACCTGGCCGAGGCCATCGGGGTTCAGGTTCACGGCGTTGGCGACGCTCGCGATGCCCGCCACACCGGCGATGCCCGCGATGACCGCGTTCGTCAGGGCGTTCTTTTTCATCACAACACTCCTAAATATGACCACAGGGCTTTTGCTTGCGACTCACTCGTCCTGGTCAGCTTCTTTGGCCGCCAAGGAATAAAGCTACGCAACAGCAATCGTAATGCTAGAGGAAGGCTTGGATCAATGCAAGCCACCTTATCGAGCATTCTTGGGCAAATGGTACCAGACGCCATCGAACTGCAACCACTTCTCTTCGATGACCGAGGAAGCCTCCTGCACGCCGGGGATTCCCGGCATTTTCGTTTCCGCCACGACCAGCACGCTGACCGAGCACGTGCTTGAATCCTCGCACTGTCGATCCATGTACTTGCCGACCTTCCACTTGATCTGGCGGGACTTCAACCATTCGCCGTACTGTTCGACGGTTTGTGCGGACCGGATGCCCGGCGTCAAATAAGTGTAGGCACGCACCGCATCTCCGGCCACCAGCAACTTCCAGCGATCAGTGACGCGACGCTCGATCGGTGCCTTCGGATCTTCCGCGACCTTGAGCGACTCGGCCACGACCGGCGCACCATCCTGCTTTTCGGTGGCGGCCGCAGACGGACTGGTCGGCGCCGTCGCACAACCGGACAGCATCGCGATGACGGCACTCGCCACCAGGGCTCGCAGGGAATTTCTTTGCTTCATGTCTTGATCCTCCAAAGGTGCGGGCATCACAGTTCTTTCTTGAGCAGGGGCTTCAGACCCTTGAAGCGCTCGCGATAGTCGTCGGTGAGGGTTTGCGCGGATTCCGCGCTGTCGATCACGGTCGGCGTGATCAGCACCAGGAGTTCCTGGCGCAAGTATTCCTTGTTGGAACTCCCGAACAGCTTTCCGATCAGCGGGATTCGGCTCAAGCCCGGCACACCGGCATTGGAATCACCCGCGGTCTCGCGGATGAGGCCACCGAGCAGCACGGTTTGGCCACTTTGCACGGCAATCTCGGTTTCGATGGTGCGCTTGTTGACTGCGACGTTGCCGGTGGCGTCCGCCTGGGTTTCCGGCGTGCTCTCTTCCTGCGAGATCTCGAGGTAGACGAGACCGCCCGGATTCACGCGTGGCGTCACGTCGAGTTTGATGCCGGTGTCGCGGAACTGGACGTAGCTCTGGTTGTAGCTACTGGTGGTGCCGCCGGTATCGGTCCCCGTGCCATCGCCGGTGCCGGTGCCACTGTTTATGCCGTATGGATTGAATACCGCGCTCACCACCGGAATCTGCTTGCCGACGTTGATCGACGCATCCTTGTTGTTGAGCACGACCAGGGACGGCGCCGAAAGCACGCGCGTATTGGTCTTCGACTGCAAAGTCGAGAGCAAGGCCTCGGCCTCGACATTGAGGAAGGTCCATGCCAAACCATTCGCACCGCTGGCCGATCCGGCGAAGCTGTTCCATGCCTCGCGCGACGGATTCATGCGGCGACTGTTGCGATAGGTCGCTTCGGCAGCACCGTTGGTCGCGTTCTCGAAGAACCATTTCACGCCGAATGACAAGTCGTCGGTGAGGTCGACCTGCAGCACCTTGGCTTCGATGTGCACTTGCAGCGGCACGATGTCGAGGCGCTTGATCGCGCCGAGGATCGAGTCGTATTCGCCCGGCGTGGCGCGGATCATCAGTGCGTTGCTTTCTTCGATCGAGGTGATGCGGATCTCGTCGCTCTGCACGATCGAAATGCCGTCGTTGCCCGAGGCCGGGCGCGGCGCGCTCGCCGGCTTTGGCGCCGCGTTCTTGTCGTTCGTGGACTTGATCTCGACCGACTCGACGCCCGGCACGACTGCACCGACGCCGCTCGGTCCGTTCGAGGCCGCGCGCGAACTGGCCTGGCCGGTGAAGATCTCGGTCAGTTTCTCGGCCAGATCGACCGCCTTCACGTTCTTGACATAGTAGACATACAACTGGCTGCCGGACTCGCTGCCGCCGCGATCAAGCTTGCGCAGCCAGGCTTCCGCGTCATCAAGATAGTCCGGCTGCGGCGTGATCACGAGCACGGCATTGATGCGTTCGATCGGCAGGAAACGGAACATCCCGGCCAGCGGCGTCGGGCCGCCCTCGCCGAAAATCTTCTCGATTTCCGGAACCACGGTGCTCGCCTCGACGCGCTCCAGCGGGAACACGCCGACCGACATGCCGGCCAGCCAATCGACGTCGAAAATCTCGATGGTCTGCAGATAGGCTTCGAGATCAGCCCGGGTGCCGGCGATCAGGATCATCGAACGCGTGTTGTCGGCCTTGATGATCGAGCCCTGGCGCGCGTAGGGCTGCAGCATTTCCTGCATGGCCGTGCCCGAAATGAACTTCAGCGGCACGGCACGGATTTCGTAGCCGCGCGCCTCCATGGCTGGGCCAGTGCGCGGGATGAGGTTTCCGGGAATCGCCTGCGACACCGGCAGCACCGTGTAGCGGCCGTCCTTGTAGACGAGCGTCGCGTTGTTCCAGGCGAGCAGCATCTCGAGCACGCCCATCGCCTGGTCCATGCTGATCGGCTTCGCGGTCGCGAACGTGACCTGGCCCTGAATTCCCGGCGCAATGACGTAGTTCTGTCCCAGCAGATCGCCCAGAATGGCCTTGATCACCGCCGGCAGCGATTCACCTTCGAAATTGAAGACGACGTCGCCGCCTTCGCCAGGCTCGGGCGGACGCCGATTCGCTGCCGACTCGTTGATGAACACGCCGGTACCGCGTTCGACGGCACGTCGAGATTCGACCGCAGGCTCGCCATCGACATCGGCATCGATCGGGCCGACAGCACCATTTTCCGGCGACGCGAGCGGTGAGACCGACGCATCGACCGCCACCGGCACGGCGACCGGTGGCGCTGCCGGTTCGGGCGCCACCGCGACGTCGGCAGATTGTGCCGCGGGCGGCGACGGTGCAGCGTCACGAGCGAGATCGGCTTCGCCGGTCGTTGCCGGTTGCGCGACCTGACCGACCGCGGGCTGCACATCGGCAACTGGCGCCGACTGCGGTTCCGTCGGCATGCCGTCGGCAGCGGCGGCGATCGACCAGATCAGCGCGGCGCCCGCCAGCGTCAGGTTTCGGATTGCGAGTTTCGACACGTCATTACTCCATCAATTCGTCTGTTCCGAGCGCATGCGCTCGGCTTCCTCGCGCAACTGGCGCCGGCGTTCTTCGATCCGGCGACGGATTTCCTCGGCGTGCGCCTGGCTGGCCGCATCGTTCTCCGGCGCTGCCGCGATCGGCTGCGTCGGCGGCTGTTCGATCGGCGATACCGGCCGTCCGGGATCGACCGCAGTGGGTGCCGTCTTCTGGACGCCGCTCGACTGCTCGTTCACCGCCAGTTCCAGCGCCTGCCGCCCCAGCCCCTGCCCTTCGAAGGTGGCGCCGCGCGGACTGACTTCGACCAGCGTCCAGCCGTTTTGTTCACCGGCCAGCGGACGGCCGACGCGCACGACCTCGGATTCACCGGTGTCGTTGTTCTTGACGATGGCCAACTTCACGTCACGCGTGATGATGATGCTGGTCAGCGTCGCATTCAGCGGCTTGGCCGTGGCCTCATCCGGACTTGCGTCCGCATTGGCATCGGCACTGACCGGCGTCGGCTTGCGATCCTCGTTGAAGATCGGCCGATCGAGCACGATCGAATAGTCGCCCCAGGACGGCAGCTTGAACGATTCACGCTTCAATGCCAGCGGCGCGGCGGGATCGCCGCGCACGCCCGCCGGCAACGTGTAGCCGGCACCCAGTCCGAAACGCTGCGCCAGGTCAAGCCCGCCGAAGGCCCCGGCCATGGCCAGCAACCCGATGCTGATGCGTCGCGACGGCGTCATGGCTTGCGCCCCTCGGCGGTCTTGCCCGGACCCGGCTTGCGGATGAAGCCGAACAGGTCGAAGCGGATGTCGAGGTAATTGCTCAACTTGTTCTGGCCCGGCACCAGATAACCCTGTTGCCGGAAGATCGCGAGTTCCTCGATGAACAGCACCGGGCTGGCACTCTCGAGGTCATAGAGGATGCCGGCGAACGGCTCCAGGTCGCAGCGCAGGCGCACCTTGATGACCACCCGCTCGAACGGATCCGGCTCGGTCGCGCGCGAATACTGATTCATGATGATCTGGCAGCGCTGCGGGTCGGGCGCGTGACTGCCGACGATCTGCTTCAGGCGCTGGGTCAGGCCCGCGGCCGCGGCATCGAAATCGCCCTCCGGCAGGAACGCGGGATTGCCGGCCTCGTAGGCGCGCACGTCCGCGAGCTGGCGATCGATCAGCGGCTTCTGGTCGGCCTTGGCCTTGTAGCGCGCATAGTGCTCGCGCAGTTCGGTCATTTCCCCGGCGATTTCGATGTGGCGCTCGGTGAACCACCAATGCACGCCGAACAGATAGACCAGTGCGGCCGCGATCAGCGCCAGCAGCAAGGCCAGGAAGCGACTGTTTTCAGCCTTGGGCATCAGTTGCATCAGCGCCCTCCGCTGCTTTCAATCGCGTCCGCGCCTGGATCATGAACTGCTCTTTCTGCGTGCGCTGGTCGGGCGTGATCGCGCCCTGCAGCGCCGGGCCTTCGATCAGCGGCGACTTCTGCAGGATGGTGATCAGCGCCGACGCTTCGCCGCTGACACCCTGGATCTGTACTTCGCCACGATTCACCGACAGACGTTGCAGCGCCGTGTTCTCTGGCAGCCGCTCGGTCAGGTCGCGCACCAGGTCGATCGCGATCGGGTGCCGCTGCTTCATTTCGGTCAGGAAGTTGGCACCGGCGACGGCGTCGGCCAGTTCCTTTTCGAGTGCGCTGACGCGTCGCGCCTCGACCTTGATCCGGTCGACTTCCGTGCGCAGGTTCTCGAGCGCGAGTTCGCGGTTGCGGATCGACGTCGACATCGCCGTCCAGGCAAGAATCACGGCCACCGCGGCCAGGATCCAGTTCAGGAAGCGGTCGCGCCGCGAGCGTTCCGCACGCGCCTCCTGCGGCAGCAGATTGTAGCCATTGCGACGCCCTTCGGCGCCCAGTGTATCGATCGCATCCAGCGACAGCGCTGCCGCCTGGACCGGCGCCAGGGCCGCGTCCACGGCCGGGCGCGGGGCGATCAGGAGGTCGACCGCCAACTGGCGGGCGTTCACGTCGCGGCGCACGATGCGATGGTCGAAGCGCACCTGATCGGGCTTGAACGGCGTCTGCCGATCCATCTCGAAGGCCAGGACCTGCGCGAGATTGTCTTCCGCGGCCAAGGGCAAGGACAGGTGCCGCTCGAGGACTCCGCGACCTTCCAGCACCAGCAGCAGGTCGGCCGGCACTTCGCTGCGCGCGCGCAATCGCGTCACTGTCGACTGCCAGTCCGCGGGCGCCGCGTCGACGGGCAACTCGATGGAGTCGGCCTCGCCAGTACCGGGCACGCGCCGGATCGACCAGCCGCCTTCCGCGATGCGCTCAATCCGCAACTCGTCGCGGCGCTCGACCAGGGCCGAACGCACGCGTTCCGGCAGCAAAGCAGCCAGTTCCCGGCCCCACCAGTCGAGAAACCGGTGCAGCCCGCTGTTGCGATAAGCGATTCGCCAACGGGCAAAGCGCTTGCTGAAGATGTTTTCGGGCATCAACCGGCGCTCCCTTCGCGCCATTGCAGAATGGTGTAGGCGCGCGCACCGGCAGCGCCGCCCAGCCGGACCGTGGCGTCCACCTGGGTCCACGCCCCGTTGGCCAGAGTGGCCTTGGATCGGACAGTATAGGTGACGCCGCCACTGCCGGTCAGCAAGGGCGTGCCATCCGGCAGCGTCAGCGTGGCGCCCGCCGGATCGCCGGGCTGGATCTGCGAACGCATCGCGATCAACTGCTCGGCCATTTGCGGCGTCATTCCGGGAAAGCTCATCAACACCGCCGCCGATGCCGCGCCGGCGCTGGGCTGGGCGGAACTGCCCCAGATCGTCAGGTCCGGCTCCAGACGCCGATACAACTCATAGTCCATGCCCATGACCTGCTGCAACTCACCGATGGTCTGGAAACCGTTGTCGGCAGCGCCGTAGGGGTAGCCTTCGCGTTCGTAATCGGCGTCTTCGGCACCCATCGGCTGGGTCAGGTCGTCGGCATCGCGCCAGTCGAGCACGGCATCGGCGATCTGCTGCGCGAACTGGTCATCCAGCCCCGAAGCGACCAGAAAGCGCTGCAGCACCGGGCCGTCGACGACATTCAGGTCGATCTTGCCGGTTTCATCCTGGATGCCGACGCTGATCTCGGCACCCTCGAATTCGAATTCGTAACTGCGGCCATCACCCGCCCAGCGCGTCAGCGGGTCGGGATTGCGCAGCTCCCAGATCGCCCGCGAAATGCCGACTTCGGCCATGTAGCGGGCACGCGTGGACTCGGCCAGATGTCGTGCCTGCAAGGCCTCGGTGCGGGCGATCACGGCAAAGCCGGCCAACAGCACCGCAAGGAGCATGAGCACCCAGATGACCACGATGAAGGCGATGCCGCGCTGCGCGTGTCGCATCTCAGCCCCCCGGCTTCGTCGAGCCGTAGAACGGGTCGTAGAACCCGGCGTTCGCCGAATTCGCCAGGACCGGCACCACGATGTCGGGCCAGACGTAGCCGCTGCGCTCGTCCATGTCGAATTTGAGTCGCACCAGCACCGGCTGCGCACCCGGCTCATCCCATTCGTCTTCCCAGTCGCCGAGTTTGCCGGTCTCGTCCAGGCCGCGGTATTCGAAGCGCGCGCTGCGGATGCCTTCGATCAGCACCACCGGCTCGCGCTCGGCTTCGCGCGGCTGGTCGGGGTCGTAGCCGTTCAGCAGTTCATGCGAGAACACCAATTCGCGACCACCGCGTCCGGCGCGAAGTTCGAGGGTCTGCAGGTAAGCGCCACCGCGACTCAGATAACCCGGCATCGGCGCCACGAAGCGCATGACATCGGCATCGCCCTCGAAGGTGCGGGTTTCGCCGGTGCTCTTGTCGACCGGATACGGCACCGCCAGCGCATTGCGAATCTGGCGCCGAATGAGCTCCTGGGCGACACGCACACGATTGGTCCGATCGATCTGCGTCTCGCCGCTACGCGCTGCCTTGGTCACCGTGGTGATGCCGGCCCAGGCCCCGGCAACCAGCATCGCCAGCAGCAGGATGGTCAGCAGCAACTCGACCAGGGTGAATCCGCGCGCTCGCATCAGCCACCGATCCCGGGCTGGACCGCGCGCACGGTGACGAACTTCGACGAACGCTCCGCCGTGCTGCTGCCCCAGCGCACCACGACCTCGATGCGATACAACTCGATCGGTGCCTCGCCTTCGAAACGCGCGGCGTCCGCCGGCGGCTCCCAGTCGCTGACCTGCATGTCCCAGCGATACTTGCGATCGAACTTGCCGCTGCTTGCGCCCGGCTCGATCTTCGCATCGACACCGGCGGCATCGATCAGGCTCTGCGCCCACAGCGCCGCTTCGGTCTGCTCGGTGGCCCGACGCGCATTGCGCAGGCTGCTCGAGGTGATGTCCATCATCACCGCGAAGCCGAGCGCGAACACGACGAAAGCTGCGAGCATCTCGATCAGCGAGAACCCTTGCTGGCGCCGGCCTGCGCGCATCAGCGGTCTTCCTCGATGCGCACTTCACCGGTGAGCCAGGCGATCTCGACGCGCCATTCGCGCCGGTCGCGCGACAGCGTGATGCGACCGCCGCTGGAACTGCCGTCCGGAAAGAACCGGATCTGGCCCTTGCTGTCGCCGGTCTGTTCGGTCGCTGCAGTCAACAGTTTCATTTGCAGCTCCTCGGGCAGTTGCACCGGCGCCTTGTCGGGCACTTGGTAGGTACGTGCTTCGACATCGATTTCGAGCGATCGTTCCTCGCCCTTCACGATCGCCAAGCCGCGCGTCTGACGCAGCGCCGCAGTGAGATCGCGGACCGCACCACGGGTCTTGGCGCCGCTCATGTTGCCGCCGATGACCGCCGCCGCGGCACCCGCGACGATCGCGATCAGTGTCAGCACCGCGATCAGTTCGATCAGCGAAAATCCGCGGTGCCTGCGCATCGGGTCAGTCCAGGCCGGAGGCGACCGGGATCACTCCCAGTTGCCGATATCGCGCGCCCAGTTCTCGCCGCCCGGCTTGCCGTCGGAACCGAGCGAGATCAGGTCGAAATCGCCATGTTCACCGGGCGACTTGTATTCGAACGTACGGCCCCAGCCGTCCTTCAGGTCGGACGCGCGTGCATAAGGACCCGACCAGTTGTCCGAGTTTCCGGGCTTCGTGTACAGGTCTTCCAGTCGCTCCGGCGGCTGACCGACGTCGAGCGCGTAGGACTCGATCTTCGCGCTGACCGAACTCACCTTGGTCTTGCTGGCGTTCCACTTGCCCTTCTCGGCCTGGCCGAACACTTTGGGGACGACGATGCCGGCAATGATGCCGAGCAACATGATGACGGCCAGCAATTCGACCAGGCTGAAGCCGCGAGCGCGCGGATGACGGTTGTTCGACATGCTTTGCATAGATCACTCCACCAGGGAACTCATATCCAGGATCGGCAGGACGATGGCGAGCATGATCATGCCGATCATCACCGCCATCACCACCGTCAGTACCGGCACCAGGGCCGCGAGCAAGCGCTCGATCGAATTGCGGACGTCGGTGTCGTAGGTATCCGCCACCTTCATCAGCATGCCATCGAGCTCGCCCGCCTCCTCGCCGACCGCGATCATCTGCAGCGCAAGGCGCGGAAAGCGCTTGCTGGCACCGAGCGCGAAGGCCAGGCCGGAACCGGTCTTCACTTCGTTCGCCGCGGCTTCGACCGCAGCCGCCAGCACGGTGTTCCCGAGCACGTTCTTCGCGATCGACAATCCGTTCAACAGGGGCACGCCATTCTGCAGCAGGGTACCGAGGGTGCGCGCCAGACGCGCGGTCTCGACCTTCTGCGCCAGCTCGCCGATCTTTCCGAATCCGAGCAGGCGGATCTCCCATTCGGTCCGCGACTCGGGCCTCGACCACTGCTGGTTCATCCACCAGACGCCACCGGCAATCAAGGCCAGGATCAACCACCAGAAGCCCTGCAGGGTGCCGGCGATGGCGAGCACGACCTTGGTGATCAGCGGCAGGTTGTCGCCGAGCTCGGTGAAGATCGGCTGGAAATTCGGCACCACGTAGATCATCAGCGTGACCAGGGACAGGATCACCATGCCGATCAGGATG
>DATMVT010000197.1:0-15476 GCA_035562895.1 Patescibacteria group bacterium | reverse complement strand
TGACCGGCATCAAGGACGCCGGCACCATCGTCGCGATCAACAAGGATGGCGAAGCGCCGATCTTCGAGGTCGCCGACATCGGTCTCGTCGGCGACCTGTTCAAGCTGGTGCCGGAAATCGAAGCCCTGCTCTGACGTTCAGGTGGTCTTGAAAACGACAAGGGCGCGGAAGATTTCCGCGCCCTTCGCATGTCCGGATCACCCGATCGAATCGATCGCCTACCAGCACTCCGCCGCGCCCAGACTGCCGGTAGCGCCTTTGACGCCGGCATCGGTAAGCGACAGGTTGCCGCACTTCGTGTCCTTTTCCTGGCCGTTCTGGGCCGTCGCGGTCAGCGTGTAGGTACTGCCGTCGCCGGCCAGCGACAGGCTGTAGTAGCCGTTTTCCGAGGTGATCGTGGCAGCCGCGGCACCAAGCCCGGCACAACTCGCCTGGGCGCCGCTCAACGTCGATGCGTAGCGATTGCAGTTGGTATAGAAACGTTCCTGGGCAGTGGCCAGGCGCATCAGCTCCTGGCGCGCATCGGCACGATGCGTGCGACGAATCTGCTCCTGGTAAGACGGCAGCGCGATCGCCGCGAGGATCGCGACGATCACCACGGTCACCATCAGTTCCAGCAGCGTGAACCCTCGGTGGCCGCGCATCGTCAGTTCCCCTGCAGATCGGTACGGTCGCGGAACGAGCGGCGACGCCATTCGAATTCGCGCGTCTTGACCGTGGTCGGCGTGCCTTCGCCATCGCTCGGCGGAATCACGATGCCACCGACACCACCGCCCGGCGGCAGGATCGAGGCCACACCCGGCACCATCGTGTTGATCTTCTTGCCGACCGCGGTCGCATCGTCCGTGCCGGTGATTTCACCATCGCCGTTGGTGTCGAAGAACGCGTAGTTGTCGAATGCGGTACCGCCGTTGGCGAAATCGGCAAACATCAGGAAGCTGGTGCCGCCAGGCAGGCACGGGTCGTCACCGGACGGAATCAAGGTCGTGAAGATGACGCGGCGACCGACGATGCGCAGGGTCGCCGGGGCGATCACGCGTTCACCCGCGTAGCCGCTTTCGCCGAACACGATCTGCCAACCCTTCTCGGCACGCGAGGTCGAGGCCGCCGCTGCCGACACGCGTCGCAGACTGCCGGTGGAGACCGTGGTCCGCGTCGCGAGATCGGCCTGATTCACCAGACTGCCGTCGTCGATGATGCCGTAGAAGGCCTGCGCCGGAATGCTGGTGGTGCGATCGCCCTTCTCGATGTACTTGCCGGTGCCGACGAACACCATTGGCTGCTTCGTTTCCGGGTGCCGCTCGGCACGCGGTTGCGCGGTGATCGGGCGTTCGAACGGCGTCGTCGGCGCGAACAGCTTCGAAGCGGTCCAGCTGGCCGGCCTTGCGCTGGTCAGGTCGAAGCGCCAGAGATTGCCCGCGAGGTCGCCGGCATACGCGAACTCGGCGATGTCGTCGCTTTGCAGATCGACGGCGATCGGGGCGGCGAGGCCGCGCGCGTTGCCGTCGATCGCACCCAGATCGAACTTGTGCAGCGCGACGCCGGTCTCCGCGTCGAGCACGTACAGCACGGCCTTGCCGCTGCCGGCTGCGCCATCGGCGACGGCACTGTTGTAGGAGCCGGGCACCAGCACCACCCACTTGCCATTGGCGAGGCGGGTGATGAACGGCTGGCCATAGGTGTAGCCGAGATCCGCGCCGTCGGTGCTGCGGTCCGAGAACTCCCATTGCACGACACTGCCGGCGTTGCGCTCGAGCACGTCGGTGGATGTGACGTCGAGCGCATAGACGGACTGGCCACCGCGTCGCAGCGTGCCGATCAGCAGCGTGCGCCAGGCACCGCTGGTGTAGACGTCGCGCACCGTCACCGCATTGTCGACGGTGGGTTCGAACTGGTACATCGGGTCGGTCAGCTTGCCCAGGCTCGCATAGGTGGCATGCGGGACGTAGGCGAAGCGTTCGACGCCGGTACGCGCGTCGAGCGCGTGCAACATGCCGTCGTTGGCCCCGACGAACACCGTCGTGGCGCGATTCTGGTTGGCAGCCGCGAAATCCTTGTATTGGATCGCTGCGCGCGCCTCGGGCGAACCCGCCGGCCACAGGGTGTCGTCGTATTCGTCCTTCGCGGGCGCACCGATCACGATGGCGGCGGAGTGCACGACCGCGCCGAACAACGAATTGCGATTGCGGAAGCTGCCGCCGCGACTGCGTTCGCGCGTGCGTTCGCCACGCAGGTAGTTCAGTCGCTCGGCTGCCTTGCCGTCACTGTCGAAGACCAAGGTGGCGGGATTGTCGTTCAGTGCCGCCTGCTGATCCGTCGACAGGTTGCTGAAGCGGAACGCCGCGCCGGCGCTGCCGGTCGGCGCCTTCGAGGTCAGGATCTGGCGCCCGGTGTCCCAGTTCGGTGCGGTCAATCCGGTTTGTGCCGTGGTCAGGCAGTCGCCACCGGTCAGCAGGCAGCCGGCGTCCCAGATCGGCGCACCGAAGTTCTGGTTGGCATCGACCGCACGCGCGATCACGCTGCCGGACCAGTCGGTGGAGTCGAACTGCGTCTGGTAAGCCAGCGTGCCGGACCGGATGATGCCGGTCGACACCGCCACGGCGGTACTGGTGCCCTTGCGCTGGACGATGCTGCTCAGGATGTCGCTGAGTGCGTCCGCCACCTGGGTCGGGTCGGATGCGCCGAAATACTTGCCGCGACTCGCGAGTGCGCCATGCCAGGAGTCGTCCACGCCGGCGGCGTCGTTGTTGCGCGGATACGGCCACTTGACCGTGCCCTTGCGCAGTCCGGTGTAGTTCGCGTCGGTGTAGGCGAGTCGTCCATCGACGCCGAACCCGATGAAATACTGCACCACATGCTGCCAGGTGGCAGGATCGTTTTCCGGATTCCAGTAGATCTCGGGAATCGTGCGCAGGTCGGCCACGGAAGTCGTATCGACCACGCCACCGGTGACGCCCGTGCTTCGGTTCGGAAGGAAGGCCGGAACCTTGTCGTCCAAGTCGGTGCGCAGGTCGGTGGCCCAATAGTGGAACGCCAGATCCGAATAGGACGGCGTGCAGACGCGATCGTCGCTGCACCCCTTCAAGCGCTTTTCCTCGTTCCAGATGTAAGCCGAATGCGCACCCGTTCCGGAACTGCCGGCGACATACGCACGCCCGTCCGGCAAGGTCCGCGAATTCAGGATCGAACTTGCTCCCGGCGTCGAAGCACTTGGATGCTCCGATTGATTCCAGTAGCCATCGGTGACCAGCACGTGGAAATTCTGACGGCACATCAACTCGCGTTCGCGCGTGGTGTCCCAGTACGGGTTGAGTGCACTCTTGCCGGAGCGCGAGAAGAAGTCGCCGGCGCGCACGACCGAGTCCAGCGTCGGCGTCGCACCGCTCAGCGGCGATGAATACAGCCACTTGAAGAAGTTCTCGCGCCGCGTGCCCTCGAAGCTGCCGATGTCGGTGTCGCTGGCGAGGTGATTCTTGTTCATGTTCTGCCAGGCGACGCGCAGGTCTTCGCCCAGTGCACCGAATGAACGCGACACCGAAGCCTTCAGCGCATTGCCACGGAAACGGTAATAGGAAAACCAGTTCGCGAAATTGGTCTGCTCGGCCGCCGTCGGTGCCGCACACGTGTAGGAACTGTCGTCGGTCAGGTTCGGCGCGCCGGCATTCAAGGTGCAATAGAACGCACTGGCCGAGCCGGTCGGAAACTTGTAGGACTTGTCGTCGTCGTCACCCTGCCCGCAGTCGACATCGGTCCCCGACTTGGAATAGGCGATGCGTGGCCCCTTGTGGCCTTCCCACCAAGACACGAAATAGGCGCTGCCGAGATCGATCGTCGACGCCGCACTGTTGAATCCGTTGACGCTGGCACTGCCGAAGCTCTGGTTCGCGAGCGCGCTGCCGTCATGCTTGAGCGGCGGCGGATAGACGATCGCAGGGTTGTAGTACTGCTTGTTGTAGGCGGCCGAGTAGTAGCGTTTGTAACGCCAGGCGCAATTTCTCGAACCGCCGTTGTCGACGTTGTCCGGCGTGAAGCCGAAGCCCATCGAACCGGAATCGTCGAAAGTGACCATCAGGTTCGGGTCGACGGCACCGTTCAGGAACAGCGGCGGCTTCGACAGATCGAGCGTCTGCGCGGCCAGTCCACCAACGCCCAGCGAACAGGCAAGAACAATCCAGGATGTCAGGTTGCGTTTCATGGCGCGCTCCTTCAATGGCCCATCGCGTAGACGCTTTCATTGCTGCGGATCACCCGTGCATCGCCGCCGGTGCTGCGTGCCGTGACCCGGAAATAGTCGGTCATGCCGACCGCACCGCTGCCGGAACCGCCACCACCGCAGTGTGCTTCGAGGCAACCCGTGCCCGGGAGACGTTCGATGATGAATCGCGGATCGCGGTCGAGACGGCCGCTGCCTGCGGTGAGCGCGATCGCGTCGTAGTCGATCAAGCCGTACGCGGCACCGGCGCTGACCCAGCCACTGTTCGTGCGAAACGTCTTCGCATCGCTGCTCAGCGGCTCGGCGGCGAGGGTCCCGGTCGGGGCGTCACGGCCGTCGCTGTTGATATAGGCATTCCACAGCGCGAGTTCGGCGCCGCGCAATGCGCTCTCGGCGCCCTGCTGGGCCAGCGAGTCATTGCGCTGCCCGCCGGTCATGCGTTCCTGCAGGACGGTCGAGCCCATCGCGACCACGGCGATGACCGTGGTGACGACCAGGAAGATCAGTCCGATCAGCAAGGCGGCACCGCGCTGTCGCGATGGCCAAATTCGGGGAGACAAGGGCGTGTTCATGGGCTCAGCGACTCAGGTTGCGGAAGCCGGCATAGACGCGGAATTCGCGGCGCAGGCGGTTGCCGGCGGGCAAGCCGGAGGGAAGCGTCGCGTTGACCGCGTAGCTCTGCACGGCGTCGCCATCGGGGGAATAACGGAAGGCTTCGTCGCCGCGCGGACCACTGCGCGTCGATACCACCAGCATCGACACATCGACCGCCTGGACGCCACGCCAGAGGCAGCCCGGATCACCCGGCGGCGGCGTCATCGACACCGGCGGACAGGTCAGCGCCGAAGGATTCGTCGCGACCTGGTTCGCATTGAGGTAGTGCGTGCCGCCGCGACCATCGACGACCACGTAGGTGACGTCGAAGCGCTCGACGCCTTCGATGAGTTCCTCGGCGGCTTCGCCGTTCTCGATGCGGAACAGCGACGAGATCAGCTGTCCCGGATTGAGGGTGTCCTCGCGCAAACCGACGAAGTAGGACACCGAACGGAAGTCGCGACTGAAATTGAAGATGCGTGCATCGCCGGCGACGGTGTAGGCGTCGCCGAGCGTGCCGACCAGATTGCCCTCGTCGGTGCGATGGCGCAGCTTCGTGCCATTGGTCCCGACGGCGAAGATCTCGGCCGAGGCGCAGTTCGCGATCATGCCCATCTGGCCATCGCTGAAGTTCAGCGGTTCGGCAGTGACGGCGCGGCCGACGTCGATCTCGGTGGCACCACCGGCATTGGCGGCGATCGACACGCCATCGGTTGCAAGGTAGCGGATCGTGAGGACGTCGGTGCCGAGGACGCGATTTCCGGTCGCAGTGCCGGAATCCGGCACGACGTTGATGTCATTGGCTGCCGTGGCCAGCGCCGGTCGGCAAGTTCCGGCGGCATCGCAATCATGACCCCGCACGAACCGGCCCGGATCGAGCAGGTACGGCTTCGCCGGTGTCGGCGGTGTCGGCATCCATTTTTGCAGCGTGCTGGTGCTGGACACTCGGATCAGTGGCGCACGCAGCAGGTTGACGCCGCTCGCGGCCGGCAAGGCGTTCGCGTAAGAGGCGCAGTACTGCGTCCCGGTCTTGCGCAGTTCGTCGGCCAGGATCTGCGCGCCGTAGCGGCCATTCTCGAGCACCTGCGACAGGCGCTGCTGGTTCATCGCGGTGCTGCTCGAGGTCAGGAACATCGCCACCACGCCGCCGACGACGAACAGGCCGAGCGTCATGCCGATCATCAGCTCGATCAGGGTGAAACCGCGGTGCTGAAGCCGACTCATGGCTGCACCACCAGTTGAAACGACTGGGTGCCGCTGAAGCCGGCGGCATCGACGTCGCGCTTCTCATTCCAGCTCATGGTGATGGTGCACTGGCCGTTGACCGGCGAGATCCCGAAGTTGCGCACCGGTGCGGCACCCGTGGTGGCGCAGGTGACACGACCCGTGCCGAGCGGCAAGTGTTGCGCGACCTGGCGTGCGATCGCGGCGCGGTCGAAACCGGCCACTTGCGCCGGCGTGCAACCGCTGGCGCCGCACGTAGGCGCGGCCGGTGTCGAGGAATTCAATACACCGTTGTATTGACCGCCCCAGATCGCCATCGGATTCGCGCGCATGCGCTCGACCAGCGAATCGGCGATGAAGCTCGCCTGCGAGCGCAGGTAGGAATTGTGGCTGTTGCGTACCGAGGTCAGCAGCATGCCGGCGGCACCGAGCAGGCCGATGGTCAGCACGAGCAGCGCGATCAGCGCTTCGATCAGGGTGAATCCGGCCATGACGCGTCGCATCGGCGTGGTCCTCAGCCGCAACTCAGGCCACGATGTGCGCCCTTGCCCTTGGCCGACTCGGCACGGCCATTGCTGGCGATGCGCAGGTTCCGGGCGAATTCGTTGTCCTTGTCGGCGCGCCAGTTCGGGGCGCAGATCAGCACCGCCATGGTGCCGCGACCGACCAGTGAACCGCGCCGATCAAAACCCACGCCGGCCTTGGGATTGCCGGTACCGGTGGCCGCAGTCATCGTGTAGCCGCCACCCATTTCGCCTTCTTCACGCAGGGTGCGTTCGCTGCGGTCGAGGACTTCGTCGGCATCGGTGTCTTCGAACACCACCCAGCCATTGCTGAGATTGCCGCTCTTTGCAGCCAATGCGACGTTGCCCTGCAACTTGACCGCTTCGGCACGGGCATAGGCCAAGTCTTCCTGCAGCGCGAAACTGCGCGAGGACAGGCGCTGATTGCGCATCGTCTCGGAAAAGCTCGGTGCGGCCAGCGATACGGCGATGCCGAGCACGGCAATCGCGACGATCAGTTCGATCAGGGTCACACCCAGATTGTGATTGCGAGAATTCATGGACTCGGGCGCCCCAACGCCGCGGAAAAAAATGGCTCCCGCGGCATTTGCTGCCGGCTCGGGAATTGCATGGAATCGGACGGTTTCTGGTCGGGTCTTCGTCCGACTTTTGACATTGTGTCACGACTGCAACAATTCGCAAACTCGGATCGACCCATAAAGACTCGGTCCCGACAAGCGGCAATCCGGGGCGGACCAGTGGCGGAGATCGCGCTCGGCCGGATCCGCAACCCCGCAAACGAAACGGGCGCCCGAAGGCGCCCGTAGAGTCTCGACTCTCGATGAGACTTATTGCAGCATCGCGTTGACGGCCTTGAGATCGGTCACGTCGATGGTACCGGCGGCCTGCTTCAACCTCAGGTTCGCGAGGATGTAGTTGTGCCGGGCACGGGCATACTCGCGTTCCGCGGCGAACTGCTGCTGCTGGCTGAGCAACACGTCGACGATGGTGCGGGTACCGACCTCGAAGCCGGCCTCGGTCGCTTCCAGCGCGCTCTTGGCCGACACCAGGGCCTGCTTTCGAGCTTCGACTTCGCTGATGCCGGCCGCGACGCCGCGGAACGCACCGCGAGTCTGCCGCACGATCGCGCGACGCTGCTGCTCCAGGCGATCCTGGGCCGCGTCGCGCTCGTACAAGGCCTGCTTGTAGCGGGCATTGGTGGCGCCGCCGGAAAAGATCGGGACGCTGAGGTTCAAGGTCACCGAATTGCTTTTCGGATCGCGCGCCGAGAACGGACCGATGTCGCCACCGGAGTCGGTCTCGCCGTAGGAACCCGACAGCCCAAGCGAAGGCAGGTGATCGGACCAGGCGGACTTGGCCGAGTAATTGGCGGCTTCGACCAACTGCTGCAGGGCCGAGAGCCCAGGATTGCTCGCGATCGCGGTGTCCACCCACTGGTCCAGGTTGTCGGGCTGCGGTCGCGACAATTCGATGTCTTCCTTGAGCGGACTGACCGCTTCGACTTCCGTGCCGGTCAGTTCGATCAGGCCTTCGAAGGCGTCGTCGAGGGTGTTGCGGGCGAGGATCACGGCCGCGCGGGCACCGTCGTGGCGGGCACGTGCTTCGTGAACGTCGGTGATGGCGGTCAGGCCCACTTCGAACCGCTGCTCGGCCTGCTCCAACTGGCGGCCGACCGCCTTCTCCTCGGCCTCGGCCGAAGTCAGGTTGGTCTGCGCGGTCAACACCCCGAAATAGGCATCGGCGACACGCACCAGAAGCGCGTCGGACGCGGCGTCGTAGTCGGCACCGCCGCGCGCGGCCTGGGCCTTGGCGGCACGCAGGTTCATGTAGTTGCCATGATCGTAGATCGACTGGCTCAACTGCAGGTTCTTGTTGGTATTGCGACTGGTCGAACTGAACGTCACGTCGCGATTCAAGTCTTCCGAGAAGATCGTGCCCTCGGATTCCGAGCGGTTCTTGGTCCAGCCCGCCGTCAATTGCGGCAACAGCGCCGAACGCGCCAGCGGAACGCCTTGTTCGGCGGAAAGACGGACCGCCTCCGCGGCTGCGAACTGCGGGTCGCCGGCACGCGCCTTGTCGTAGACCTCCATCAAGTCGGCCGCGAAGGCAGAGCCGGACATCGCCAGCGCCAGTGCGCTCAAGCGGAGGATGAATCGTTGGGCCATGGGAAATTCCTCGATCCTTGTGAAAGGGGGGCTTACAGCACGAAGCGCTTGGGCGGCGCGGCGTGTTTCAGATACGGCAAGTCCGTCTCGAACAGACCCAGTTCGCGGTAATCGTTCGCGCCGATGCGCGTGACCAGCACCGCTTCCATCGCGGGGGATTCGCCGCGGATCAGGAACATGCGTCCGCCGATCGCCAGCCAATTGCGCCAGGGTTGCGGCTCGCGATGGACCGCACCGGTCACGGCGATGACATCGAAACTGCGGTCCGGCGCGAAGCCTTTCAAGGCGTCCGCGACTTGCACCCGCGTGTTCGCGATGCCGGCGCGAACCAGCTTCGCTTCGGCCGCTGCGGCGAGATCGGCGTGGATCTCCACGCTGGTCACGTCGCGCGACAGCGCCGCGAGACAGGCCGTCACGAAGCCGGAACCGGTCCCGATCTCGAGCACGCTGTCGCCTTCCTGCACGGACAGCGCCTGCAGCAGCCGGCCTTCCAGCACCGGCTTCATCATGCATTCGCCCTGTCCGATCGGCAGTTCGACGTCGGCAAACGCCAGCGCGCGGCTGGCCTCGGGCACGAAATCCTCGCGGCGCAGGCGCCCGAGCACATCGAGCACGCGCAGGTCGACCACATCCCAAGGCCGCACCTGTTGCTCGACCATGTTGAATCGGGTGCGTTCGATGTCCAGGTTCATGTCGCAAATCCGGAAAGGGAAAGACGCCTAGGGTAACAGTTCCGCCTCGGGCAGCCCGTCAGACACGCCCGGTGCGGACGCGCCAGCCGACGCCCATCCCACCGTGCCAGCGTCGCAGTTCGATGGCGTACGGACTGAGTGCCGGAAGTCACCGGCCTGCGATGACCTTCGTCACATGCCGCCGCGCCCGGCATAATGCCCGGATGAAGCGCGATACCGTCAATTACACCGTGGTCGGCGCCGTGGTCCTCGTGGCCATCGCGTTGCTCTTGTTCACCATGCTGCGCATCACCGGCACGCGCACCGGGGAGAGCAGCTATGTCGCGCGCTATGCCAACGTCACCGGCCTGGCCTACGGCGCGCCGGTCTACTACGAAGGCTTTCGCGTCGGCCACGTCAACGGCATCACCCCGGAACGCAAGTCCGGTCGCACGCAATATCGCATCGACCTCGCGATCCGCGGCGACTGGCCGATCCCCGACGACTCGATCGCGAAGCTCGCTTCCACCGGACTGCTTGCGGACATCTCGGTCGCGATCAGCGAGGGCGAATCGACGACGATGCTCAAGCCCGGTGCGGAGATGAAATCGCAGGGCGGCGGTGACTTGATTGCCGCGATGAACGAACTCGCCGGCGAGGTCACCGCGCTCAGCCGCGAACGCATCCGCCCGCTGGTGGCGTCGCTGCAACAGAACGTCGACCGCATCGGCGGCGAGCTCGCGGAAGCGACGCCAGTACTGGTGGCCGACGCGAAGTCGCTGCTGGCCCGATTGAACCAGGCCTCGGCGGCGATGAACGACGTGCTGTCGCCGCAGAACCGCGCGCACGTCGCGAATACGCTGGAAGGCCTCGCCACGACGGCCGACAATGCCCGCGAACTGTCTGCCGAACTGCGCCAGACGCAGCAGAAGCTCGATGCCCTGATGGTCGAGGCCCATGCCGTGGTCAGCGAAAATCGTCCGGCCCTCAAGGACGCCATCGCCGATCTCGCGCAGATCACCGGTGCGCTGGCGCAACGCGTCGACGGCATCGCCCAGAACCTGGACTCGGCCAGCCGCAACGTCAACGAGTTCACGCGCGAAATCCGCAAGAACCCGAACCGCCTGCTGTTCACGCCACCGGCCGACAAGGTCAAGGTCGAGGAAGAATGATGCGCGCCCTGCTCCTGCTTGCGTTGATCGCGGCGCTTGGCGGCTGCAGTGCACCCGCGGTGCCGGACCAGTCCTATTTCCGCATGCCGCCGGTCACGACGGGCGCCTACACCGCGGAAGCACCGCATTCGTCGCTGCCGATCGTCGTCGAGCCGTTCCGCGCGAACGGCGTCTACAACGACCAGTCGATGCTGTACGCGCTCGGCGACGAGGGCAGCATCAAGGCCTATCACTACCAACTCTGGGACGAGCCGCCGAGCATCCTGCTGCAGCGTCGCCTGATCGCCGACTTGCGCGCACGCCACGCCGCCGATCTGGTCACGCATCGATTGCCGGCGGCGCTGCCGGCCTTGCGGATCGGCGGCAGCATCGAGCAGTTCGAGCGCGTGCGCACCGATCGCGGATGGAGCGCGCGCGTGCGCCTGGAACTGCGCGTCGAGCGCGATGCGCAATCGGCGCCGCTGCTGCTCAGGACTTATGCTGCCGAGGTCCCGGCGGACACCGACACCGTGCAGTCGAGCGTGCGTGCGTTTGCGCGCGCGATCGACCAGTGTCATGCCGCGTTCTGGTCCGACTGGACCGCGTTGCCGGCGCCATGAACATGCCGATGCGACTCGACGCCAAGGAACGCGACCGCCTGCTCGACCTGATCGGCATCGAGCGATACGTGCGTCGCGGCACGGCGGCGGTCGTGATCGAAGCGGACGTCTCGGCCACCCCGGTCAGCACGCGTCTTGCCGAAGCACGGCCAATGGTGACGGACCCGCCGACACGGGAACGCCAGGCCACATCCCGTCCGGCTGCCCGACCCTCGATGATCGACGAACTCGGACTCGACGCCCGGGCGCCGCAGGTGCTGGTCTTCGTCGAAGCGCCGCGCGTTCCCGACCCACGCGACGTGCGCCTGCTGGAGGCGATCTGCCGACTGTTGCCGCCGCACCAGCGCCTCGACGCGAGCGACACGCCCGCGCGCTGGCCGGACACCGTGCTCGTGCTCGGCCGTCGCCTTTCGGTGATCGAAGGCACGCACTTGATCGAGGCCCCGGCACTGCCGGCGTTGCGCGGCAACGTGACCGCGAAGCGCGCGCTCTGGCAGTCGATCCGGCGGCTGCGGCGCAGCCTGCAATCGTCCTGACATGGTCGCCGCGTTCGATCTCTCGGCACAGGTGCGGGCGATGACCGAGGCCGACCTCGAGGAGGTTGCGCGCATCGAAGTCCGCGCCTACGAGTTTCCGTGGACGATCGGCATCTTCAAGGATTGCCTGCGCGCCGGCTATGGCTGTTTCGTGTTGGCGACGAATGCCGAGATCGTCGGCTACTTCGTGCTCTCGGTCGCCGCCAACGAAGGCCATGTGCTCAACGTCTGCATCGACCCGGCCGAGCAGGGCAACGGCTACGGTCGCCGCCTGATGAAGCGCCTGCTCGACCTCGCGCGCTGGCACCGCTGCGAGCGCGTGTTCCTGGAGGTGCGCCCGAGCAACCCGCGCGCGATCGCGCTCTACCACGACCTCGGCTTCAACGAGATCGGCCGGCGTCCGCGCTATTACCCCGCCAAGAACGGCCGCGAGGACGCGCTGGTCATGGCCATCGAATTGATCGAACCGAATTTCGCCGGAATGAGTTGATCATCACGGACAATTCAGACGGCCATTCGCCTCGCCCATCGCCCACATGGCTTCGGCCGACCAGAGCGAAAAGACTGCGCAAGCAATCGCTGCGACGCAAGCAAGCGGTGCGCCGATGCGCAGCAGCGACAATGCACGACCGCGAAGCACAGGCCACGGACGGACACCGCGGTATCCAGGCGGCGGCCATTCCTCGTGGCTGACGGCATGAATAAAGGTTCGAAATGTCGCTCCGGCAAGTACCAAGCACCCGCCGATGTTGAACGCAATCGTGGCGACGAACATGACCACTGCCAGCGGCTGCCCGAACCAGGTCTCGCACGTGCGCGGGTCGCTCTTGAGTACGACGATCGCTACCGCGATCGCGGGCAACAAGCTCAGGGCCAGCACGAGCAGGAGTTGGGCCAAGCGCTTGCACTTGTTGTCGTCCGCCTCGCGCATCTCGCGCGTCATCGTGGCGCGACGAGCAGCCAGCAATGGGCGCAAGTCCAGATGCAACCCGAGCCAGAACATTGCACCAGCCATCGCCGCACTGATGGCATAGGCCAGCCACAACGACTCGATCCGCAGCTTGATGACCACGACACCGACCAGCCCAACGCCCACGGCGCCCCATTGAAACGCTTCAGACCAGCGTTCATCTGAGCCGAGATTCGGCTCGGAGATCCAGAGTCGGCGCCAGTGCGATGCGGACAAGATCGATCAGCCGAGCTTGGCGCGCTGGATCTGCAGACCCTGCAACTGCACGTTCCAGTCGACAAGACGTGCGCGTTCCTGCTCGACCACGGCCGCCGGCGCATTTGCGACGAAGGTCTCGCTGGCGAGTTTGCCCTGGCACTTCTTGATCTCGCCCTCGACGCGCGCGATCTCGCGATCGAGGCGCTTCTTCTCGGCATCGAGATCGATCAAACCGGCGAGCGGGATCAGGACGCGCAGGCTGCCGACGATGGCGGTCGCGGCCGCCGGCTCGTCTTCTCCCGCGGCGACGAAACGCGGCGAATCGGCACGCGCGAGGAAGTTGACCTGTGCCGCGAACTTCGCGACGCGGCGCGCGTCATCGGCGTCGCCGCCGGCGAACAGCATCGGAATGACCTTGCCGGGCGAGATGTTCATTTCGCCGCGAATGCGGCGCACGCCCATCAGCACGTCCTTGAGCCATTGCACTTCGGCGGTCGCGGCCGGATCGACGGCGATGTCGCTCGCCTGCGGATAACGCTGGGTCGCGATGAACTGGCCGCCGGCGATGCCGAGCTTCGGCGACACATGCTGCCAGATCTCTTCGGTGACGAACGGAATCAGCGGATGCAGCGCGCGCAGCACGCTCTCGAGCACGAACAGCAGGGTGTGGCGGGTCGAGTTCGCGGCATCGACGTCGTCGCCCGCCAGCGCCGGCTTGGCGAGTTCGAGAAACCAGTCGCAGTATTCGTTCCAGGTGAATTCGTACAGCGCCTGCGAGGCCAGGTCGAAGCGGTAGTCGGCGAGGTGCTGGTGCACTTCGCCGATCGTTGCCGCCAGGCGCGACAGGATCCAGCGCTCCGGCTCGGTCTTCGCAACCGGGGCACCTGCCGGCACGACGAACGACTCGGTGTTCATCAAGACGAAGCGCGCGGCGTTCCAGAGCTTGTTGCAGAAGTTCTTGTAGCCTTCGCAACGGTTGAAATCGAACTTGATGTCGCGGCCATGCGAGGCGAGCGATGCGAACGTGAAGCGCAACGCGTCGGCGCCGACGGCGGCGATGCCCTCCGGAAATTCCTTGCGTGTCGCCGCCTCGATCTTGGGTGCATCCTTGGGCTGCATCAGGCCCGACGTGCGCTTTGCGATCAGGTCGGCCAGCGAAATGCCGTCGATCAGATCGAGCGGATCGAGCACGTTGCCCTTCGACTTGGACATCTTGTTGCCGTCGCGGTCGCGCACCAGCCCGGTGATGTAGACGTGCTTGAACGGTACCTGGCCGGTGAAGTGGTCGGTCATCATGATCATCCGGGCGACCCAGAAGAAGATGATGTCGAAGCCGGTGACCAGCACCGAGGTCGGCAGGAAGCTGTCGAAGCCGTACTGCTTCATCGTGTCGGCATCGGGCCAGCCGAGCGTCGAATGCGACCACAGCGCCGAGGAGAACCAGGTCTCCAGCACGTCGTCGTCGCGCGTCAGCGCACCGCGATAACCCGCGGCTTCGGCCTGCGCCTTCGCACTGGCCTCGTCGCGCGCGACGAAGATTTCGCCGCCCGCGCCATACCATGCGGGAATGCGATGGCCCCACCAGAGCTGCCGCGAGATGCACCAGTCCTGGATGTTGCCGAGCCAGTGGCGATAGGTGTTGATCCAGTTCTCGGGCACGAACTCGACGCTGCCGTTCTCGACCAGCTCGAGACCGCGTGCCGCGAGCCCGTCCATCTTCACGAACCACTGGTAGGTCAGGTAGGGCTCGATCACCTGCCCGGTGCGATCGCCGCGCGGCACCTGCAGCTTGTGCGGCTTTTCCTCGACCAGCAAGCCGGCTTCGGTCAGATCCGCGAGCACGGCCTTGCGCGCGACGTAACGATCCAACCCGCGATATTTCATGGGCGCCGCGTCGTTGATGGTCGCGGTGGGCGTGAAAATGTTGATCATCGGCAGCGCGTGACGCTTGCCGATCTCGTAGTCGTTGAAGTCATGCGCCGGCGTGATCTTGACGCAGCCGGTGCCGAAATCCTTGTCGACGTAGGCGTCGGCGATGATCGGAATCTCGCGCTCGGTCAACGGCAGCTTCAGCGTCTGGCCGATCAGGTGCGCGTAGCGCTCATCTTCCGGATGCACCGCGACGGCGACGTCGCCGAGCAGCGTTTCCGGGCGCGTGGTCGCGACCACGAGCTGGCCCGATCCGTCGGCCAGCGGATACGCGATCGACCACAGCTTGCCGCTTTCTTCCTCGCTGACCACTTCGAGGTCCGAGATCGCGGTGAGCAGCACCGGGTCCCAGTTCACGAGACGCTTGCCGCGATAGATCAGCCCGTCCTCGTGCAGGCGCACGAAGACTTCGAGCACGGCCTCGGAGAGGCCGGCGTCCATCGTGAAGCGCTCGCGCGTCCAGTCGGGCGAGGTGCCGAGACGGCGCATCTGGCGCGTGATCGTGTTGCCCGAAAACTCCTTCCACTCCCAGACTTTTTCGAGGAATTTCTCGCGCCCGAGCGCGTTGCGGGTCTGGCCTTCGCGTTCGAGCAGGCGGCTGACGACCATCTCGGTAGCGATGCCGGCGTGGTCGGTGCCGAGTTGCCACAGCGTGCGCTTGCCGCACATGCGCTGGTAACG
>DATMVT010000196.1:0-10358 GCA_035562895.1 Patescibacteria group bacterium | reverse complement strand
GACGCGAACGAGGTCCGCGACATCGTCGAAGTGACGGTCCGCGAATCGCCGACGCGCACCGTCACGCTGCTGTTCGACCCCGAACACAATCTTGAGCAACGGATTCTCGATGAGCAATTTGCGTATTGAACGACGCCCGCTGCTGGCGGCCCTGATGCTCGCGCTGTCGGCCACGACCAGTGCCGGCGACTGGCGTGCGAAAGTCGATGCGCGCATCGACGCCGCCTTTCGCGCAAAAGCTGCTGCGCAGGTGCAGGTGCTGATCGAACCCACGGCGTTCGCAAAACAGCATGTCGATACGCTTGCATTGTCCGCAGCCACGCCGCCGGAGCAGCGTCCCACTGCGATCCATGCAGCGCTGGCAGCAACCGCGAAGCGCAACCAGCGTGCGCTGGTGCGATGGCTCGACGAACGTGCTATCGCGCATCGCGATTTCGTCGTCATTGACCGCATCGTGGCGACGCTGGATGCGCAGCAGATCGCCGAACTCGCGGCGCGTGACGATGTCGCGAAACTCCATTTCGACGCGCCGATGAAAGCCTTGCCCGTCGAACAGTCGCTGGCGAAAGATGCTTGCAGCGGCGACGGCAATCCAACCTGGGGATTGACCAAGATCGGTGCGCCGACGGTGTGGAGCACTTATGGAGTTCGAGGTGCCGGCGTGGTCGTCGCGGGGCAGGACACTGGTTACGACTGGGATCATCCTGCCTTACAGCCGCAGTATCGCGGCTGGAATGGCGCGGCTGCCAGCCACAATTACAACTGGCACGATGCCATCCACGGCGACCATCCGGGCAGCACCGGCGCAAACTCTTGCGGCTACAACTTGCTTGCGCCTTGCGACGACGGTAGTCACGGAACGCACACGATGGGCACCATGGTCGGATTCAATGGC
Organism: Patescibacteria group bacterium; assembly: GCA_035562895.1. GTDB lineage: Bacteria > Pseudomonadota > Gammaproteobacteria > Xanthomonadales > Ahniellaceae > JADKHK01. Next base: position 9,463 of record DATMVT010000196.1, on the reverse strand, counting down.
GGCAATCGCATCGTCGGCGTGGCGCCGGATGCGAAGTGGATCGGCTGCCGAAACATGGAAGAGGGATACGGATTTGCTTCCACCTATATCGAGTGCTTCAACTGGTTCCTCGCGCCGACTGATCTGAACGGGCAGAACCCGGATCCGGCGATGTCGCCGCACGTGATCAACAATTCCTGGGGCTGCGCGACCACGGCCGAGGGGGAGGACTGCGACGATGATGACCTCGACCAGTTCGATACGGTGATCGACAACTTGACGGCGGCCGGGATCCTAGTTGTCGCATCCGCAGGCAATTCGGGGTCAGCGTGCTCGACGGTGAACGCACCACCGGCAATGAGCGAAAATGCGTTCGGCGTCGGCAACACGACCAGCAGTGATGCGATCGCGGGTTCGTCGAGTCGTGGGCCAGTGACGCGCGCCGGCCGCAACCTGCTGAAGCCGGATGTCTCGGCCCCAGGTTCGTCAGTATGTTCATCGATCCCGGGGACCGGATACACGACGATGACCGGTACCAGCATGGCCGGCCCGCACGTCGCCGGGTTGGCGGCGCTAGTCATGAGTGCCGATCCTTCATTGCGACGCGATCCGTTGGCGGTGAAGCGCATCATCATGAATACGGCACTCGGAATGACCAGTGCACAATCGTGCGGCGCCTTCTCCGGCGCTGCAGTGCCAAACGCCGTGTTCGGGATGGGTCGGATTGATGCGATGAAGGCCGTTGCCACGGCCCGACTGATGAACAACGGCTTCGAATGACCCGGGAATCGACCGCTGAGAATCGTTTGACCGTCGCGATCAGTTCGCGGGCGCTGTTCGATCTCGGCGAGAGTCATGCCCTGTTCGAGCGCGACGGCCTCGATGCCTATCGTGCCTACCAGATGGCGCGCGAGGACGAATTGCTGGCGCCGGGCATTGCCTTTCCGCTGGTCGAGAAGCTGCTGCGCATCAACCGCCTGTCGGCGGACACGCCGCGCATCGAAGTGATCCTGTTGTCGCGCAATTCGTCCGACACCGGCCTGCGCATCTTCAATGCGATCGAGCACTACGGACTGGAGATCGTGCGCGCCGCGTTCACCAACGGCGCACCGACCTGGCCCTACGTGCAACCGTTCGGTGCGCAACTGTTCCTGTCGGCGCACCATGACGACGTGCGCAGCGCACTCGAAGCCGGCGTCGCCGCCGCGACGATCCTGCCGTCGAAGGCGCCGGACTGGCACTCGGAACAACTGCGCATCGCCTTCGACGGCGACGCCGTGATCTTCTCCGACGAGTCCGAGCGCATTTCGCAGGAGCAGGGCCTGCAGGCCTTCCACGACAACGAGATCGAGCACGCGGCGAAGCCGATGGGCGGCGGTCCGTTTCGCGCTTTCCTCGACCAGTTGCATCGCATCCAGTCGGCGTTCCCGTTCGGTCAAAGCCCGATCCGCACCGCGCTCGTCACCGCGCGCTCGGCACCCGCGCACAAGCGCGTGATCCTGACCCTGCGCGAATGGGGCGTGCGCATCGACGAAGCGCTGTTCCTCGGCGGTCGCGACAAGGGGCCGTTCCTGAAGACCTTCGGCGCCGACATTTTTTTCGACGATTCCGCGCGCAATGCCGATTCGGCGCGCGAACACGTCGCCACCGGCCACGTCCCGCACGGCGTATCGAATCCGACTAGCACTCGATGACGTTGACGGCGAGGCCGCCGCGCGAGGTTTCCTTGTACTTGTCCTGCATGTCGCGGCCAGTGTCGCGCATGGTCTTGATGACCTTGTCGAGGCTGACCTTGTGCTTGCCGTCGCCGCGGACGGCCATGCGTGCCGCATTGATCGCCTTGACCGCGCCCATGGCGTTGCGTTCGATGCAGGGAATCTGCACCAGGCCGCCGATCGGGTCGCAGGTCAGGCCGAGGTTGTGTTCCATGCCGATCTCGGCGGCGTTCTCGATCTGACCCGGGGTGCCGCCGAGCGCGGCCATCAACCCGGCGGCCGCCATCGAGCAGGCGACGCCGACTTCACCCTGGCAACCGACTTCGGCCCCCGAGATCGAGGCGTTTTCCTTGTACAGGATGCCGATCGCGGCGGCGGTCAGTAGAAAGGTGCGCACGCCGGCAAGGTTCGCGCCCGGGCAGAAACGATCGTAGTAGTGCAGCACCGCGGGAATGATGCCGGCCGCACCATTGGTCGGCGCGGTGACGACGCGACCGCCGGCGGCGTTCTCCTCGTTCACCGCGAGGGCGTACAGGTTCACCCAGTCGAGCACGGTCAGCGGATCGCGCATCGCCGCTTCGGGTTTCGACGACAACTCGGCATGCAGGGCCGGCGCACGTCGCGTCACGTGGAGTCCGCCCGGCAGGGTCGCGATCGTCGTGCGGATGCCGCGCGTGACGCAGGCTTGCATCGCCGCCCAGATCTCGTCGAGGCCGGCATCGATCTCGGCGCTGCTGCGCCAGGCCTGTTCGTTCGCGAAGATCAGCTGCGCGATGCTCAGTCCGTGGGTCGCGCACTGCGCCAGCAACTGGTCGCCGGAATGGAACGGGTAGGGCAGTTCGGTCTCGTCGGCGACGATGCGGTCCTCGGCGGCTTCGTCCTGGTTCACGACGAAACCGCCGCCGACCGAGTAGTAATCGCGCGTGGCGATCTCGCGGCCGTCGGCGTCATAGGCGGCGAAGCGCATGCCATTGGTGTGGAACGGCAACTTCTGGCGCTTGTTCATGATCAGGTCGCGCTTCTCGTCGAAGTCGATCTCGTGCGTGCCGTGCAGCCGGAGGCGCTTGCCGGCGCGGATGCGTTCGAGCGCGGCCGGGATCAGGTCCGGGTCGATGCGGTTCGGCAGATGCCCTTCGAGGCCCATCAGCACCGCCTTGTCGGTGCCGTGGCCACGACCGGTCAGTGCCAACGATCCGAACACTTCGGCGCGCACGCGCACGCAACGCGCGATCTGTCCCGATTCGATCAGCCAGCGATCGACGAAGCGCGCGGCGGCGCGCATCGGGCCGACCGTGTGCGAACTCGACGGTCCGATGCCGATCTTGAACAGGTCGAAGACACTGACGCCCATGGCGCGGCTCCATGCGGAAGGGTCGGTATTATGTAGGAGCGCCGCGCGCCGCGCGATTCAACATGAGGCACCGTGCAGGCATTCGAATTCATCCGTCGCGAACGCTGCTCGTTGTGCGACATGGCGGCGCAGATGCTGCACGATCTCGCGGTCGATCCGACCGACACGCGCTATGTCGACGACGACGACGCACTCGAATCCGCCTACGGCTGGCATGTGCCGGTGCTGCGGCGCGCCGACGGCCGCGAACTGCGCTGGCCGTTCGATGCGGTGAAGCTGCGCGCCTTCCTTACTGCTTGACCAGGCTCAGGTCGACGTTCACTTCGACCTGGCGTCCGATCATGCTCTCGTCGGCCCAGTCGCCGGTGCCGAGGTCGAACGCGAGGCGGTCGAGCGTCACCGTGGCTTTCAGGCGCGCGCCATCGGCATTCGCTTCGAAGGTGAACGGAAACTTGAGCGCGACGGACTTGTCGCGGATCGTCAGCGTCGCATCGGCCTCGAAGTGCGTGGCGTCGATCGCGCGCATCGCGGTGGTGACGAAGCGCGCCTTCGGAAAGTCGGCGATCGCGAAGAAGTCCGAACCCTTGAGGGTGTCGTCGCGCTCGCTGTTCTGCGTGTCGGCGCTGGCGAGATCGATGCCGACATCGAGCTGGCTGGTGGCCAGCGTGCTCGCGTCGAAACGGATGGTCGGCGTGAACGTGTCGAAACGGCCTTCGAAAGTCTCGCCCTGTTGCTGGCCGGAAAACGTGAGTGTGCCGGCGCGCATGGTGTATTCCGCGGCATGCGCGGAAGTCGAGGCGAGCAGGGCGAAGAGGGCGAGCGTGCGCAGGATCATGGCGTGTCCGTGGTCGGGTTCGTGGTGTTGGCGAGCGTCGCTTCCGCGCGCGGCTTGGCGAAGGGCAGCATGCGCCGCAGCGTGTCATCGCGGTCGATCAGATGGTGTTTCAGCGCGCCGGCGACATGCACGAGCAACAGCGCGATGATGGTCCAGGCCAGCGCTTCGTGCACGCCGTTCGCCAGCGCCTTGAGTTCCTTGTCCGGCGCGACGATCGCCGGCAATTGCACGAGGCCGAACCACTGCAGCGGGAAATTCGACGCCGAGTTGTAGACCCAGCCCGAGATCGGCATCGCGATCAGGGCGACATAGAGCAGGCGATGCACCGCATGCGCCGCGAACGCGACCCACGGCGCCATGCCGGCGACGTCCTGCGGGCGCGGATCGATACCGCGCCAGGCGAAGCGCAGCAGCATCAGCACCAGCACGGTGATGCCGACGGACTTGTGCAGCGCATACAGCTTGAACTTGTCCGGCGACACTTTCATGTCGGTCATGGTCAGGCCGCCGATGAGCAGGCCGATCACCAGCAGGGCGATGGTCCAGTGGAAGAACTTGGCGACGCTGCCCCAGCGCGTGACGTCACTTCTTGCGCTCACGTTTCGCTCCTTCGCGTTGGCCTTCGATGTCGAGGCGGATGTCGATGCGGTCGCCGATGTCGGGCAGGAACCTGGCCATGCCGAAGTCGCTGCGGCGGATCGTCGTGGTGGCCATGAAGCCGGCGCTGTACTTCAGCGAATACTTGTGGACGCCGGCGCGGTTGAACTGCAGGTCCAGCGTGACCGGGCGGGTGATGCCGCGCAAGGTCAGTTCGCCGGTGATCCGGCCGCGTCGGTCGTCGAGGCGTTCGACCTCGAGGCAGCGGAAACGCATCTCCGGAAACCGTGCGACGTCGAACCAGTCGCGTGCCAGCATCTTGCGGTTCCAGGCCTCGTCGTCCATGTCCAGCGAGGCGACGCCGATGTGCACGTCGCAGGACGACTTCGCCCAGTCGTCGCGGTCGAAACGGAACTCGCCGCGCAGATCGTGGAACTCGCCCTCGGATTCGCTGAAGCCGAGGTGGTCGACGCGGAACTGCACCTGCGAATGCACGGGGTCGAAGCGATAGGTCTCGGCCGCGAATGCGGGCGCGGCGAATGCGAATGCGACGAGGGCGGGGAGGCGGAAGTCCATGATGCGCACTCTGCCACGGATGCGCCGCGTCGCCATCGGCCGCGATCGCAATGCCTCTTGGCGAATCTGCAAGCGGCTGGCATCGTCGGGCCATGCGCCTCGTGATTGCGATGCTCGGGTTGTGGATGTCCGGTGCGGTCTCGGCCGACCGGATCGCGCCGACGTTCCGCGCTTACGGCGTCGGCGACGGCTTGCCGTCGATGACCGTGATGGACCTGGCGCAGGACCGCAACGGCTATGTCTGGATCGCCACCCGCGACGGCCTGGCGCGTTTCGACGGGCGTGGTTTCGTGGTGTTCCGCAACGCGCCCGACCAGGCCGACTCGCTGCCCTGCAACGACGTGCAGACGGTGCTGGCGACCCGCGACGGACGCATCTGGGCGGGCTGCGAGAGCACCGGCTTCGCGATGCTCGACGACAGCGACGCGACGCGGTTCAAGCGGTTTTCCCCGGACGAGCGGGGCGATGGCCTGCGCGGCGGCGACGTGTTCGCGCTGGCCGAGACGCCGGGCGGTGCGCTCTACGTCGGGACCTATGCGCAAGGACTGGTGCGGCTGCGCGCGGGCGACGCCGCGCCGGTCGCGCTCGACCGCCTGACCGCGATCGATGCCGCATTGCGCACGGCCACGGTCATGGACATGACGGTCGACGAGGCCGGCACGCTCTGGGTCGGCACGCTCGATGCACTGTGGCGCATCGATGCCGCGGATGCCGACGCGCCCGGTCCGGTGCGCAAGGTCGCCGAGTTGCCGATCGTCAACAGCGTCCAGGGCGGACGCGACGGCCGGCTCTGGGTCGGCGTCAACGGCGCCTTGTTCCGCCGCGACCGCGATGCCGACACGCTGGTGCGCGTGCCCTTGCCCGAAGGCGCGGGCATGGTCGACGGGGTTGCGGACGGCAGCGACGGCAGCGTCTGGGTCGCGGCGCGCGGTGGCCTGTTGCGCCTTCGCGCGGACGGCGGCAGTGACTGGATCAAGCCGCGTGCGGCGGTCGCGAACGCGTTGCCCGATCCCGACATCCGCGACCTGATGCGCGATCACGAGGGTGGCCTGTGGCTGGGTACCGGCGCGCACGGGGTGGCCTATCTGCGTCCGGACTGGGCGCGGTTCCAGGTGCATCGCCATGATCCGGTCGATCCGACGTCGCCCGCGACCGGCTGGCGCAGCGGCATTGCGCGTTGTCCCGACGACAGCCTGTGGATGCTGGTGCGCAGCGGCGAACTGACGCGGGTCGCACCCGACCACGAAGTCCGCCGCTGGCGCTCGGCGGCGCACGCCGGGACGCTGTCCAAGCGCCGACACAGCAGCGTCTGGTGCGATGCCGAGGGCGTGTTGTGGTTGCCGAACCGGGATGGCGTGCTGCGCTTCGATCCCGAGCGCGATGTTCTCGACGACGGCCTGCGTGCGGGCGAGCCCTGGGCTGCCGGACCGCCGGAAGTCCTGACGCAGTCGCGCGATGGCCGCTTGTGGATGGGCGCCCTGACCGCGGGCTTGAACATCCGCGCTCCGGATGGCCGCAACACGGTGTGGCGCGCCGGCGCGCACGGCATCGACAACGACGACTTCGAACAGATCGCGACCGACCCCGAGGGCCGGGTCTGGATCGCCGACGCGACCGGTCTGCGCGGCCTGCGCGATGACGCCAGCGCGTTCGTGGCCCTCGACGTGCTGCCGAGGGAGCGCGTGCATGCCTTCGTGTTCCTCGCCGCCGATCGACTGCTCGTGCATCAACTGGGGCATCTGCGCCTGCTGACGCGGCGCGAGGGCGTCTGGTCGGTGGCGTGGACGCTGGTCGAGGCCGATGGCTTGCCGATCGCCGAAGCCGCGACCCTGGTCGCGGACACCCGCGGCCAGGTGTGGATGACCAATCCGCGCGGCCTGTGGACGATCGATCCGCAGCGGGAACGGATCCGTCCGGTCACGCGCGCCGACGGTCTGCCGGCGATCCAGTTCGAGACGATCCCGAGCGCCGTGCGTCAGGGCGAGGATCTCGTGTTCGTGGTCGGCGAAGGCCTGCTTCGCCTCGCCGCCGACGTGACGATGGCGCCTGCCGCCGTGGTGCTGCCCTTGCGCTGGGCGCCGCTGCGCTACCTGCGCGACGAGGCCCCCGGCGTCCTGCATCCGGCACGGTCGGCCTTGACGTTCGGTCCGCGCGACCACGAACTCGCGATCGGTGCACGGCTGTTGTCGTTCATCGAGCCGGACGAGCATCGTTACCGTTTCCGCATCGACGGATTCGATGCCGATTGGGTCGACGCCGGTGCCAGCGGCGAGCGCCTGATCGCGCGTCTGCCCGCCGGCGATTATCGCGTGCAGGTGCAGGCGGCGAATGCGCGGGGACAGTCCGCGCCGGCGCCGCTGACGACACGCATCGTCGTCGCGCCGCCGTGGTGGGCCAGCGCCTGGGCGTATGCCGGTTATGCCGCGCTCGCCGCGCTCGCCTTGATGCTGTCGTGGCGCGCGAACCGCAGGCGCCTGGAGGCCCGTCATGCGATGGTGCTGGCCGAGGAACGGCGTCGTCACGCCGAGTCGGCCAGTGCCGCCAAGAGCGAGTTCCTGGCCACGGTCGGTCATGAAATCCGCACGCCGATGACCGGCGTGCTCGGCATGGCCGAACTGCTCGCCGCGACGCCGCTCGACGAGAAGCAGCGTCACTACCTCGACACCGTGCAGCAGTCCGGCCGCCACCTGCTGCACCTCGTGAACGACCTGCTCGATCTGTCGCGCGCCGAGGCCGGCAAGCTCGGCCTGCACGCGAAGCCGACGCCGCTTGCGGCGCTGTTGCGCGAGGTGTTCGACGGCTTCGCGCCGCTGGCACGACGCAAGGGACTCGCTTGCGAACTCGATCTCGCCGCCGACCTGCCGGCCGTGGTCGAGGTCGATCCGGTGCGTCTGCGCCAGATCGTGCTGAACCTCGCCAACAACGCCCTCAAGTTCACCGCGCGCGGTCGCATCGAGTTGCGCGCGCGGCGCGAGGACGGCGCCGTCCGCATCGAGGTGGCGGACACCGGTCCGGGCATGACGCCCGACGAATGCGCGCGCCTGTTCCAGCGCTTTTCGCAGACCAGTTTCGGCGCCGGTCTCGGTGGCAGCGGGCTCGGCCTGTCGATCGTGCACCAGCTCGCGCAATTGATGGGCGGCGATGTGCGGCTGCGCTCGGAACCCGGCGTCGGCAGCGTGTTCTCAGTGCGCTTGCCGTTGCCGGAAGTCGTGCTGCCGGACGCTGCCGGCATCGCGCCGGCGTCGCGAACGGCCGATGCGGCGGCGGGCATCGTGTTGCTGGTCGAAGACGACGCCGCGACGCGCGAGGTGATCGCGACCTGGTTGCGCGCGACGGGTGTGGCGGTGCGCGAAGCCGATCAGGCGATGCATGCGCTGCATCATGCCGAGGCCGGCATCGCGGTGATCGTCAGCGATCTCGATCTGCCCGGCATGAACGGGCTGCAGTTGCTGCCCTTGCTGCGCCAGCGCATCGGTCGGCGCGTGCCGGCACTCGCGATCACCGCGCGCAGCGAGGCGAACACCGAGGCCGAGGCGCGCGCGGCCGGATTCGACGGCTTCCTGCGCAAACCGCTCGATGCCGCGGGTTTGCACGAGGCGTTGGCGGCGCTGTCGTCGGCTCAGCGGAATCCGGCGGCGTAGCCCACGTTCGCGATGTGGTTGACGAGTTCGTGGCAGAGCACGATGTTCTTGTCGTTCGGGTCCCAGTACGCATTCGCCATGCCGCAGTCCTGCGCGTACAGGCGCACCATCACGCTGCCTTCGGGAAATTTGAACTGGCCGAGCATGTCCGAGAGCTCTTCGAGCAGCTTCATGTCGCGCACGAGCTTGGCGGCATCGACGGTGTCGGCCGATTCGGCGTCGACATAGTTCTTCGGCACGATGAAACCGTCGAGCTGGTGCGTGAGCGTCGATGTGCGGCCGCGCAGGAAGGCCGACCACGAGGCCGCGTTTTCCTGCGCTTCCGGCACGCAGGAGTCGCGACGTTCGGCGGGCAGGCCGAGGCGGCCGGCAAGCGGGCCCATCGTTTCCGGGTCGCTGCCGTAGAGCAGGCAGGCGATCTGGAAGCCGCGCTGTTCGTCGATGCCGTGTTCGTCCCACCACGCCAGCTGTTCGCGACTCAGGCCGCTGGTCTTGGCCGAGGCCAGCCACCACTCCATCGCCGCGATCGCATCGGTGCCGTCCTGGCCTTCGCCATCGGGCGCCATCCACCAGGTCGCGAAGCGATCCGCTGCGTCCTCCTCGCGACCGAGCACCGGAATATCGTACAGGTCGACGAAGCCATGCCCGATCTCGTGCAACAACACGAAACGCAACGTGCCGCTGACGAACTGCTGCAACGTGATGCTGTCGCGAAACATCGCCTGCGGCGGCGCCAGCCGGATCTTCTCGTTCGCGGTCTCGGCCGAAG
>DATMVT010000195.1:0-3590 GCA_035562895.1 Patescibacteria group bacterium | reverse complement strand
GCTCGCAGGGTGAACTGGCGCAGGCGATCATCCATGGCCGCATCGCGCTCGATCAGGCGCGCTTGCAGGGACGCAAGTCGATCGTGTTGAACGCATTGACCGACCTTGCGGGCGATCTGTCGACCCAGGGCCAGCACGCCGGTGCCTATGCCCTGATGCACGAGGCCACGGCCTTGATCAGCGATATCCGCGACAGCGAAGTGCGCCGCGAGATCGCGCGTACCGAAGCCGCTTATGCCGCCCGGCAGCACGAGGCCGAGTTGGCCGCGCAGACGCAACGCATCGACCTGCTGGAGGCGCAGGCGCGACAGCAACGCTCGATCCGCTGGCTGCTGGCCGTGGCGCTCGGCACCTTCGTGCTGCTGGTGCTGGCCCTGGCCAGCCGCATGCTGGTCAAGCGTCGCAGCGAACAGCTCCTGCGCGCGCAGCACGCGGAAATCGAGCGCAGCAATCGCGAACTCGCCGAGGCTGCCGATACCGACGTCCTCACCCGCACGCGCAATCGCCGCTACTTCCATCGCAACGTGATGCCGCAATTGCAGGCGCGCGCCGCCGCCGGCCAGGACTTCGCGTTGGTGCTGATCGATGCCGACCACTTCAAATCGGTCAACGACCGCCACGGCCATGATGTCGGCGATCGCGCCCTGATCGCGATCGCGCAGGCCTGGCGAGCGGTGCTCGCCCCCTCGGACACGCTCGTGCGCTGGGGCGGCGAAGAATTCCTGATCGTCAGCCTGGGCGACGAGCAAGCGACCGCAGGACTGGTGCATCGCGGCCTCGAGGCGACTCGGCACATCCGCATCGACGGCGTCGATGACTTGCGACTCAGCGTATCCGTCGGCTGGCTCGCCGCACCGTGGCAGGACGCGGACATCGCCACCCTGCTGCAGATCGCCGACCGCGCCATGCTCATGGCCAAGCGCGAAGGCCGCGACCGCGCCATCGGCGTGCACCACGAGACGCCGCTGCGACTTGCCAGCGGACCGCTTCCCGAGGATCTGTCGGCGGTGCCCGGGGTCGTGCTGCGTCGCCAGCCTTGACGATCAGCGTCCCGAACGCCCCAGCATGGCGTGCAGCAGGATGTTGCCGCCGGCTTCGATCCACGCCGGCGTGGCGTCCTCGATTTCGTTGTGGCTGATGCCGTCGACGCAGGGCACGAAGATCATCGACGTGGGTGCGACTTGCGCGAGATAGCAGGCATCGTGGCCGGCGCCTGACACCATGTCGCGGTGCGAATAGCCGAAGCGCTCGGCACCGGCACGCACCGAGGCGACACAGTCGGCGTCGAAGGTGACCGGCTTGTAATAGAAAATCTGTTCGAAGCGGCCGATCTCGACCTTGGTCTCCGCGGCGATGCGCGCCACGCCGTCACGCACCTTGCGGTCCATCTCGGCAAGCACGGCATCGTCGGGATGACGGATGTCGATGGTGTGGAACACGCGGCCCGGGATCACGTTGCGCGAGTTCGGGTAGTTCTGGATCATGCCCACGGTCGCGCAGGCGAACGGCGCATGTTCGTGGCCGATGCGGTTGACCAGGTCGATCACGCGCGCCGCCGCGAGCAGTGCATCCTTGCGGCGCGGCATCGGCGTCGGGCCGGCATGGCTTTCCTGGCCGATGTATTCGACTTCGTACCAGCGCTGCCCCTGCGCGTGCGTGACCACGCCGATGGTCTTGCCTTCGGCTTCGAGGATCGGACCTTGTTCGATGTGCAGTTCGAATGCGGCGTGGATGGGCTTGCCCATCGGCTGGTCGCCGGCATAGCCGATGCGTTCCAGTTCCTGGCCCATCGTCAACCCATTCACGTCGGTGCGCGACAGGCCGTAGTCGAGCGTGAACACGCCGGCGAACACACCGGATGCGACCATCGCCGGCGCGAAGCGGGAGCCTTCCTCGTTGGTCCAGATCACGACTTCGATCGGCCGGTCGGTCTCGATGCCGTGATCGTTCAGCGAGCGAATCACCTCGAGTCCGCCGAGCACGCCGTAGATGCCATCGAACTTGCCGCCGGTGGGCTGAGAATCCGCGTGCGAACCGGTCACGACCGGCGTCAGCGTGTCGTCACGCCCGGCGCGACGCGCGAACACGTTGCCCATGCGGTCGACGCTGATCGTGCAACCGGCCTGCTTGCACCAATGCACGAACAGGTCACGCCCGTCCCGGTCGAGGTCGGTCAACGCGAGGCGGCAGACACCACCCTTTGGCGTTGCGCCGATCTTCGCCATCTCCATCAGCGAATCCCACAGGCGCTGGCCGTCGATGCGCAGCTCGGTGGACAGGACAGGCTTGAGTTGGGCGTTCATGGCAGGCCTCCGCAATGAGAGTCAATCGATCGCTTACGAATTCGTCGGCATCACGAACTGTGCGCCGGCGCGGATGCTGGTCGGCCAGCGCGTCGCGACGGCCTTGAGCCTGGTGTAGAAGCGCACGCCTTCGGGGCCGTAGACGTGCTGATCTCCGAACAACGAGTTCTTCCAGCCACCGAAGGAATGAAACGCGGCCGGCACCGGGATCGGCACGTTCACCCCGACCATGCCGACCTGCACGCGTTGCACGAAGTCGCGCGCGGCATCGCCATCGCGGGTGAAGATCGCGGTGCCATTGCCATACTCGTGATCGTTGATCAGCTGCAGTGCCTGCTCGTAACTGTCGGCGCGCAGGACGCACAGCACCGGCCCGAAGATCTCTTCCCGGTAGATGCGCATCGAAGCCGTCACGCGATCGAACAGGCAACCGCCGAGGAAGTAGCCGTTCTCGGCACCAGCCACGACATGATCGCGACCGTCGACGAGCAGCACCGCACCTTCCTGCACGCCGAGATCGACGTATCCCTTGACGCGCGCACGATGCTCCTTCGTGACCAGCGGCCCCATGTCCATGCCCGGCGTCATGCCGTCGCCGATCTTCAGTGCACGCACGCGCGGCGCCAGATTCGCGACCAACGCGTCGGCCGTCGCATCGCCCACCGCGACCGCCACCGAGATCGCCATGCAGCGCTCGCCGGCAGAGCCGTAGCCCGCACCCATCAGTGCATCGGCCACCTGGTCCATGTCGGCATCGGGCATCACCAGCATGTGGTTCTTGGCGCCGCCCAGGGCCTGCACGCGCTTGCCGTGATGCGCGCCGGTCTCGTAGATGTATTTCGCGATCGGGGTCGATCCGACGAAACTGACTGCCTTGATGTCGGGGTGCGCGAGGATCGCGTCGACCGCGACCTTGTCGCCGTGCACCACGTTGAAGACGCCGTCGGGCAGGCCGGCCTGCTTGAACCAGTCAGCCAGCAGCAGTGACGAAGACGGGTCGCGCTCGGACGGCTTCAGGATGAAGCAGTTGCCGCAGGCGATCGCGACCGGCGCCATCCACAACGGCACCATCGCCGGGAAGTTGAACGGGGTGACGCCCGCGACGACGCCGAGCGGCTGACGCATCGAGTGCGCGTCGATGCCGCCGCCAACGTTTTCGGTGAATTCGCCTTTCAGCAACTGCGGGATGCCGCTCGCGAACTCGACGACTTCGAGTCCGCGCGCGACCTCACCGAGCGCATCGGAATGGGTCTTGCCATGTTCGGCGGTGATTTGCGCGGCGAGCTG
>DATMVT010000194.1:0-2881 GCA_035562895.1 Patescibacteria group bacterium | reverse complement strand
GACACCGAACCGACGTTGACGACGCTGCCACCGCCGTGGCGCAACAGCAGCGGCTGGGCCAGACGACATACCTCGAACGCGGTCATGACGTTCAGTTCGAAGATGCGACGGACTTCGTCGAGCGCGTAGTCGATGGTCGCGCGCGTACTGTTGCCGCCGACGTTGTTGACGACGATGTCGAGCCCGCGGCCGAGATCGTTGATCCAGTCGAAGAGGTCGAGGCGCTGTTCGGCTTCGGCGAGGTCGGCCGCGAAGGCGAGCGCGCGCTGCTTCGGATAGAGCGCCTCGATTTCGGCGCGGCGCGCTTCGAGCGTCTCGCCGTCACGCGCCACCATCAGCACGTCGGCCCCGAGCATCGCCAGTTCACGCGCCGTGGCCAAGCCAATACCCTTGCTTGAACCGGTGATCAGCGCAATTTTTCCGTCCAGCCGCCAGCGTGCGTTCACCCGTTGCGTCCTCCCGCTACGATGGCCGCATTATCGCTGCCGAGGCACCGCCATGCGCATGTTCGCCTTCACCTTCGCCGTGACCTGCGGATTGATCGGCTGCAGCACCGAAGCGCCGCCGGTCGATCCCGCCGTCCAGGCCGAACGCGCCGACCCCAAGGGCAACCCGCTCAAGGGCACCGTGCTCGATGCCCAAGGCGACGCCTTGAAGAAGGCGCGCAACTTGGAAGACCAGATGGCTGACGACGCAGCTCGCCGCAGCAAGGAAATCGACGCGGCGAGTCAGTGACGGCGACCGTCGCACCGGCACCTGGCCGGTACGACGGTCGTGACGATCAGCGAATCGCCTTGCCGTCGGCGTCGAGGACCTTCACGTCGCCGATGTTGAGGGCGCGCACGCCGGCTTCGATCTTCGACAAGTCACCGACGATGACCCAGGTCAGCGCCTCCGGCTTGAAGTACTTCTGCGCCGCGGCGGCGATGTCCTGATCGCGCTGCGCCTCGATGGTCGCCTTCAGCGTCTGCACGTAGTCGTCCGGACGACCGTAGAAGACGATGTCGGTGATCGCGCCGGCCACGGCGGCCGCGGTCTCGTAGGAACCCGGCAGGCTGCGCACGTCGCCGGTCTTGATCTTCGCGATCTCCTCGGCGCTGGGCGGACGCGTGCTGCTGTATTCGGCGAACTCGCGCAGCAGTTCCTTCAGCGACTCGATGGTCTTGTCGGTCTGCACGCCGGCCGAAGCCATCAGCGGACGCTGGCCCAATGCGCCGTTCGCGAAGGAATAGGCGCCATAGGCCCAATGCTTGTCCTCGCGCAGGTTCATGTTGATGCGCGCGGTGAACTCGCCACCGAACACCGAATTCGCGGTCTGCGTGACCAGACGGTCTTCGGCCTTGGACGACGGAATCACGCGCCCGGCGAGGATGACCGACTGCTCGGCATTCGGCTTGTCGATGAGGAACACGCGCGGCTGCGTCGGCACCGTCACCTCGGCGATGTTCTTCGCCGGGCGCAGCTTCTTGTCCGACATCCAGTCGCCGAACACGCGATCCAGCTCGGCCGTCACTTCGGCCAGCGTGGTATCGCCGACGACGATGATGCGGGCGTTGTTGGCGCGCACGTAATCGGCGTGGAAGGCGGCGAGGTCCGCGGGCGTCAGCGACTGGATCGAGGCTTCGGTGCCCGAACCGGTGAGCGGAATCGCATAGGCATGGCCTTCGCCGTAAAGCAAAGGTGGCAGCACGCGCATGCCAAGCGCGTTCGGGCTGGTCTTCTCCTGCGCGATCTGTGCGAGCCACTGGCCCTTCACGCGATCCATCTCGGCGGCGTCGAACTTCGGATTGCGCACCACGTCGGCGAACAAGGCCAGCGAGGCCGGCAATTCGCTCTTCAGCGCCGACAACGTGGCACCGGAGAAGTCGAGCGAGTTGAACACGCCCACCTGGGCCCCGAGCTCTTCGGAACGTGCCGCGATCGCGGTGGCGTCGCGCGTCTTCGTGCCTTCGTCGAGCATGTTCATCGCGAAGCTGGCGGTGCCGAGCTTGCGCCCCTGGTCGGCGGCATAACCGGCGTCGAACAACATGCGGACCTGCACCACCGGCACTTCGTGGCGCTCGGCGAGCACCACTTCGATGCCGTTCTTCAGCATGCCGCGCTGCAGCTTCGGGAACACCAGGTCGGGAAACTGCGCCGTCTCGGGCACGCCCTTGCTGCGATCGACCCCCGTTTCCGCGGCCTTGGCCTGCGCGAACGGCGTGACCGTCAGCGTGTAGTGGTTGGGCGTCAGCCATTCCAGGGCGACCGCGCGAATGCTGGCCGGCGTTGCAGCCGCCATGTTCGCGAGCGAGGTCTTGTAGCACGCCGGATCCTTGGCATAAGTCACGCATTCGGCGAGCAGGTCGGCCTTGCCGCCGAAGCCGCCGATGCGTTCGGCCCCCCGGATCACGCCCGCCTCGATCGCCACGCGCGCACGCTTGAGTTCTTCCGCCGTCGGGCCCTCGGCAACGAGCCTGGCCAGCTCTTCCTCGATGATCGCTTCGACCTTGGCCGCATCCACACCCGGCTTGAGATCCGCCTGGATCATGAACAGACCGGCGATCTCGAGTCCGTACTGGAACGAGGCGACGCTGCTGACCAGCTGGTCCTTCAGCACCAGGCGCTGGAACAGGCGCGAGGTCTTGCCCTGACCGAGCACGCGCGCGAAGAGGTTGAGTTCGTCGGACGCGCGCGACACCGAATGCGGCGCCACCCAAGCACGCATGATGCGCGTCTGCGCGACACGGTCCTGCATCTCGTCGCGGGCCGGCGCCGTCATTTTCGGCGCCCACACATCGCGCTTGGCCAGCGGTCCGCCCGGGGGGATGTCGCCGAAGTATCGCTCGACCTTCTCGCGCGCCGTCTTCGCGTCGATGTCGCCGGCCAGCACCAGCACCGT
>DATMVT010000193.1:0-17326 GCA_035562895.1 Patescibacteria group bacterium | reverse complement strand
GTTCACGGTCGGTGTCAGAAGTTCAGCGCGTGTGGCAAACGGCTTCCATCCGACCGTCGTATCGTCACCTGGAACCTGCGGTCCGAAAAAGCGGAAGCTCCATCCGTACTCATTGACGAAGTCGGCCCCGTGATAGGTGATGTCGACGACCGCATGAGCGCAATCGTTGACCTGGATGCGCCAGAGATTGCGCGGATAGAAGAATCGACGGTTGCCGGCCCCGACGAGATCCTGTCCGAAGTTGATCGAGGGAATGGACTGGACATCCTCGGTCTGCTCGCAGCCACCGGGCACGGTGGACGTCGACAGTGCCTGGATCACATCGCTGGTGGTCGGTGAATTCGCGTCTCCACCTTGCGGGCTGCGAATGCTCACGCCGATCGTGCCGACATCGCGTTGCGCGCTGTCCGGGGTGCCATCGAAGTTTCCGTCGCCGCCATTCGGTTGATTCTCGACCGCATTCGGAATGCCGTCGCCATCCGAGTCGGTCAATTGGGTGATCTCCCAGACGCCGAAATCCGTGCCTGCGAGCAGGCGCCGGCGGTCGGCGGGATCGACGGCCAGCGCCGTTGCCGATGCGGCCGGCAGGCCGACGCTGATCGAACGCCAATTCAAGCCGCCGTCGTCACTGCGGAACACACCGCCGGGTTCCACCGTTGTACCGCCGCTGGCGGCGTACAACGTCAGGTTGTCGGGCGTGAGGTTCTGCAGATCGGCGTCTTCCGGATCGAGGATCAGGGCGCGGATATCGACGCGAGGCGGCAATCCGGTCGAAACGCGAATCCAATTGGCACCGCCGTCAACGGTACGGTAGACGCCGCCTTCGATCAGGGCGCTGGTGTCCCGGTCAAATCCGATCGTCGTGACCCACATGATCTGGGCCGTGAACGGATGCATGACGGACGACAGAATGTCCTGTGTGAGATTGGTCCAGCCCGGTTGCTTCGGGAGACCGTTGTTGCGCGTCGTCCACGTCGCGCCGCCATCTGCACTGAAGTACACGCCGCTTTCGATGTCGGGCGAATAGGCATCATTCAAGTCGAAGTCCGCGATCGTGGTGAACGTCGGTACAAACAGACGTTGCGAGTTGTCCGGGTCGATCATCGTCAAGTACGGAGTGAGTTGCTGATACATCTTTTCTTCGGTATCGGTGGTCACGTACAGGCTGCGAGGCCACCCGGCGACGACGGTGTCGAGTGCGACATAGGTTTGCCCGCCATCGTCGCTGCGCGTCAGTCGATGCGTGAACTCGTCGACGTAAAGACCCGGAAACGCGGGATCCGAGTCGGTGCTCGTGATGTATCCGTCTGCCGTTGCATAGAGTCGCTTGAGTCCACCAATGACGCCGGTCGGACACGGTGGACCCGCCGACGGAAACGGCATCGCACCGCAGGAGCGGGGGTCAAGCGCGATCCAGCGCACGGTGCGCACATAGTCGCGATTTCCTTGCGTCGGCAAATTGCCGCTCAGTGAAGTCCACGAAGTCCCGCCGGCTGCACCCTTGAAGATGCCGGCGCTGCGATAGCCGGCATCGTTCAGGAACGGTGGCGAAGCGGGCGTCCGTCCCGCAGCGTAAGCCAGCGTGCCCGCCGGGCCGCTGCCCGTGGTGGTCGGATCGAATCCGATGAAGCGAACATTCGATGCCTTGAGTCCGACATTGGCATCCTCCGTCCAGGTTGCACCGTTGTCGATGCTCCCGAACAGTCCGGGCGAGCCATAGAAATTGTCGCCGAGGCCGGCGAGGACATTGCTGGTATCGGCCGGATTGAATGCGACGGCCCGGATATTCACGCCGCCGAGGCCGACGTTGATGGTGCCTCGACTCCAGGTCTCGTTGGCGACCGAAGCGGTGCGCATCAGCCCTGCGCCCAGTGTCGCGGCGAGCAGGTGGCTGCCTGCCGTGCCGGGATATCCCGACGAAGGCGAGAACATGCAGACCTGCGACAGCAACGGCTTGCCAACATTGATGCCGCTCTCGCCGACGAGTGTCGGGTTCGCCGTCAATTCCTGGTTGACTTCGACCATCGTTGCCGCAATCGGCGGGGTTGCGACTCCCGTTGGAATCGTCCAGCGGTTGATGCCCGAGCCAATCGAATACACCACGTCGGCATTCGTCGGATGCGGCACCAGATATTCGCCGCGCGCACAGTATCGGATCACTCCGGAATTGCTGCCGGCGTTGTTCAATGCGCCGGTCGTCTCCTGCCATGCACCGCTGGCACCGTTCAAGTCATTGACATGGATCTTGGACTGGATCACTGCAAAGGCCCGTCCGCCAGGACCAAATGCAAGGTCGTACACCATCGGATTGAAGGTCGTGCTTGCCGGAATCCCGGCGTAGGAGGCGGCAAAACTCGCACCGCCATCCGTGCTCTCCCAAATGGAAGGCTCGGCCGGTCCGGGTGCGGCCAAGGCATAGGACTGCAATCCGGCCAAGACGTGATCGGGGTTCGCCGGATCGACGGCAATCGCACGTACCAGTCGGTCGGCAGGCAGATTCGGGGCCGGCGCAAAGGTCGCACCGCGATCCGTGCTTCGCCACAACAGCGATGCGCCCGTCGCGGTCGGGGTCTGAACCCGGTAGCTCACTGCAAGGTACAAGTGGCCGTTGATCGTGGAAGACTCCACCATCTCATAGGGCGCAAACTGTTCGGGCAGGACGAATCCGGTCGGCGTCCACACCAGTCGCGTCTGCTGACCGGCCGGCGCATAGGGATCGGTGATGGTCTCTGAGCGATAAAGCCGTCTCGCGGTGTCGAATGCGTAAAGGTTTTCGTTTCCTTCCCGATCCAGTACCAAGGGGCCGTCAATGGAGGGCGCAGCGAGCAGGCCCTCGGAGACTTGCTGCCATGGCTGATTCGCGGCGGCTTTCCGGAAGAATCCGCCACGAGCTGACGCATACATTCGGCCGGGAACCGAGGGGTCGACAATGAGTCGATAGACGTCGCCGCCATAAGGCCCGCTGCTGCTCCAAGAGCCCTGTTCAGCCGACACGATGAAGCTGGCAGCGAGAATCGATAGGGCCAATGCGAAGCGAGTATTCATGGGGTGACTTCCGTAGCAGTCGGGCACTGGGTGGTCGATGGACTCGGAGCGGTTTCGAAACTGTCGATGAACAGGGTTGGATCGAGGCAGGCCGGGCCGCCGATGAAGCGGATGCTGTCCACTTCCGGTCGATAGCTGCCGAAGGCATCGGCGGTGAAATCGACCTCCCAGGTGTCGACGTCGACGCGCACAGATTGGTTGCTGAAGTCGAACCAGCCGATGTCCTGTGCACTGCCGGATTCCAGCGGGGCAAAGACGCGATAACTCCACTGTGGCCCGGAGAAGTCGGCACCATGGAATCGAATGCGGATCCGTCCGCTGCTGCAGCCGAGAAC
Organism: Patescibacteria group bacterium; assembly: GCA_035562895.1. Taxonomy (GTDB): domain Bacteria; phylum Pseudomonadota; class Gammaproteobacteria; order Xanthomonadales; family Ahniellaceae; genus JADKHK01. Next base: position 13,946 of record DATMVT010000193.1, on the reverse strand, counting down.
CTCGAGGGCGTTGATGCCATCGGCATGGCGGTAGTACGGCTGTTGTTCGATGCCCGATGGATCAAGTCCGACGTCGATCTGGTTCAGTGCCTGGACATCAACGGTCTGCGGGATGCCGGCGACGCAATCGACGTCACCGGTGGCCGAGACCACTTCGGTCGTGACCGCTCCAGTTGCAGGCGTGCCGAACGGCCGTCGGATGCTCACACCGATCGTCCCCACATCCCGCTGCACCGAATCCGGCGTCAAATCGCCATTGCCATCACCGAAGGGCAGGCCGCCGGCATCGGGCGCTGCATCCTCGATCGCGTCGGGAATGCCGTCGCCGTCCTGGTCAGGTTGGCGGGTGATGCTGAATACGCCGGTGTCGGTGCCGGCGTGCAGCTGGTTCGCGTCGTTCGGGTCGACCGCGATCGTGTAGGCCGATTCCGCGGGCAGGCCGATGCTGATCGACAGCCATTGGATGTCGACTTCGTCGTCGTCGAGCGTAACGACGCCGCGATAGACGGCGCCGGGATTGGCGCCGTTGCCGCCGGCGCTGGCATACAGGATGTCCGGATTCTGCGGATCGAAGGCGAGGTCGTTCAGCTCCAGGCTGCCGGCGATGCCGCTGTCGAATTTCGACCAGGTCGAACCGCCGTCGTCGCTGCGGTAAATTGTCGAGGTGCCCGAGGAAAACAGATCGCGCAACGCGATCCAGAGCACGTCGCTGTCGCGCGGATCGATCAGCAGGTCGACGACGTCGAGTGAGGCGTTCGGATAAATCGCGGTATCGATCTTCGTCGGCAAGCCGGCGACGCGTGTCCAGTTCGCGCCGCCGTCGGTGCTCTTGAACAGGCCGCTCTCGCGGGCCGGGTCGAGATCGATCAAGTCGCCGCTGTCGTAGTCGTAGAACTCCGCCTCGGTGCCGACGTAGAGGACCTGCGGGTCGTCCGGAGCGACGACGACGACCGTCGGCGTCACCCGCTGGCGCAAGCTGACATCGCGATTGCTGCGCGGGAAGCCGGGATTGCCGGAGAGGTCGATCCAGGTGGCGCCGCGGTCGTTGCTGAGCAACAGGCGATGGGTGTCGTCGGCCGCCGTGGCATCGGCCTGGTTGCGTCCGTGCCCGGCGACATAGAGACGGGTCAGAGGTCCTTCGCCGGCGCCACAGGGCGGTGCCACGCAGGCGTTCGGATCGATCTCGATGTCGCGCACCGCGCCGAGATTGCGGTTGGTGATGGCGGGAATGTCCCCGTCGATCGTGGTCCAGGTCGTGCCGCCGTCGTCGCTGCGATAGATGCCGTTGTTCTTGAAGTTGTCGCTGATGTTGTTGGTCGAGCGGCCACCGGCATAAAGCGTGGTTGTCGCGACCGTGGTCGTCGTGGTCGGATCGATCGCGATGGCCTGGATGTCGGCGGCGTCCAGGCCGTTGTTCGAGGGCGCCCAAGTGCTGCCGCCGTCATTCGATCGGAACAGCGCCGGGGACGAGATCGAGAACGTCGCCTGACCGGCCCACAGCGTCTGCGGTTGCATCGGATGAAGGGCCAGCGCTCGGATCGCGGCGCCGGCCGGCGACTGGGCGACCAGGTTCCAAGTCGGCGTCCCGCCATCGGTCAACGCGAAGACGCCGGAGCCTTCGGTGGTCGCGAACAACTGCGGCGTCGCACCGCCGCGCCAAGCCAGACGGGCAACGCCCGCGGGCACTTCGCGACCGAGCCGGACATAACTCGCATTGCCGGTCAGCCCGTCGTTGTACGTCGTGGTCGAATACAAGGATCCGTCGAAATCGATGCGGATGACCTGATCATCCGGATTCGTGCCGCCGGCCCAGGCGCGCGCCGGCACGGTCGGATCGGCAACAACGGTGACATAGCCCGGGGCTGCGGAAACGATCGTCCAGTTCTCTCCGGCATCGCTGCTGTGCGCCACCGAATAATGGTCGATGATGGCCCAGACATGGCCGCTGGTCCCGAAACTCAGGGCATTGACCGCCGCGCGATAGCCGCTGCCGGGCGAGAAGTTCGAGGTGCTGGCCACGAAGTTCAGGCCACCATCGGTGCTGATCCAGATCGCGTCACCTTCGGCGCTGCTGTCGCCGGCGATGCCGACCAGCAGCGTGTTGTGGGTGGCATCCGCCGGATCGAAGGCAATCGCCTCGACGGCGACATCCGCGGGCAGGCCAGCGCCGATCTGGAAGAGGCTCAGGCCGCAGTCGGTGCTCTTGAACAGCATCGAGCCGCGACCCGGTGCATTCGTGCCGGTGCCGAGCAACAGGACGCAGGCCAGTCCTGGCTTGTCGACGAGCGTGCTGGGATGGACGTCGCTCGGCAACGTGTCGGGCAGGATCACCCAGTTCGTGCCGCTGTTGTCGCTGCGGTAGATGCGCGCCCAGGAATCGAAGGTGTACAGCTTGGCAGGCTGTTCCGCGTCGAGCATCAGCGGCAGCGGGTAGATCGTGTCGGCGACGATGCCGGCATCGGCCGCGGTCCACGTGGCACCGCCATCGACCGAGCGGAACACGCCGCCCAGCGTCGTCGCATAGGCCTTCGACGGCGTGGTCGGATCGAACACGATCTCATGGACGCGGCCGCCGAGCGGTCCGGTGCTCGTCCAGGTCGCATCGCCGGCAACGGCACTGCCCGCGAACAAGGCCAACACGAGGCCGGTACGAAGTCCAGAATGCGGCATGGTGCGATTCCCCTGGCGACGGGGCAATCGTAACGCCGTGTGGCAAAGCTGTCGTGGCCGACCGATGAACGGCGCTCGCCGTTCATCGACGCGAAATCACCGGCGTGAAATCACAGGTTCTGGTAGTTCGGTCCAGCGCCGCCTTCCGGTGTCACCCAGGTGATGATCTGGTAGGGATCCTTGATGTCGCAGGTCTTGCAGTGCACGCAGTTCGCGGCATTGATCTGCAGGCGTTTGCCGGCTTCGTCCTGGACCATTTCGTAAACGCCGGCCGGACAGAACTTCGTGCACGGATTGGCGAATTCCTCGGCACATCGGGTGATGCAGATGTTCGTGTCGGCGACGCGCAGGTGCACCGGCTGGTCTTCGTCATGTTCGGTGGCCGCGAAATAGACCGAGGCGAGGCGATCGCGCGGCGGCAGCGTGCGATCGACCCAGTGGCGATCGATCGCGCCGACCTCGTTCACGCGCTTCAGTTGCGCGTGGTCGGCGTGGTTGCGCAGCGTCCATGGCGACAGGCCGGCGGTCACGGTTTCCCAGCCGGCATTGATCATGCCCATCCACAGGCCGCCGTGGAAACCGGGCTTGATGTTGCGCACTTTCTTCAGTTCGGCGACGACGGGCGATGCGCGCAGCGCGGTGTCGAAACCGGCCACGCTGCTGGTTCGCGCGATGTGTTCGGCGGCGAGGATGCCGCCGCGCATGGCCTGGTGCGTGCCCTTGATCTTCGGCACGTTGAGCGTGCCGGCGGTGTCGCCGATCAGGATCGCGCCCGGCATCTCGACTTGCGGCAGCGACTGGAAGCCACCCGCCGCGATCGCGCGCGCGCCACCCGACAGGATGGTGCCGCCTTCCAGCATCGGCTGGATCAGCGGATGGTGCTTGAGCTGCTGGAACAGCTCGAACGGCATCAACTTCGGGTCCTGGTAATCGAGGCCGCAGACGTAGCCGATGGCGATGCGGTCCTGATCGAGGTGATAAATGAAGCTGCCGCCGTAGGTGGCATTGTCCGAAGGCCAGCCGAAGGTATGGATGATGCGGCCCGGCGTCACGCGTCCGGCCGGCACCTGCCACAACTCCTTCATGCCGACCGAATAGGTCTGCGGGTCGCAGTACTTGTCGAGTTCGTAGCGCTTGATCAGTTGCTTGGTCAGATGCCCGCGCACGCCTTCGGCGAGCACGGTGATCGGCGCGTGGATGTCGATGCCCTGCGTGTAACCCGGCTTGTGCGAACCGTCCTTGGCCACGCCCATGTCGCCGATGCGCACGCCACAGACCGCGCCCTTGTCGTCGAACACCGGTTCGCTGGCGGCGAAACCCGGGAAGATCTCGACCCCGAGCGCTTCCGCCTGCGGTGCCAGCCATGCGCACAAGGCGCCCAGCGAGACGATGACGTTGCCGTGGTTGTTCATCTGAGGCGGCAGCGGCAGCTTCCACTGCTTCTTCTGACCGAGCAGGTAGAACTCGTCGGAGGCGACATCGACGCAGATCGGCGGCGGCGCCTTGCGCCAGTCCGGCAGCAACTGGTCGAGCGGGCCGGTTTCGATCACGGCGCCGGAGAGAATGTGCGCGCCGACCGCCGAGGCCTTCTCGATCACGCAGACGCTGGTGTCGGGCTTCAGCTGCTTCAGGCGGATCGCGAACGCGAGACCGGCCGGCCCCGCACCGACGACGCAGACGTCGTACTGCATGATTTCGCGCTCGCTCATGACACTTCCTCGCTGAACAATGCCCGAGATTATCCCGGCGCGACCGGCTTGGGGGCAATGAAAGCACGACGATCCGCAGCTACGCTCGGCGGATGGAATCCACGGAATTCACGACCCGCATCCGCTTCATCGCGGAACTGGCGCGGCGCCTGCATCAGTACGGCACCTCGGCGCTGCGCCTGGAACTGGCCATCAACAGCGTCAGCGAGCGCCTGCGCGTCGCGACGACCGGCCTGTCGACGCCGACCTCGATCACGCTGTCCTTCGCCGATCCGGACGAGGGCGAGGACGCGCTTCCGAAGCACACCCTGATCCTGCGCGTGAATCCGGGCGAAGTGAACCTACGGCGCCTGTGCGAAGTCGACGCGATCGCCGAGCGCGTCGTCAACAATGAACTCGGGATTTCCGATGGCCTGGCCGAACTGAAGGCGATCCGACCGGGTTTGTCGCCGCGTGCGGAATGGTTGCAGGTGGCGAGCTTCGGCATCGCCAGCGGCACCGTGGCCGCGCTGATCAAGGGCAGTTGGGCCGATGTCCTGGCATCCGCGCTGATCGGCCTGCTGATCGGTCTGATGGCGACGATCGCGTCGCGGCGGCCCAATTTCGCGCCTTCGTTCGAGGCCGTCGCGGCCTTCGTCGCGATGTTCCTGACGACATGGATCGCGGCGCAGGTCGAGCCGCTCAACGTGCGCACCGTGCTGATCGCTTCGATCATCGTGCTGATGCCGGGTCTGACCTTGACCACGGCCGTGACCGAATTGTCGACCCAGCACCTGGTCGCCGGGACGGTGCGGTTGATGGGCGCTGCCGCGATCTTGCTGAAGTTGTCGCTCGGGACCATCGCCGGGGTCCAGCTCGCCCATGCCTTCGGGCTGGTGGCCGGGCCGGTGACACGATTGCCGGTGCCACCGTGGGCGGAATGGCTCGCCCTGGTGGCCGCGAGCTATTCCTTCGCGGTGCTGTTCCAGGCGGCGCGACGCGACTACCTGCTGGTGATGGCGTCGGCGTGGCTGGGATATCTCGCGACGCGCTACGGATCGGCCTGGGCCGGGCCGGAATTCGGCGTCTTCATCGGCGGCATGGTGGCGGGCAGCGCGGCGAACATTTACGCACGTTGGCGGCAACGCCCGGGCGCCTTGGTGCGCGTGCCCGGGATCATCCTGCTGGTGCCGGGTTCGGTCGGTTTTCGAAGCCTGTTTTTTGCGTTCGAGCGCGACGTGTATCTCAGTCTCGATACCGCGTTTTCGTTGCTGGCCGTTCTGATCGCGCTGGTCGCGGGATTGTTGTTCGGCAATCTGCTGGTGCCGCCGCGGCGGTCGATTTGATTTCCGGATTCCGGAAAACCGAAGGCCGGCGTTGCCGGCCCGGTTTGACGTGATCCGCGCGGATCATTGAATCAGCAAATCCTTTTCTTTCTTGCCGGCCGCCAGCGCGTCGGCAAACCAGCGCGGCCGGATGCCACGCCCCGCCCACGTCTGCGACGGGTCGGCCGGGTTTCGATATTTCGGTTTGACCTTGGCACCCTTGGGCTTGCTGCGGCCGCGTTTGCCGCCGAAGACCTGCTCGAACGTGAAACCCTCGTCGGCGAGCAGTTTCATGATGCGGTCACGCACCTTTTGAACGCCTTCCACGGCGATTTCTTCCTTGCGTCGTTCGGCGCGCAGGATCAGGTCATTGAGTTGCGATTGCGAGAGTTTCTTGATGTCGATGGCCATGGTTTTCTCCGGATGAGGTTGCAATCATCGCGAAAATCGTTCAAATCGCAAGTGGGGCGGGCGAAAGTGCTGGGTGGACAGGCCCTGGGCGTGACCAATATTCACGCCGGCTGGCCGTTGTTCGCACGGGTCTTGCTTGCCGAATGCTTTGCGAATGCTTGACCCCGCGTACAATGTGCCTCACAACTGCCACATCCAGATCAGGAACCGGAATCGCCATGGGTCTTCTCGACGATCTCGAACAACAGGCGCAAAAAGAGCGCGACAGCAAGGAAGAAGTGCTCAAGCTGAAGCGCGAGTTCTTCAAGGGCACCACGTTGCCCCTGATGGAGAACCTCTACGACTATCTGACGCGCCTAACGAAGTCGCTGAACTTCCTGAAGTCGCCGCGTCTGGGTCGTTACGCGATCACCGGCTATGGCGAGGTCGTGACGAAGTGCGACAACGACATGAATGTGCAGGCGCAGATGCCGATGTACGGTCGCACCTTCACGCTGACCTGCACCGGCATCGTCGATGCGTCGCAGTCGCCGAGCATCATGATCGAGGGCGCCAGCCGCATCGAGGCGATGATCGAACTGTTTCGCCGTTACGGCTTCGAGGCCATGGAGCGCGCCGAGAAGAACGAAAAGGGTGACCTGACCAAGGCCTATTTCCGTGCCTGGGGCAAGGTGCCGATGACGGCCGTGTTCACCGCCGAGATGAATTCCGACCTGCTGAAGATGGAGTTCACCAATTTCGACTCTTTCGGCACGCGCAAGCAGACGGTGCGCATCGCCGAATTGAACGACGACCTGATGGACTCGATCGGCAAGTACATCGCGCTGCAGCAGAACTACATCCTGCGCGAATCGATCTCCGACGAGAACCGCGAGGCCTGGCGCTCTAAGCTGCAGCAGGAGCAGACGCGACGCGAGTGGGAACAGAAGATTTCCGAGGCGCAGAAGGCCGAAGAAGAGCGCCTGAAGAAGGCGCAGCAGGGCAATCGCATCACCGGCAGCTTCAAGGCCATCACCGGCGAGTTCCCGAGGGCCGTGACCGGACAGCAGAAAGCCGTGACCGGGCAACAGGCTGCCGTGGGTGCGCCCATTCCGCCCCAGGGCGGCAAGCCGTCGGATACGCCGAGCGGCTTGTTCCAGAAGATCGGCAGCCTGTTCGGCAAGAAAGACAAATAAGGTTTTGGAATCGCGGCCCGGAGGCCGCGATGCTTTTCAGCCCAGCTTGGCGATCAAGCCGGCGTGGTCGAGCTGTTCCGCCTCGCTTGCGCGCCGCGCGCGATATTCGTAGGTGCCGGCCGCCAGGCCACGCTCGCTGACGACGACGCGATGCGGGATTCCGATCAGCTCGATGTCGGCGAACATCGCGCCCGGACGCAGGCCGCGATCGTCGAGTACGGCATCGATCCCGCGTGCGCCCAACTCGGCGTACAGCGCGTTCGCCGCTTCCGCGACCTGGGCGTCGTTCTTCGGGTTGATCACGCAGACGGCGACGCGCCACGGCGCCATCGGTTCCGGCCAGATCACGCCGTTGTCGTCGAAGTTCTGCTCGATCGCGGCGGCGACGATGCGGCTGACGCCGATGCCGTAGCAGCCCATGTAGCAGACGCGGGCCTTCTGCTGCTCGTCGGCGACCGTGGCACCCATGGCCTCGGCGTACTTCTGGCCGAGCTGGAACACGTGGCCGACCTCGATGCCGCGGGCGATGCGGAGTTCGCCGTGGCCGTCCGGCGACGGATCGCCCTCGGCGACGTTGCGGATATCGGCGACTTCCGGATCCGGCAGGTCGCGGCCCCAGTTGACGCCGGCCAGATGGAAGCCGCGTTCGTTGGCACCGACCACGAAGTCGGACATCGCGGCGACGCTGCGGTCGGCGATCACGCGGATCGCTTTCTTCGGCGCGACCGGGCCGAGGAAGCCTGGCTCCGAACCGAGGTGGTCGATGATTTCCGCTTCGGTCGCGAGTCGGTAGTCGCCCATGGCGGCCAGTTTCGCGAGCTTGATCTCGTTGACGACATGATCGCCACGCACCAGAGCCAGCACGAACGCGTTGTCGGCGGTCATGATCGCGACCGACTTCACGGTGCGCTGCAGCGCGATGCCCATCGACGCGGCCACGTCTTCGCAGGTCTTCTGGGTCGGCGTGTCGATCTTGCGCATCGATTCGGTCGCGGTGGCACGCGCTGCCGGTGCCAGTGCCTCGGCCATTTCGACATTGGCGGCGTAATCCGAGCCGGTCGAAAACGCGATCGCGTCTTCGCCGGAATCGGCGAGCACGTGGAACTCATGCGAGGCGCTGCCGCCGATCGCGCCGGTGTCGGCGTTCACGGCGCGGAACTTCAGGCCAAGGCGGGTGAAGATGCGGGAATAAGTCGCGTACATGTTGTCGTATTCGTGCGCCATGCATTCCGGCGTCATGTGGAACGAGTAGGCGTCCTTCATCAGGAATTCGCGTGCGCGCATCACGCCGAAACGCGGGCGGATCTCGTCGCGGAACTTGGTCTGGATCTGGTAGAAATTGATCGGCAGCTGCTTGTAGCTGCGCAATTCGTTGCGCGCGAAGTCGGTGACGACTTCCTCGTGCGTCGGGCCGTAGCAATACTCGGCCTCCTTGCGGTCCTTGATCTTCAGCAACTGGCCGCCGAACTTCGCCCAGCGACCGGTTTCCTCCCAGAGTTCCTTGGGCTGGATCGACGGCATCAGCATTTCCAGCGCGCCGGCGGCGTTCATTTCCTCGCGCACGACCTGTTCGACCTTGCGCAGCACGCGCAAGCCGAGCGGCGTCCAGGTGTACAGGCCGACGGCAAGCTTGCGGATCATGCCGGCGCGCAGCATCAGCTTCTGGCTGACGATGTCGGCGTCGGCGGGCGTTTCCTTGGTCGTGCTGAGATGGAACTGCGAAAGGCGCATCGGACGGACTCGAATGAGGCAGAGCCGCCGATTCTAGCCGCTACTGCGCGGGCGGCGTGCTCGGTTCGACGAGGCCGCTGTCGGGCACCACGGTGGGCACCGAATTGACGTTCGGCGTGCCGGTGATGCGTTCGAACGGGCGGTCGGCGGGCGCCTGGTCGGTGTAGTTCCAGACGCCGTCGTCGTCCTGCCACTTGTACAGGACCGGTGCCCGGTCATCGTGGCCGGATTCGGATGCCGCAGGCGCGTACGCCGGATCGACCGACCGGTCCGCGGGCGGCCTGCGCTGGTACCACGCGTAGCCCGCGCCGATCGCGAGCGCGATCAGCACGCCGCCGACGACGTGGCGCGTCTCCAGATCCATCGATCAATGGCCGCAGTATTTCTCGACCTGGCGGCGCGTCGCCGAAACCTCGGCCATTTGCTCATCCGGGGTAAGGACTTCTTCCTTGCCGTCGCCGTCGGTGTCTTTCTGCACCTGCGTGTTGTTCAGCAGGATGGCGAGATTGTCGCGGGCGCGCTTGCAGTTGGCCGACTCGCTGCCGTCCGTCAGCGCCTTGCTGGCGGCCAGCTTGTCGGCTTCGGCTTTTGCAGTCAGTTCTTCGTCGGTGGGCGTCGCGCCCTTCGCACGGACGTTCAGCGGTTCGGCCTGGACATCCTTGGGCGGCGACTTGCTGTAATGCCAGGTGCCACTCTCGTCCTGCCACTTGTAGAATTTCTCGGCATGGACGAGGGGCGCCGCGAGCAGCAGCGCGGCGATGCAGACGGCGATACGTGGGTTCATCGGCCTTCCTCCAGCGATGCCGTGGATAGTAACCCGAACCGCCGGGGCGCGAACCAGGGCCGCGTTCGCTAAACTCGACGCATGAATGAGTCCCCGGTCGTCCCCGCGCGTCATCCCGGCATTTACCTGCTGCCGAATCTGTTCACCACCGCCGGCATGATGGGCGGCTTCTTCGCGATCATTTCGGCATTCAACGGCCGCTATACCGAAGCCGCGATCGCGGTGTTCATCGCCGGTCTGCTCGATGGCGTCGACGGACGCGTCGCGCGCATGACCAACACCCAGAGCGACTTCGGCGTGCAATACGACTCGCTCGCCGATCTGGTGAGTTTCGGCGTCGCGCCGGCGATGGTGATGTATGCGTGGTCGCTGTCGACGCTGAAGGCCTACGGACCGATCATGGGCAAGGTCGGCTGGGCCGTGGCCTTCGTCTACACTGCCTGTGCGGCGATGCGCCTGGCGCGCTTCAACACCCAGGTAGGCGTGATCGACAAGCGTTATTTCCAGGGTCTGGCCAGCCCGGCGTCGGCGGGCCTGATGATGTCGTTCGTCTGGACCATGAACGACCACGCCATCGCCGGTTCGACGGTGGCCTTCGTCGCACTCGGCGTGACGCTGACGGCGGCCATCCTGATGGTTTCGCGACTGCGCTACTGGAGTTTCAAGGCCAAGCCCGAGTCGGAACGCGTGCCCTTCATCTGGATTCCGCTGGCGCTCGGCATCATCGTGCTGCTGGTCATCGATCCGCCGCGCGTGCTGCTCGGCATCGCCGTCGTCTACGTCGCCCACGGCCCGTTGTTGACCTTGTGGGGCATGCGCAAGCGACGCGAGCGCCCAGCGGCGCACTGAACATGAACGCGCTGGCGGTGGGTGATCGCAGCAACGGCCGGCGCGCCAACGACAACGCGCTCGCCCTGGTCGCCGATCTGGCGCAGGCGCTTGCTTCCACGCTCGATCTGGGCGCTTCGCTGAATCTTGCCCTGGCGCGCATCGTCGGCGCGCTCAACGCCCAGGGCGGGGCCGTTTTCCTGATCGACGCGGCGACCCGGGAACTGGTCTGTCGTGCCTGTGCCGGGCCGGTCGACATCATCGGCCTGCGCATTCCTGCCGGCAGCGGCATCGTCGGTCGTGCCTTCACCAGCGGTCATTGCCAGATCGTCCGCGATGCCGGTTCCGATCCGGACTTCACCGGCGCCATCGACCGCATCACCGGCGTGCGTACGCGGTCGATGCTCGGCGCGCCGCTGATGACCGCGCACGGACCGATCGGCGTGCTGCAAGTCATCAACAAGCGCGACGGCGCGCTGTTCGATGAGCCCGATCGAGATCTGCTGCGCGCGCTGGCGGCGCCGGCGGCGCTGGCCGCGAGCAATGCCGCGCTCACCGAGAATCTGCTCGAACATGCGCGCATCCGCCGCGAGTTGCAGCTGGCGCGGCGCATGCAGCGCTCGCTGTTGCCGAGTCGCCGTCGCAACGGATTTCCGTTGCTCGCGATCAACCGGCCGGCACGCGAGATTTCCGGCGACTTCTACGACTACTTCGACCTGCCCGACGGCCGCATCGGCTTCGCGATCGGCGACGTCGCCGGCAAGGGGCTGGATGCGGCGTTCCTGATGGTGCGCTGCGCGAGTCTGCTGCGCTTCGCCGGCAAGGAGGGTCTGTCGCCTTCGACCTGGCTGTCGCGCGCGAATGATGATCTGTGCGAAACCGTCGCCGGTGGCACTTTCGTCTGCGCTGCGGTCGGCTACTACGACCCGAACACCCGCGTCGCCACTTGGGCCAGTGCCGGGTTTCCGCCGGTGTTGTTGCATGGGCCGGGCGGCACCACGTTGTACCGGGCCGAAGGACCGCCGCTCGGGATCGTGCCGGGCATGGATTTCCCGTGCCAGCAGGCGACGCTCGACGGCCGAAGTCTCTATCTGTTCTCGGATGGCGCCACCGATGCACGCGACACATCGCGCCAGGTGCTCGGTGTCGACGGCGTGGTCGCCCTGATCATGCGGCATGCGCAATGGCGGCCGGAGACGCGCTTGCGCCGCATCGTCGGCGACCTGCGCCGACGCCAGCTCGGCGACGACACCACCTTGCTGATGATCGAGGCCGCGGCATGAGCGCCCCGGCGTTGCTGCGCATCGAATTCACCGCGCGCGCCGAATCGCTGTCGGAGGTGCGGGCTGCGGTGCAGCGCACGCTGTTCGCGCAAGGCGTCGATGGACGCGACGCCGCGCGCATCGTGCTCGCGATCGACGAAGCCTGCGCGAACGTGATCCGCCACGCCTATCGCGGCTGCGGCGACGGCAAGATCGACCTGCGCATCGAGCGCCATCGCGGCGCGCTGCGCTTCCGGTTGCGCGATCGCGCGCCGGCGGTCGATCCCGGCTGCGTCAAGCCGCGTGACTTGAGCGTCTGCCGCCCCGGCGGACTCGGCATCAACATCATCGACGACACCATGGATCATTGGCGGCTGCGTCCGCTGAAGCGCTGCGCCGGCAATGTGCTGACGATGGTGCGTCGACTGCGTGCGAGGAGTGCATGATGGACAAGGGCTGTGAACTCGATCGCGATGGCGACTGGGCGGTGTTGCGCGTCTGGGGCGAGGTCGATCTTTCCTGGTCCCAGGACGTGCGCAAGCAGGTGCTCGATGCGTTCACCCGCGTGAAGTCGCTGGCCGTGCACCTCGATGGCGTCAGCTACATCGACTCTTCCGGCATCGCCGCGCTGGTCGAAGGCTTCCAGCATGCGCGCAGCAAGGGAGGTCGCTTTGCGCTGCTGGCGCCCAGCGAGTCGGTGCGCGCCGTGCTCGAGCTTGCCCGGCTCGACCGCGTGTTCCCGATCTTCGCCGACCTCGCCGCCGCGCGCGCGACATGATCGACACCGCGCTGCGGCTGCTGAACCGGTTGGGGCGCCGCACCGTGATGGCGGTCGATGCCGTCGGCTATGCCGCGGGCCTGCTGGGTGAATCCGTGCTGTTCACGGTCGTCGGCAAGCGGCGCGGCCAGCCGGTGCGGCTGGGTGCCGTGGTCGAACAGATGCGCCAGGTCGGGGTCGATGCGATCCCGATCGTGCTGCTGCTGTCGCTCACCGTCGGCCTGATGCTGGCCATCCAGTTCATCGCCACCCTGAGCGAGTTCGGTGCGCAGTCGCAGGTGGTGCTCGCCGTCGCGAAATCGGTGACGCGCGAATTCGGCGTGCTGATCACCGGCATCCTCGTGGCCGGGCGCTCGGGTTCGGCGTTCGCGGCACGCATCGGCTCGATGTCGGTGTCGCAGGAAGTGGACGCGCTCGGCGTGATGGGCATCGACCCGGTGCGCTACCTGGTCGCGCCGGCGCTGATCGCGATGCTGGTGATGCTGCCGGTGCTGACCTTGCTCAGCGACTTCGCGGCGATCCTCGGGGCGGCGCTGTATTCGGCGCCGATGCTCGACATGAGCGTGCAGACCTACCTGACGCAGACGCTGGCGCAACTGACGCCGCGCGATGTCTACGAAGGCTTGTCGAAGAGCGTCGTGTTCGCGTTGCTGATCACGCTGATCGGGGTCGCCACCGGGTTCTCGGTGACCGGTGGTGCCGAAGGCGTCGGTCGCGCCACCACGCGTGCCGTCGTGCTTTCGATCACCGCGATCGTGATCGCCGACATGGTCTTCAGCTTCTTCCTGAACCGATGAACGACACGCCCGAGCCCCTGATCGACGTGGTCGGCCTCGAAGCGTTCTACGGGCGTCGGCGCATCCTGCATGGCGTCGACTTCCGTGTCGGGCGTGGCGAGATCCGCGTGATCATGGGCGGATCGGGCTCGGGCAAATCGACCTTGCTGCGCCACATCATCGGACTGCAGCGGCCGGTCTCGGGCACGGTGAAGATCCTCGGCATCGACGTCGGTCGCGCCAGTGCCCAGGAATTGCTGCTGGTGCGGCGCAAGCTCGGGGTGTCGTTCCAGGGCGGCGCCTTGATCACGTCGATGAGCGTCGGCGACAACGTCGCACTGCCGTTGCGCGAACACACGCAACTCGACGAGACGACGATGCGCATCATGTCGCGGCTCAAGCTCGAGTTCGTGAACCTCGGCGGCTTCCATGACCTGATGCCGTCCCAGTTGTCCGGCGGCATGATCAAGCGTGCGGCGCTGGCGCGCGCCATCGTGATGGATCCCGAACTGCTGTTC
>DATMVT010000192.1:0-11969 GCA_035562895.1 Patescibacteria group bacterium | reverse complement strand
GGCGCCCCTGGTGTCGAGCGGTGTTGCCGGGATCAGCCGCGACGGGCGCGCAGACCCAGGGTGAACATGCCCATCAGCAAGGCCGAGAGCACCAGCAGGATGCGCGAACCATCACCGAAGGCGGGAACCGGCACGCTCGGTGCGCTGGCCGTTCCAGCCAGGGTGAACACGAACTGCTGCGATCCGGCGCTGCAGTTCAGCGTGCCGCCAAACGTGCCGGCGGTGGCGCTGTTGAACGTCACCGTCGTCGCGGCCGAACCGCCGGCGGGCACGCTGATGACCAGCGGTGCCGCCGAGAACGGTGCCGCCGGCGCCACGCAGGTGACGTCCACGGCGACCAGGCCCGGGTTCTGGAAGCTGATCGGGGCGGTCGTCGCTGCCGTGCCGACGGTCTGGGTCGGCAAGGTCACCGTGCTGCCCGAGATCGGCGTCGAGGTCAGCGGCACCGCCGTGCCGGCCGGGCAGGTCAGCTCGAACGTGCGCGCGACCGGCGTGCTGCCCTGCATTTCGGTACAGGTCAGGGTCTGCACGACCTGGGCGGCGCCGAGCGTGCAGGTGCCGCTGAGCGGACCGCCGGTGGTCGTCGCTGCCGCACCTTCCGCGGTCACCGACTGGCCGAAGCCGGCAAACGGTGCCGTCGGCGCCGTGCACGTCGTGGTCGTGGTGGCCGCCGCGCCGGTGCCGACGCCCGGCGTGCCGATCGCGACCGCGATCGATGCGTTGCTGATCGATCCGATGGGTGCGCTGTTCGCAAAGACCACGGCGCCGCCTGCGGCCGGGGTGTAGGCGAAGACCGGCGGTGTCGCAGCCGGAGCGCCCCGGATCGTCATCGCGAAGTTGTTGTTGACGCCAAAGTTGCGCTGGCAGCCGTTGTTCGCCGCCGTGCTGCCGCAGCGCTCGACAACACTGGTCCCCGGTTCACCCGCAGGCAGCGCGCCGATGGCCGGTGTTTCGTTGATGCGCCAGAACACGTCACTGCGGCTGGCATTGAGCTTGACGGTGATGGTGTTGTCGGTCTCGGTCGACAGACTGGCATTGTTCACCGGGAAGGCCACCGTGAAGATCTCGCCCAGCACGCCAGGCGTGATGCCGGTCACCGTCGTGGTCGAGCTCGGGATCAGCGTGCCGGTGCCGGTGCCGCAAGCCGAGCCGCCGACGCCGTTGGTCGAGCAGTCGGTATAGATCTCGAGCGTCAGGTCGAACGGTGCAGTCGAAGCAAGCGTGAACACGTCGACACTGATCTCGCACACCGGAAGCGTGTGGTCGATCGTGACGATCTTGTCGCCCATGCAGGTTGCGGCGCCATTGGCGGCAGCCGTGATCTCGGCTCCCTGGTTGCTCGCATGCGTCGTGTCATAGATGACGGTCGCACCGGCTGGACAATTGCCACCCCCTCGAACGACCGGCGAGGACGGCGAGCCGAGCGTCTGGAACAGGGTCTCGACGGTGCCTTGCGCGGACACCGGCGACACCGACAGGCCTGACACCACCAGGCCCAGAACGGCCGCAGCGAGCTTTCCTTTGATCTTCATGACTTCCCCAGTTCTCGTGGACGACCGATGGACGATGCAAGGCGCAACCGCGCGCCCGGATTTTTGCACGGAAAACTCAGTGATGGTGACCACCCGGACCATGCACGTGGCCGTGCGCGATCTCTTCTTCGCTGGCATCGCGGACCTCGGTGATCTCGATGTCGAAGTTCAGCGTCTTGCCGGCGAGCGGATGGTTGGCGTCGATGTCGACGACGGTCGCGCCGACCTTGATGACGGTGACCTGGTGCACGCCCTGTTGCGAGCGCAGCGCCGTGACCATGCCCGGCTTCAACTTGTCGCCATCCTGGAAATACTTCTTCGGCACGCGCTGGGTGCGGTCTTCGTCACGCACGCCGTACCCCTCTTCCGGCGACACCGTGACCTGGAAGCGGTCGCCTGCCACCTTGCCTTCCAGTGCCTTCTCGACGCCCGGGATCAGCGCACCATGGCCGGCCAGGATGGCCAGCGGCTCGCCGCCTTCGCGCGACGAATCGATTTGCGTCCCGGTGTTGTCGGTCAGCGTGTAGTGGAACAGGACAACCTTGTCTTTCGCGACCTGCATGGTCGACTCCGCAAGCAAAAAAATGGGCGGGAAGCATAGCGGCTCGGCCCCGCCCGGCGCGAATCGCGAACGAAATATTGACCCCGCGAACACGGCGCGCCGCTACACTTCCCATTCGAACCACCGTTTGAATGAGGCGCCATGCGCACGATCCGACTGTTCGCCGTCAGCTTCGCCCTGTTGCTCGCCGCCTGTGCCACGTCGCCGCCGAAACGCATCAACCCGCCCGCCGTGTCGATCCAGCGACTGGTGATGCAGGAGCGCGGTGGCTACGACATCGAGCTGCGCCTCCAGAACCACAGCGACGTGTCGATGCATTTCGCCGAAATCGACCTGACGCTGCGCATTGCCGGCATCGACGCCGGGCAGTTGCGCGCGCGACCGGACATCGAGGTGTCGCCGCACAATGCCGAACTGCTGAGCCTGCGCCTGAGCGCCGCGAAGGACGTCGACGAGCCGCTGATTGCCGCCGAGACCGTCGATCGCGCACCGGACCGCGTGCTCGAAGGCGAATTCGAGTACGAGAATCAGAACGGCGAATGGGTCCAGGTGCCGATCGACGCCACCCGTCGCGCCGAGATCGACCGGGTTCTCGCCGACCGCAACGACACCGCCGTGCACTACCTGTTGCGCGGCAAGGTCATGATCAGCGAACCGAAACGCGACTACGACCTGTACTTCGAGAGCCGCCTGAGCCCGGTGCCCGGCAAGCCTGGCGAGTTCCGCTGATCCACGCCCGCAACGCAACACGATCCCGTACCGCAGGAGAATCCCATGAGTCGCTATGCCGCCCCGCTCCATGAAATGCGCTATGCCCTGTACGACGTGCTCGGGGGCGAGGCCCACTTCGCCAGCCTGCCCGGCGCCGATGCCGCCAACCGGGAACTCATCGATGCCGTCCTCGATGAAGCCGCGAAGTTCAACGAGCAGGTGCTTGCGCCGTTGAACAAGAGTGGCGACCGCGAAGGTTGCCGATGGGACGCCGGCAAGGTGACCACGCCGAAGGGATTCAAGGAGGCCTATCGGCAATTCGTCGAGGGCGGCTGGAGCGGACTGACCGCACCGGCGGCCTACGGCGGCCAGGAACTGCCGGAAGTGGTCGGCGCGATCGTCAAGGAGATGATCGATTCGGCCAACCTGAGCTGGGGCAACTATCCGCTGCTTTCGCATGGCGCGACCGAGGCGCTGAAGCATCATGGCGAGGAATGGCAGCGCGAAGTGTTCCTCAGGGCGATCGTCGAGGGCCGCTGGACCGGCACCATGTGCCTGACCGAACCGCATTGCGGCTCCGACCTCGGCCTGCTCAAGACCAAGGCCGAACCAGCGGCCGACGACACTTATCGCATCAGCGGCACCAAGATCTTCATCACCGCCGGCGAGCACGACTTCACCGACAACATCGTGCACCTCGTGCTCGCGCGCCTGCCGGATGCCCCGCCAGGCACCAAGGGCATCTCGCTGTTCATCGTGCCGAAAATCAAGACCGCGCGCGACGGCACGCTCGGCGAACGCAACGCGCTGTCCTGCGGCTCGATCGAACACAAGATGGGCATCACCGCTTCAGCGACCTGCGTGATGAACTTCGACGGCGCCGAGGGCTATCTGATCGGCCAGGCCAATCGCGGCCTCAATGCCATGTTCACGATGATGAACACCGCACGTCTCGCCGTCGGCCTGCAGGGCCTCGGATTGATCGAGCGCGCCTACCAGAACGCCCTGTTCTACGCCCGCGACCGCCTGCAATCGCGCTCGTTGTCCGGCCCGAAACGCCCGGACAAGCCGGCCGATCCGCTGATCGTGCATCCCGACATCCGCCGCATGCTGCTCACCCAGAAAGCCTTCGTCGAAGCCGGTCGCGCGCTCGCGTACCGCGCGATCATGCTGGTCGATCAGTTCGAGCGCGGCACCGATGCCGAGGCCAGGAAGCGCGCCGACGACCTGCTCGGCTTCCTCACGCCGATCGTGAAGGCGGTCCTGACCGAACTCGCGAACGAATGCACCTATCACGCGATGCAGATCTACGGCGGCCACGGTTACATCGCCGAATGGGGCATGGAACAGCTGGCGCGCGACGCGCGCATCACCACCATCTACGAGGGCACCACCGGCATCCAGGCGCTCGACCTGCTCGGTCGCAAGACCCTGCAGTTGCAGGGCGCGGGGCTCAAGCTGTTCCTGACCGAAATCGCGGACTTCTGCGCCGAGCAGGCCGGAAACGCCGACGTCGCCGAGTTCATCCCGGTCCTGACCCAGCTTGCGCAGCAATGGCAGGACTTGACCCTGCATGTCGGCAAGGCCAACGCCGTCGATCCCGAAGAACTGGGCGCGGCCGCAGTCGACTACCTGTTCTATTCGGGCTATGTCGCGCTCGGCTATTTCAGTGCGAAGCTGGTCGCCCATGCGCGACCGCACGGCGATGCTTTCCTGAAGAACAAGCTCGACACTGCCCGCTTCTACTTCACCCGCATCCTGCCGCGCGCCATCGCCCATGCCAGCGCCATCCGCGCCGGCGCCGCCACCTTGATGGCGATGGACGACGCGGCGTTCGGCTGAGCGTCCGCCGCATGGACTTGTTGATCCCGCCACCGATCGTGACCGCGTTGTGCGCGGTGACGACGTGGCTGGTCGGCAGGTTCGTGCCGCTCGGCGGATTCGAGTTTCCGCATCAACGCCTCGTCGCGATCGGCCTCCTGATCGCGGCCGCGCTGCTGATGATGGTCGCGGCCGCACAATTCCTGCGTGCCCGCACCACGATCAACCCGATGCGCCCCGGCAAGGCCTCATCGCTGATGACGACCGGCGTGTTCGCGTTCTCGCGCAACCCGATCTACCTTGCCGACTTGCTCGTGCTCGTCGGCATCGCGACCTGGATCGGCCACCTCGTCGGATTCTTGCCGTGCATCCTCTTCGTGGCTTACATGAATCGTTTCCAGATCCGACCCGAAGAGTCGACACTGACGGCGTTGTTCGGCGACGACTACCGCCGCTATCGCGAGCGTGTGCGGCGCTGGATCTGATGGATGACGCCTTTTGCGCTCGCGGCCGTGCATTTCGGCATCGGATTGATCGGCACGGTCGTTATCGATGCCTTGGTCCGACGCATGCATCGCATCGGCTCGCACTCGCTGTCGATCGCACCGTTGATCATGGCCGTGGCGTCGGCTCAGGCGGCCCGCTATTTGTCGCCGTGGCTGACACCCCTGTTGCTCGCGGCCTATGCCCTCATCGCTTATCGCGAGCAACGCCCACCACCGGAGTCCTGAGATGCGACTGAGCGTTGCCTCCTTGCTGCTGCTTGCCACGCTCGACGCGTACGCCGCGAGTTTCGATTGCGCCAAGGCGGCCACCAAGGTCGAAAGCATGGTCTGCACAGACACGACCCTGTCGGCGCTGGACGACACGATGTCCGACCTCTATGGGCAAGCGGCGGCGCTGACGCCCGATGATGCCGAGCCGAAGCAGTCGCAACGCGCGTGGTTGCGGCAGCGGAATGCCTGCACCGATGCCGACTGCATCGCTGCGGCCTATCGGAAGCGCATCGCCGAACTCGAGGACACCATCGGTCAGGACCTGAGCGCGGACGCGGTGGCCGGCACGTACACGCGCGACGATGCGGACCACTCCACGGAACGCGAGCCCGCCGAGATCCGCGTGCGCGCGTTGCCGGATGGCCGCGTCGCGATCGAAGGCGAGGCGCTTTGGATCGGCAATGCCGAGACCGGCAACGTCAACACCGGCACGCTCGAAGGCACCCACGAATTGCGCGGCGGTGCCATCGCGTATCGCGACGGCGACGACGACTGGTCCTGCGTGCTGACGCTGCGCTTCGCCCGCGAAACGCTCGAAGTCGACGAACCTCGCCGCACCTGCGGTGGCATGAACGTCAGTTTCGGCGGACGCTATTTCCGCACGACTGCGCCGGCCGAGCAGTGATCCGCTTCGCAAGTGCACATGCGTGAAACGGCAGCGTGCGACGAAATGCGGTGCGCCGTTCAGCGCTGCAGGTTGCAGACCGTGTAGTACATCGTCGTCGGTCGCTCGGACAGGCCGAACTTTCCGGGGCCGAGCAGCTTCGCGTGATATCCCGCCAGGGAACCCGACGGGAAACTGATCTTCGTCGTCGCCGCATCGAAGACGTAACTGCCGCGCTGACCATCGGCGT
Source organism: Patescibacteria group bacterium (assembly GCA_035562895.1). GTDB lineage: Bacteria > Pseudomonadota > Gammaproteobacteria > Xanthomonadales > Ahniellaceae > JADKHK01. The sequence goes on along the minus strand of DATMVT010000192.1, from coordinate 5,713 downwards.
TGGCATAGGTGCCGCCGGCACCGATGTCGATCCGGAAGAATCCCGCACCATCGGCCGAGCAGGTATAGCGCCCCGACGCCAAACCGGCAGCAGTCCCCGCGCCTGCCACAGCGGGCGCCGACAGCATCCAGTGCAAGTAGCTGCGGACTTCGCCGCCTGCCAGTCGAACCTTGCACATGCCGTTGTCTTCACCGAGCACCGTGCCCTTGCGGTTCTGCCGATCGACGACGACGTCCCCGGCCCGGCATCGCGCGGTGGAAGTGCCGTTGTTCGCTGCCGACGTCGCCGCTTCGTTGGGCGATCTCGAAGGCGCCGAACCTTCGCGCGCGACAGCAGTCGCTGCACCTGATCCGGCCGCCGCCACGACGCAACGATCGCGGCTGCCCGCAGGATGCACGTCCCAGGTGTCCGGGTGATACCACTCGCCACGGGGTGACCAGGCAAAGGTGATCCGAAAGGCGCCGACATGCGGCGACTGGGTTCCGATTTCGGCAATGGTGCCGACCTCGCCACCACCGAACTCCCCCTGCACGCGCGCCCCGACATCGCAGGGCACGTTGCCTGCACGACATCCCAGCGGCCAAGCCAGACACAGCACGAGCACGCCGCGCAAAACCGGAACGACGGTCACTGCGACGGTTGCGCGCATTGTGGCCATGGCCTGCTCCCATGCAGACGAGCATTCGCCCGGGACTTGAGACTATCGCCGACCGCGCGCCGAACCCTTGTCGGTACCCGAGCGTGATGTTTCTTTGCACGCCGGCGCGGCGCCTCAGGCGACGTAGATCGTCTTGATGTTCATGAATTCGTGGATGCCGTGCTCCGCGAGTTCGCGACCGTAGCCCGACGATTTGGTGCCCCCGAAGGGCAGGCGGACATCGCTGCGCACGAGCGCGTTGACGAAGACGGCGCCCGCGACGATGCCGCGTGCGACCCGCTCGCCACGTTCCGGGTCTCGGGTCCAGACGCTGGCACCAAGACCGAAGCTGGTGTCATTGGCGACCCGCACCGCCTCGGCTTCATCCGCGACGCGCAGAATCGACGCCGCGGGACCGAACAATTCCTCGTGATACGCCGGCATGCCCGGCACGACGCGATCGAGGATCGTCGCCGGATAGGCGGTCGGCAGCGGAAGCGGCTCACCACCGCACAGCAGCCTGGCGCCTGCGGCCGCGCTCGCCTGCACCTGACGATGCACGGCATCGCGCAGATCGGCACGCGCCATCGGCGCGAGCGTCGTCGCCTCGTCGCCCGGATCGCCGATCGCGAGCCTGCGCGCGCCCTCGACGAAGCGTTCGATGAAGGTCTCGGCAACGGCATCGACGACGATGAATCGCTTCGCCGCGATGCAGGTCTGTCCGGCATTGCCGAAGCGCGACGACAGCGCGATCGGCAGGGCAGCGTCGAGATCGGCATCGGCCAGCACCACGAACGGGTCGCTGCCGCCCAGCTCCATCACGCACTTCTTCAGATGCGCACCGGCCGTCGCGGCGACGGAACGTCCGGCGCGCTCGCTGCCGGTCAAGGTCACTGCCTTGATGCGCGCATCGGCGATCACCGAAGCGGTCTGGGCATTGTCGACATGCAACGTCGCGAACACGCCCTCCGGCACACCCGCCTCGCGCAACACGCGCGCGATCACGTCGGCGCAACGCGGCACATTGGTCGCATGCTTCAACAGCGCGACATTGCCGGCCATGAGCGCCGGCGCGAGAAAGCGGAAGACCTGCCAGATCGGGAAATTCCACGGCATCACCGCGAGCACGCAGCCGATCGGCTCGTAGCGGACGAAACTGCGCCGCGCCTCGGTGGCAATGACTTCGTCGTCGAGATACTGCGCAGCATGTGCGGCGTAGTACTCGCAGCAGCCGGCAGACTTCTCGATCTCGGCCAGCGCTTCGCGGCGCAGCTTGCCCATTTCCGCGGTGACGATCGTGGCGATCGATTCTTTTCCCGCGCGCAGCGCGCGTGCAACCGTCGACAACACGTCGGCGCGATCGGACAACGTCTGCGCCGACCACATCGGAAACGCGCGCTCGGCCGCGGCCAGCTTCGCCTCGATGGCAGCGCTTTCCATCATCGCGTAGCGATACTCGACCTTCCCGGTCCAGGGATTCACGATCTCGGTCGCCATCTCGGCTTCAGCCTCCCTTCTGGAGCGCCAACTGCATGTCGCGCTGGCGTTGTTTCTCTTCGCGTGCCATCAGCCACCAGCCGACGAACGCGGCACAGGCGACGATGCCGATCAGCAGCGTCGCCAATGCGTTGATCTTCGGGCTGACGCCCATGCGCACCGACGAGAACACCTTCATCGGCAAGGTCGTCGAGGACGGCCCGGACACGAAGCTCGAGATCACCAGATCGTCCAGCGACAGCGTGAACGCGAGCAGCCAGCCCGAAGCCAGTGCCGGCGCGATGATCGGCAAGGTGATCAGGAAGAACACCTTGACCCGGTTCGCACCGAGATCCATCGCCGCCTCCTCGAGCGAACGGTCGAGCTCGCCCAGGCGCGAGGAAATCACCACGGTGACGAAGGCGACGCAAAAGGTCACGTGCGCGATCCAGATCGTCATCACGCCGCGCTCCTGGAACAGGCCGAGGTTCTCGCCCATCGCCACGAACAACAGCAGAATCGACAGACCGGTGATCACTTCGGGCATCACCAGCGGCGCCGTCATCAAGGCCGAGAACAGCGACTTGCCGGGAAACTGGCGGAAGCGCGTCATCACCATCGCCGCCATCGTCCCGAGCACGACCGATGCACACGCCGTCAGAAACGCGATCTCCAGACTCACCTTCGCCGCGTCGATCATCTGCTTGTCGCGGAACAATTCCCCGTACCACTTCACCGAGAAGCCGGACCACACCGTGACCAGCCGGTTCTCGTTGAACGAGTAGATGATCAGGATGATCATCGGCAAATACAGGAACGCGAAGCCGAGCAGCAGCGTCGAGCGCGTGAACCACGACGTCCGGGCGGCGCTCATGTCAGCCGCCCTTCCAGTTCCTTCGACTGGTAATGATGGAAGACCATGATCGGAATGATCAGAAGAATCAGCATCACGATCGCCACCGCCGATGCCACCGGCCAGTCGCGGTTGTTGAAGAACTCTTTCCACAGCACGTTGCCGATCATCAGGGTATCGGCGCCGCCCATGAGCTCGGGAATCACGAACTCGCCGACGACCGGGATCATCACCAGCATCGAGCCGGCGATGATGCCGGCCTTGGACAACGGCAGCGTGATCTTCAGGAACGCCTGCCAGGGCTTGCAGCCGAGATCGTAGGCCGCCTCGATCAGGCGCTGGTCGTGCTTCACCAGGTTCGTGTACAGCGGCAGGATCATGAACGGCAGGTAGGCGTAAACGATGCCGATGTACACCGCGATCGGCGTATGCATGATCTTCAGCGGCTCGTCGATCACGCCCAGCCACATCAGGAAATTGTTGAGCAGTCCGTTGTTCTTGAGGATGCCGATCCAGGCATAGATGCGGATCAGGAACGAGGTCCACGACGGCAGGATGACCAGCATCAGCGCGGTGTTGCGCGACGCCGTCGGCAGCCGCGAAATGGCATACGCGATCGGATAACCGACCAGCAGGCACAGCAACGTCGAGATCACCGCGATCTTGAGCGAGCTCAGGTAGGCGTTGATGTACAGCTTGTCTTCGAGCAGGAACAGGTAGTTCTTGAAGTTCAACTTGACCTGCAGCGTGTCCCCGAGCCATTCGGTCAGCGGCGTGTAAGGCGGCATCGCGATCTGGATGCTGGAAAAACTGATCTTGAGCGCGATCAGAAACGGCACCGCGAAGAACAGCAGCATCCAGAAGTACGGCGGCGCGATCACCGCCCATTTGCCGCCTGGCAAGTACTTGCGCAGGCGCGTCATCATGATGTCAGCACCACGCCGGCGTTCTCGCCCCAGCTCAGCCACACCGGGTCGTTCCAGGTGAAGCGCTCCGACGCCCATCGCTTGGCGTTCATGAAGTGCACGAGCAGCTTCTTCCCGGTCTTCAGGCGCACGTGATAGACCGAGTGCGTGCCGAAATAGGCGATGTCCTCGATCACCCCCTGCGCCTTGTTGCGATCCTGCGCAGGTTCGTCCTTCTCGATCTTGATCTTCTCTGGACGCAACGCGTAGGCCACGGACTGACCTTCGAAACCGGTGACACCGTGGCCGATGAAGATGGGATTCTCGAGCACGTCGCTGCGGATCGTGACGTGGTCCTTCTCGTCGTCCTCGATCGTGCCCTCGATCAGGTTCACCGAACCGATGAACTGGGCGACGAACTTCGACGCCGGCTGTTCGTAGATCTCGTCCGGGGTGCCGATCTGGCGGATCTTGCCGGCATCCATGATGGCGATGCGCGTCGCCATCGTCATCGCCTCTTCCTGGTCATGCGTGACCATGACGCAGGTGACACCGAGGCGTTCGATGATGTTCACCAGTTCCAGCTGCATCTGCGAACGCAGCTTCTTGTCGAGCGCACCCATCGGCTCGTCGAGGAGCAGCAGCTTCGGACTCAGCGCCAGCGAGCGCGCCAGCGCCACGCGCTGCTGCTGACCACCGGACAACTGGTGCGGCTTGCGCTTCGCGAACTTGTTCATCTGCACCAGGCTGAGCATCTCTTCGACGCGTGCCTTGATGCGATCCTTCGAATGTCCGGCCATCTTCAGGCCGAAACCGATGTTCTGTTCGACGGTCATGTGCGGAAACAGCGCATAACTCTGGAACATCATGTTGATCGGGCGATCGTAAGGCGCCTGTTCGACGATGCTCGTGCCGTCGAGGTCGATCTTGCCGTAGGTCGGCTTCTCGAATCCTGCGAGGCAACGCAGCAGCGTCGACTTGCCGCAGCCGGACGCGCCGAGCAACGCGAAGATCTCGCCCTTCCGGATCGTCAGGCTGACGTCGTCGACGGCACGGAAGCCGTCGTATTCCTTGGTCAGGTCGTCGATGCGGACATAGTCCTCGCGCATGGTGGCGTCGGACTTGGGTGCGCCATTGGTCGCGGCAGCGACGGACGAAGCGGTGGCAGCCATGCACTCTCCCCGAAGAAAGAACCCCTCGCCGGAACGACGAGGGGTTCGGACCCTTACTGACCCGTCTTCAGGGTCGTCCAGTGGCGATTGAACAGGCGATCCACTTCCGGCGGCAACACCGCCAGCGAGAACAATTTGCCCATCACCTCTTCGCTCGGGTAGACGCCCGGGTTGGTGCGCACCGACTCGTCGATCAGCGGCAGCGACGGCGCCACGCCATTGGCGTAGGAGACGTAGTTGGAGATGCCGGCCATCACTTCGGGACGCATCAGGTAGTCGATGAACAGGTAGGCGTTGTTCGGATGCTTGGCGTCCTTCGGGATCGCCATCATGTCGAACCACACCGGCGCACCTTCCTTGGGGATGTGGTACGCGACCTCGACGCCCTTGTCGGCTTCGGCGGCGCGATCGCGTGCCTGGAAGATGTCGCCCGACCAGCCCACCGCCACGCAGATGTCGCCGTTCGCGAGATCGTTGATGTACTGCGAGGAATGGAAATAGGTGATGTGCGGACGCAGCTGCTGCAGGCGATCGACGGCCTTCTGGATCACCGCCTCGTCGAAGCTGTTCGGTTCCTCGCCGAGATACTTCAGGACCGGCGGAATCATCTCCGACGGCGTATCGAGCAGCGCGACGCCACAGGCCGACAGCTTCTTCAGGTTCTCCGGTT
>DATMVT010000191.1:0-4370 GCA_035562895.1 Patescibacteria group bacterium | reverse complement strand
AACGCGAAGCGCTGCGCAACGGCGTGCCGAAACTCGCGCTCAAGACGCCGTTCCGCAACGGCAGCGCCCGCGACCTCGCCCTCGAAGCCCTGAAGATCTCCGCCCACGGCCTCAAGCGCCGCGCCCGCCTCAACACCCGCGGCATCGACGAATCCCTGTTCCTCGAACCCCTGATCGAATTCGCCCAGGCCAACCAGACCCCGGCCGAACGCAAACTCGAACTGTTCCACGGCGAATGGAACGGCTCCGTCGATCCGGTGTATCGCGAATTCGCCTATTGAGTCGGGACCGGGTCGCGCCAAGGTTGCCGCCCCGGCTGAATCCCCTCCGGCCCTCATGTAAACTCCCCGGCCTTCGCGTGTCCGCGGTGCGGGCACCTCTGGAATTCCTTTGGAGCTGATGGCCATGAAGCTGCGTTTGACCCTCGCTGTGTTCGCCCTGTCGATGACCTCGGTGCTGTCGGCGCAAGAGACCGCGGCCACCACGGCTGCGACTGCCGTGCCGGAAGCGGCGCCGGCGGAAGTGGTGGCACCGGTGGCACCGGTCGATCCGATGGTCGCCGTCAAGGCAGCGCTCGCGGAAGTGGCCCAGGCCAAGCCGGGCGACGCCCAGGCCGGCGCCGGAAAGGCCGCGGTGTGTGCCGCCTGCCACGGCATGGACGGCAATTCGGCGGATCCGATGTATCCGAAACTCGCGGGACAGCACGAGGCCTACACCGCTCGCCAACTGACCCTGTTCAAGACCAACGCGCGCCAGAACCCGATCATGCTCGGTTTCTCGGCCGGACTCGGCGCGCAGGACATGCGCGACATCGCGGCCTATTTCGCGACGCAGAAGATCCAGGCCGGGCTCGCCGACGAATCGTTGATCGAGGGCGAATTCAGCCCGTACAAGGGCCAGCGCATCGTCGATGTCGGCGCCCGCCTGTATCGCGGTGGCGATGCCGCGCGCGGCATCCCGGCGTGCAGCGCCTGCCATGGCCCGGCCGGTCGCGGCGTGCCGGGGCCGAGCTATCCGTCGATCGGCGGCCAGCACGCCGGCTACACGACGACCGTCCTGAACCTGTTCAAGGCGACGCCGGTCGGTGCGCCGGCCCGGAAGGATCCGGTCTACGCGGTGATGGCCGATGTCGCCGGACGCCTGACCGACGAGGAAATCCTGGCGCTGTCGTCGTACCTCGAGGGCCTGCACGATCGCGCCGACGTCAAGCCGGTCGCCGCCCAGCCCTGATCGCGGGAACTTTTCCCGTGCGGCCGGGCTCTATGCTGGCCGTCGGTCCGCGCGTGACCGTTCCAACCATTGATGGAGTTGCCTGCATGATGACCCGCTTCCTGGCCCTCGCCACCCTTGCCCTTGCCTCGGTCTCCGCTTGCGCCCAGGTCGGCGTCGAGCCGTATCAAGCGGGCACGCACTATTTCCCGATCGAGCCGGCGCAGCCGACGGCCACCGGCGACAAGGTGGAAGTGGTCGAAGTGTTCAGCTACGCCTGCATCCACTGCGCCCACTTCGAGCCGCAGGTGAAGGCATGGAAAGCGAAGATGCCCGCGAACGTCGAGTTCTCCTATCTGCCCGCGATCTTCAATCCGAGCTGGGAAGTGTTTGCGCGCGCCTATTACGCCGCTGAAGTGCTCGGCATCGCCGAGAAGGCGCATCAGGACCTGTTCGACGGCATCCACGTGCGCCGTGACGTGCGCAATCTCGATGACATCGCCAAGATCTACGCGAAGCACGGCAAGACCGAGCAGCAGTTCGTCGACGCGACCAAGAGTTTCGGTGTCGAGATGAAGATCAATCGCGCCAAGCAGATGGTGCCGCGCTATCAGGTCGATGGCACGCCGACCCTCGTCGTGAACGGCAAGTATCGCGTCACCGGCGGCTCGGCGGGTGGTGCGGACAAGGTGTTCGACGTCGTCAACTTCCTCATCGCCAAGGAAACCTCGGCGAAGAAGGTCGCGGCTGCGGCAGCGGCGACACCCTGATCACAACCGTCCGGTGCGGTCACGACGGGGCGCTTCGGCGCCCCGTTGCATTTCCGCGCCGCGGGAACTTGTCGTGCGCGGCGCCGTCCATGCTCGGGTACCCTGCCGATTCCGTTCCCAAGGAGACTTCCGAATGCTGTTTCGCCTGCTGATCCTCGCCGCGCTCGCGGTCGTCCCGTTCGTGACCCTGGCGCAAGGTCAGGTCGAGCGCTTCCAGTCCGGCACGCACTATTTCCCGATCGATCCGCCGCAACCGGGCTGGGTCGGCGACCGCATCGAAGTGGTCGAGGCATTCAGCTATGCCTGCGCAGCCTGCGCCGCGTTCGAGCCGCATGCGCGCGAATGGCGCAAGCGCCAGCCCGCGAACGTGCAGTTCACCCTGTTGCCGGTGCAGTTCAACGCGACCTGGGAAATGTTCGCGCGCGGGTATTACGCCGCCGAAGCGCTCGGCATCGCCGAGAAGGCGCACCAGGCGGTGTTCGACGGCGTGCACGTCAAGCGCGACCTGCGTACCCTCGACGACCTCGCCAAGGTCTACGCCCAGTTCGGCAAGACCGCGGCGCAATTCCTGGCCGCGACCAAGAGCTTCGGCGTCGAGGCCAAGGTCAAGCGCGCCAAGCTGATGGCGCCGCGCTATCAGGTCGAAGGCACGCCGATGCTGGTGGTCGCCGGCAAGTACCGCATCACCACGAAATCGGCCGGCAGTTATGCGCAGATGTTCGATGTCGCCGATTTCCTGATTGCCCGCGAAGCCGCCGCTCGCCAGTCGGCCCCGAGCGCCGCTGCGGCCGGCGCAGGCGGATGACGCAAACGGAACGTTTCGTTTCTTCGCTTGCCAAAGGGTGCGGCGGTCGCATCATCGACGCATGAGCGACGCGCGCGACCACGAACGCCACCTGCGACTGCTGAGTTTCAACATCCAGGCCGGGGCGCATACCAATGCCTTTCGCGAGTACTTCACGCGCGGCTGGCAGACCGTGCTGCCGCATCGCGGCAAGCACGCGAACCTGGCGCAGGTCGCGGCCCTGGCGCGCGGCTTCGACGTGGTCGCGCTGCAGGAGGCCGACAGCCACAGTGTGCGCAGCGGCTTCCAGCATCAGGTGAAGGTGCTCGCGGAAAGCGCCGATTTCCCGTACTGGAGCCATCAGCGCAATCGCGCGCTCACCGTGGCCGAACCGGGCAACGGCTTGCTGACGCGTTTCGCGCCGACCAGCATCATCGACCACCGGCTGCCCGGTCGCATCCCCGGTCGCGGCACCTTGGAAGTGCGCTTCGGCGAAGAGGCGCTGGCGTTGCGCGTCTTCATCGTGCATCTGGCGCTGACGCCGGGTGCGCGCCTGCGCCAGGCCGAATTCATCGCCGAGCTGGTCGGCGACAGCGCGCACGCGATCGTGCTCGGCGATTTCAATTGCGAACCCGACAGCAGTTCGATCGCGCCCCTGTTCGCGCAAACCCGTCTGCAGCCGGCCGCGAATGCGCCGAGTTTCCCGAGTTGGCAGCCGCAACGCTCGATTGATCAGGTGCTCGCGACCGCGGCGCTGGACGTGCGTCGTTACGAAGTCCTGCCGCTGCGCGTCTCCGACCACTTGCCGGTGGCGGTGGACGTGCACCTGCCCGTGGCCTGCGTGTTGCCGACGCTCGAACATCGCGTGCCGTGACCGATGAGGCTTGGGAAATTCCGACCGATCGCTGACACTGGCCGCATGCGCTGGCGTTGCCTGTTCCTTGTCGCGGTGTCCTTCGGGCTGTGGGCCATGGCCTTTGCGGCCAGCGCGCGGCCGGGCGGCGCGGTGAAAGCCGGGGTGATCGATCTGCGGATCGATGGACTCGACGACGCGCAGACGGTCGCGGTCTTGCCGGCGCTCGAAGTCGCGACCTACCGCCAGCGTTCGAGCATCGGCGAGCGCCGTCTGCAGCGACTGTTGCGGCAGGTCGACGACGAGGTCGGCGGCGCCTTGCAGGTCTTCGGACACTACGATGCGCGCACCGAAGTGCGCGTCGAGCCGCTGGAGTCCGGTCGCTATCGCGTGCATCTCGACATCGACGTCGGCGAACCGGTGCGGGTGCGCGCGATCGACGTCACCATCGACGGCGCGGCGATGCGCAACGAGCGCATCGGTGAGTTGATCAGCGAATTCCGGCCGATGCTGGGCGAGCCGTTCGACCATCGCGTCTACGAAGCCAGCAAGGCGACGATCGAGCGGGCCCTGCTGCGGCGCGGCTACCTGGCGCAGCAACTGGTCGAACGCCGCGTCGAGATCGACCGCGGCGAAGCCAGTGCGCGCATCGTGCTGCGGTACCAGTCCGGAACCCGCCATTTTCTCGGTGCGGTGCACTTCAGCGGCGCGCAGTTCGACGACGCGCAGATGCAGCGCTTCGTGCCGTGGCCGG
>DATMVT010000190.1:0-1661 GCA_035562895.1 Patescibacteria group bacterium | reverse complement strand
GAACAGTTCCAGCGCGAACACGCCGACGTAGTCGAGCGCTTCGGCAACGCGGCGTGCGGCGGCCAAGGCCGCTTCGCGCAACGCATCATCCACGGACGCCGGCGCCAGGCTGGCGGCAAGAATGCCGGACTCGTGCCAGTTCTCGGTCAGCGGATAGGCGCGGAACTCGCCGTCGCGCCCGCGCACCGCCACGACCGACACTTCGCGTTCGAACGGCACGAAGGCTTCGAGAATGAGTCCGACGCGTTCCGCCTGGGCACCGAGTGTGGCCCAGGCGGCATCGAGATCCTGTTCGGTGCGGATGCGGAACTGGCCCTTTCCGTCGTAACCAAGCCGGCGTGTCTTGAGGATGGCCGGAAGGCCGACAGAGCGCGCGGCACGATCCAGATCGTCGCGGGTGTCGATGGCCGCAAACGCCGGCACGCCGATGCCGAGTTCGCGGAACAAGGACTTCTCGGCCAACCGGTCCTGTGCCACCGCCAGCGCACGCGGATTCGGGAACACCGGCACGCGTTCGGCCAACCATTGCGCACTTTCCGCGGGCACGTTCTCGAAGTCGAAGGTGACGACATCGACGCGCCGCGCGAATTCGGCGAGCGCATCCTCGTCACGATAGTCGGCACCCAGCAGCGGCACGAACTGCGCCGCGCAGGCATCGGCGGCGCTGTCCATGACCAGGAAGCGCAGGCCGAGCGGCGCGCCGGCCAAGGCCATCATGCGCGCGAGCTGGCCGCCCCCGAGAATGCCGACCGTGATCATGGCGTGCGCGGATCCGGCTGGCTCAGCACCTGCTCGGTCTGGGCGCGCCGGAACAGATCCAGCGCCTTCGCGACCGCGGCGTCGTTCGTCGCGAGGATGGCTGCCGCATACAATGCCGCATTCACGGCGCCGGCCGCACCGATCGCAAACGTCGCAACCGGAATGCCGGCTGGCATCTGCACGATCGACAGCAGCGAATCGACACCGTTCAGCACCTTCGACTGCACCGGCACGCCGAGCACCGGCAACGCGGTTTTCGCGGCCAGCATGCCCGGCAGATGTGCTGCACCGCCGGCACCGGCGATGATGGCCTTGAGGCCACGCGCACTCGCCTGTTCGGCATATTGGAACAGCAGGTCCGGCGTGCGATGTGCGGAGACGACGCGCACTTCGTAGGGAATCGCCAGGCGCTGCAGGGTTTCTTCGCTGTGCTTTAGCGTGTCCCAGTCGGAACGCGAGCCCATCACGATGCCCACGACGGGCAAGGCGTTCGTTGCGGTCATGCCAAACTCCACGGAAAGGACGGCGCAGGGCCGCCTCGACGGCTGCTATCTTAGCGCCCGCTTCCATGGCGACGTGATGACTGATGGCCCTCGATCCACGATTTCTTTCCATCCTCTGCTGCCCGGTGAGCAAGCGCGCATTGAAGCCGCTGTCGCGCGCCCGGCTCGGTTTCCTCAATGACGCGGTGCGTGCCGGCGCGGTGCAGAACATCGCCGGTGCGGTGTTGAACGCGACCATCACCGATGCGCTGATCAGCGACGACGACAAGGTCATCTACCGGATCGACGACGGCGTGCCGGTGCTGCTGCCGGAAGAAGGCATCGGTACCACGCAGTTCACGGATTTCCCGGCGTGAGCCTGGCACCGCCCGACGCCCTGGCGATCGATGCCGACGTGCG
>DATMVT010000189.1:0-7424 GCA_035562895.1 Patescibacteria group bacterium | reverse complement strand
GATCCAGGTCTCGAAGGAAAACAGCACGATCATCGACGGCGCCGGCGACAAGAAGGCGATCGAAGCGCGCATCAAGCAGATCAAGGCGCAGATCGAGGAAACCACCTCGGACTACGACCGCGAGAAGCTGCAGGAACGCGTCGCCAAGCTCGCCGGTGGCGTGGCCGTGATCAAGGTCGGTGCCTCGACCGAGATCGAGATGAAGGAAAAGAAGGCGCGCGTCGAAGACGCCCTGCACGCGACGCGTGCGGCCGTCGAGGAAGGCGTGGTCGCCGGTGGCGGCGTCGCGCTGGTGCGTGCACTGGCCGGCATCGCGGCACTCAAGGGCGACAACGAAGACCAGAACCACGGCATCGTGATCGCCAAGCGTGCGATGGAAGCCCCGCTGCGCGAAATCGTCGCGAACGCCGGCGAAGAGCCGAGCGTGGTGCTGAACAAGGTCGCGGAAGGCAAGGGCAACTTCGGCTACAACGCCGCGAATGGCACCTACGGCGACATGGTCGAGTCCGGCATCCTGGACCCGACCAAGGTCACCCGCACCGCGTTGCAGAACGCCGCCTCGATCGCCGGTCTGATGATCACGACCGAAGCGATGGTCGCGGAAGCGCCGAAGAAGGACGCGGCGCCGGCCGGCGGCCATGGCCATGACCACGGTGGTGGCATGGGCGGCATGGACTTCTAAGGCGGGAGCGGCCTCCGGGCCGCGAAGCCGCAGACAAGAAAACCCCGCAGCGATGCGGGGTTTTTTGTTGGGCGCGATCTGGTCAGAGGGGTGGACGCGCGTGGTCGGACAGGGTGCCGCCCTATTCGAAACCGTCGACGAACAGCGTGCTGTACCAGATGCCGATCGGCCGGAACTTCGGGCCGACGCGTTTGCAGACCATCGAGTCCTGCGGGCCATTGCCGTCGGCGGTCTTGTCGCGGACGCCGCCGCGGTAATACAGCACGACGTCCGTGCCTTCGCCGGTCGGCCCATCGAGGTCGCCGCCGTCGGCGAGATTGCTGTCGATCATCGCGCAGTCGCCGAGGCTGTTGTCGGCGAGGTCGCCGTATTCGCCGGCGTTGTAGACGGTGCCGAACACGTCGAAGTTGTGGAAGCCGCGATTGGACTGGTTGGTCGGGGTGACGTAGTCGCCGTCGCCCGGATCGAGCTCGAAGCCGCGGCTGGTCACCGTGTCCTTGACCTGCCAGCGACGCTCCGCGCCGCAGTGCCCTGGCGTCGCCGGACTGCAGCGCAGGGTCTTGAACTCGATCGCCTGGGTGATGCCATCCTGCTGGATCACGTCGTTCGCGGCGCCTTCGATGTCGAAATCGAGGCGCCAGTAATTGTGGTGCCAGTGCGTGGTGTTGTTGTTGGTGCCATCGGAATTGCCGAAGCCGAACTCGGGCTCGAACGAGCCGTCGGCATACAGTCGGAAGCGCGACGAATACTTGTACCAGGCCGCGTCGTACTGCGTGGTCATCTCGACGTAGCTGCCGAAGTCCTCGATGGTGACGCCGGTGCCGCATACCCCGGTCGGCGCGCCGCCGGAGCCGTTGATGACCAGCTGGAACGGGCAGTTGCCGTAGGACGAGGTCGGCGCCTTGGAACGGTCGCAGCTGGTGGTCGTGCTGCGGCCGAAGCTCGGGTGCACGGCGGACCAGGTGATCTTGGTGCCATCGGTGTCCTTCCAGTCGCGATAACAGGTGTTGCTGGTGTATTCGGCGAACAGCAGCGGCGAATGGGCGCGCTTCAACGCCAATTTGCCGTGCAGATGGACGTTGCGCAGTTCGAGCCCGGAGCCGCGCGGCCCGGAACTCTGGCTCGGGCGCAGGTAGCAGAGTTCCCAGATCGGGTTGTCCGCGGGCCACGACAGCAGGATCTCGCTGCCGCTGCAGACCGGGCTGTCGGCGCGGACAACGGGCGCGGCCGACAGGCCGGCAAGGGCGGCGCCAAGAACCGGCAGGACGTGCAGTCTGGAACGTGCGCTCATGGTGGGTCCGCCTTCAGTGGGGATTCGGCGACGCCGCCGAGTTCGGGGTCATAGTCGGGATCGATCACGCGTGCGCGCTGCAAGTCGACGATCGCGTGCGCGACCTTGTAACGACCGCCGTCGCGCGACACGATGACGTGGATGCAGCGCGAGCCGATGTCGCAATGGTCGTGCCCGGGCTCGCGAAAACTGAAGCCGCCGTAGATGTCGCTGTCGGCGGTGAAGCGAGCGTCGATCGCCGCATCCTCGCGCAGCAAGGCCACGGCGTAGGCCAGTTCGGCCGCCGTCGCGTTCAGCGTCAGTCCCGGCTTGAGCGCATCGGCCAGCAACGCGCCGTCCGGTGCCGTCTTGATTTCGCGCGCGGCGGCGGCGCTGTAGTCCCACAGATAACGCACGTGCATGCGCTGCTCGCGGCCGTCGCCGAGCTTCACCTCGTCGTCGTATTCGCGCACCAGCACGGCGACATGGCCATCCGGCAGGGTCACGGTCGGGACCTGCGCCAAGGTCGGGCTGCGCGCGACCTCGCGGGTGCCCGCGCAGGCGGCGAGCACGACAAGCACGGCAAGGGCGAGCGGGCGGACAGCGGGCATGACGACTCCGGATCAGGGCGCGTTCAAAGTGGCTGCCGCGGCCGTGACCATGTCGACCGGGGGCGAGCGTCCGGTCGCCGGATCGGCCCACAGGTCGTGCATGAACTGGCCGCGCGACCGATTGGCCGGGCCGATCGTCCAGCTGCGGCCACACATCGCGTTCTCGCTGGGAAAGGCGCCATTCACCGCTTCGTCGCGCAGGAAGTCGATGTAATCCTTGCTCGCGATCTGAAAGCGCAGGGTCGCGCTGACGCTGAGCGGTCGAGTCGCCGCTGCCGCGACCGGAATCGCGTAGATCGTGTCGTCGTGATGCACCAGCACGCCGGATCCAGGAACCGTTTCCGGGTAGCTGTAGGCGACCGGGCGCAGGTCTTCGCCATTCGGGTCGGCCGCGGTGGCGGGGCGGAAGCCGCGCGGCGGGATGCGGTTGTCCTTGGCGACGCAGTTGTTCAACGCGAAGTGGAACAGCTTGCGGCCATTGCCGTCTTCGGTGCGGCAGAGACCGGCGCCCGCGTCCCAGATGCCTTGCAGCACTTCGTAGACCTTCGGCGCCGGGCTGTCCGCGAGCACGCCGGTGGCGGGATCCCAGGCGCCGCTTTCGTAGACGAGCGCGTTGTCGGCATCACGAACGACGACGTGCAGCCACATGCGTCGTCCTTCGCCATAACCGGTCGGCAACTTGTGTCCGGCGCGATTGGTCACGCGCACGCGCGCCTGCAGCGTGGTGTCGCCGCTGGCCAAGGGATCGAGGCTGACCGCGATCGTCGCGCTGCGTTGGGTCAGCATCTCCTCGGCCCAGGTGACCGCGCGCTGGATCGCCTCGCTGCGCTGGAGGCTGCTGCCGTAGAGGTGGTCGATCACCTTCAGCATCCAGCTGTTGCCGCCGACGAATTCATGCACCGACAGCTCGCCGGTGCGTGATCCCGTGGGCGTTTGCGTGCAGGTGCGAGCGTTGGCGGATTGCGAGGTACGCATGTGGCAGTCCTGGCATTCACGATGCGTTGGCACGATCGGCCCCGGCTGCCCGGGTGTTTCCAGCGAATCGGCCAGCAGGATTTCGCGGAAGTCGCTTTGCTGCCATTCGCTGTAGGTGCGTTCGGCCGGGAAGGCGCGGCCGGTGTCGGTGCCGTCGGCGAGGATGTGCGTACGCACCGGGACGCCGTCGACGATCGGCGACGACACGTCGTGGCAGGTGCCGCACTGCGCGCTGCGCGTGGTGAAGGCGGAGTAGGCCCAGCCATGCGGCGGCTGGATCGCGCTGTTCTGTTCGTAGTGCTTGGGCCCGTAGCGACAGGGGCCGAAAAAGCCGTTGCAGTCGAGGCTGTCGTCGATCCAGGCATTGCCGCTGCCCGGTGGCGTCGATTGGGCAGCCGGGCCGGTCTCGGTCATGCGATGGCAGGTATGGCAGGTGATGCCCGAATAGTCGTTGTTGGCGTTGTCGTAATCGTCGTGATCGCCCTGAAGCAGGCAGCCGTTGGTGCCGTTGACGACATCGTTCGGCGCCGGCAAGCCGGTCTTGCGCACGCGACCGCCGTACCAGCCCTGCGAGGTGTGGCAGCGCAGGCACCAGTCGCCGATGCCGGGGACGTCGCGGTTGGCGACGTCGAGCGCGGCCCAGAACAGCGGGTCGCGGGTCGAATGCGACATCATCGAGCCGCTCCACGAATCGTGCGGCATGTACGACTCGGACGGCGGATTGAAGAACTTGCCGTGGCAGGTGGCGCAGGCTTCCGGTTCTTCCAGCGTTGCCGCGAGTCCCGGCTGGGTGCCGTGCTGGGTGAAGTCCTGGGCACACGCCAACGCCGCTGCCATCAGCAACCCGACCAACCCACCGACCTTGTTCAGCACGCCGACCATCGCCCGAGTCCCTGATCCCCGGCCCGGGGAAACGTGAACTTTAGCATCCCGCGGATGGGCCGCAGGATCCGCTGCCAGCGACAATCATGGCTGCGGTACGAGCGGCAGGGACTTCTGAGGTGGGAGCGGCCGCCGGGCCGCGAAACCGAAGACCAGAAAGCGCCGCAGCGATCCAGGGCTGTTTTCCTGGTCGTAACTCTCGCGACGCCGTGGCGCCAACGGTTGCACAACGGCCACCTTCATTGCGGTGCAGTGATCGGCAGTCTCAGATCGAAGCGGGTGCCGACGCCGGGCTGGCTGACGACGGCAATGTCGCCGCCCAGCTTTTGGGTGACGAGGTTGAAGACGATGTGCAGGCCGAGGCCGGTGCCGCCCTGATTGCGCTTGGTCGTGAAGAATGGATCGAAGATCTGTTGCTGATGCTGCGGATCGATGCCGCAGCCATCGTCGCTGACGGTGATGTCGACATGATTTGCGCTCGCCGGTCGGCAGTCGATGCGGATGGCGCCGGGCTGATCACCGCCAAAAGCATGCAGCAGGGCGTTGTGCACGAGGTTCGTGAGCACCTGGCCGAGCGCACCCGGGAAGCTGTCGAGCGTGATGCCGGGCGTGCACGCCATGGTGACGCTCACCGCGCTCTGGCGCCACAGGCTGGCGATGCTGCCCATGAGCTCCCTGAGAAAGGCATCGAGCGGGAAGCGTCGGCGCCCGTCTGACGTGCGGTCAACCGATACTTGCTTGAAGTTCTGAATCAGGCGCGACGCACGATCGAGGTTGCCAACGACCATCCGCGCGGCCTCGTCGGCGGTGCGCAGGAATTCGTCCAGTGCGGCCGGCTTGAGCTGTCCGTTCGCAAACGACCTCTGCAGGTGCTGCAATTCCTGGTGCAGGTAGCTGCTCGCGGTCAGCGCGACGCCGAGCGGCGTGTTCGCTTCGTGGGCGACGCCGGCCACCAGCTGGCCGAGTGAAGCCATCTTTTCAGCTTGCACCAGCTGTGCCTGGGTCGACTGCAGGTGCTGCAAGGCTTGCTCGGCCGCTTCCTTCGCGGCGGCCAGTTCGGCGGTGCGTTCAAGTACGGTACGTTCGAGCGCCTCGCGCACGCGGCGGCGATGCATGGCGGCGCCGATCGATTCGGCCAGCATCGAGAGAATGCTGGGGTCTGCATCCGTGAAGCGGATGGCCGGGTCATAGCTCTGGATCACGACCGCACCCAGCACTTCATTGGCGACAACCATCGGCACACCCAGCCAATCGTGCGCACTGGGGCCGAAATGACGGTCAAGCAGGCGATCGCCATGTCCGGCCTGGGCCAGCAGTTCCTCGCTCGATCCGCGGAGGACACGACCCGCTGCAACGATGAAGGCCGACAGCGAACCCTCAAGCGCACCCTTCACGAACGGTATTGGATCCTCGTCGCGATCGAACTGGTCGACGAAGTACTCGAATGCCAGCACGCTGCGCGTCTCGTCGAGGACGACAACGAAAAAGTTCTCGGCATAAACCAGGCCGCACAGGAGGCGATGAATGTCGGCGAGCACGCTGTGCTTGTCCGGACAATGTTCTAGCGTATGCGCGAGCGCGAGAACGGCGCGCATCTGGTCGCTTTGCCGGGCCGAGCCCGAGAGTCGCGACAGGCGCTGCAGCAGCAGGCCTTCGTCGAGTTCCGCATGGAGCGCATGCACGCGTTGTTGGGCGGCGTCGATGTCCGACGGGACACAGGGCCGTGACAGTGAAAACAGGCAGGCACCGCTGCGGCGGTCGCTGAGTTCGAGCGGCACGGAAAGACGCAGCCCGTCGACCACGAGGGTGTTGTCGATGCAACTGTGCCGTGCGATCGCGCGATCCACGTCATCGAACGGGCGACCCATCACGATGCGGGGATGGAAGCCGAGATCGTCGTTGACCCATACCTGCACGCCGTCCGCACGCAGCGATTGTGCACTCCAAGCGTGCAGCTCGACGGCCGCGCGCTCGAGCTTTACCTCGACACGGTCTGCTGAGTCGGACAAGACACCCTCCTGTCGTCGCAGTTGTCGCCGCTCGCTGCTGGCATGGCGGGTCCTGCCTCGACTATTCGAAGCCATCCGGCACGATCAGTTTGCTGCTGCTCGTAAAGACGACATAGCGATCTTCGCTGATGATCGCAAGTCCCGGATCGCCGCCTGCTGCCCGCCCCCGCCGCCACGCCTGCGCATTGCTGCGCGCTCAGTCGCCCGGCGCTACCTGCGGTACCGCGCGCAACGTCGACGCATCGACGCCTTGCGCGGCGAGTGTCGCGACCAGTGTCCGATAGCGCGCGGCGTCCATCGTCGGTTCGCGCCCGAATACCCAGGCCAGCTTGCGGTCCGGCGTGGTCAGTGCAGCGCCGCGGTAGTCGTCGTCGACATGCACCACCACCAGTTCGGTGGAGAACGGCCAGACGAACTGCACCTTCCAGCGTGCGCCGCCGCTGCCGGGGATCACCCGCGACACCCCGCGCCAGCGCCGGTCCTCTTCGCCGAAGCGCCTTTTGAACACGAAATCGTTGTCGATGCGGCCGTCCGGGCGCAGCCGGTACTCGTCGCGCGTCGCGACTTTGTCGTTCTCGAAGAAGTAGGGCACGTTCGCGATCACGTACCAGGTGCCCATGAAGCGCGGCAGGTCGATGTCCGCCGCCGGTGTCAGCGGCACTTGCGCGCGTTCGCCGCGCGTGGCGCAGGCCGCGAGCAGGAGGGTGGCGAGCAAGGCGAGCAGGCGGGTGATCATGGGCGGGTTCCTTCGGCCAGCGTGGGATGCGTCGCTTCGATGGTCGCGGCCAGGAATTCGCGCAACTGCGCTGCGTCCGCCGTGGTCGTTCGCGTCATCGCGAATTCGTGTTCCGGATCGCGTTCGCGGTCCAGCCAGATGCCGCCGTCCGCAGCGACCGGCGGTCGCGTGCTGCCCAGCCAGAGCGCGGTGTCGGCACCTTCCGCGGGGCTGCGCAGGAATCGGCGCAGGATGGCGCGAAACCAGGGCAAGGCGGTCT
>DATMVT010000188.1:0-3675 GCA_035562895.1 Patescibacteria group bacterium | reverse complement strand
GATCGCATCGCGGTTGCGCACGACCGAAGTCGCCCTGGAAGAATCCAGGGGACAGGCCCAGTCGGCATCCGAGGCGCGTGCCGGGCTGGCTGCACGCCTCGAGGAATCGGCGACCGCACAAGCGGAAAAACTGCGCTGGATCGATACCGCGCGCGAACAACTGGCGCAGCAGTTCCAGTCGCTGGCCAGCGCGATCCTGGACGCCAAGGCCGAGCGCTTCGGCGCGACCAACGCCGAGCAGGTCAGCGGATTGATGGCGCCATTGCGCGAACAGCTGCAGCAGTTCCGGCAGCTCGTGGTCGAATCCCGCGCTCAGGAGGGCGAGAGCAGGGCGGTGTTGCGCACCGAAATCGTCAACCTGCGCCAGATGAGCGAACGCCTCAGCGGCGATGCGCTGAACCTTGCCCGCGCCCTCACCGGCGACACCAAGAGCCAGGGCGCCTGGGGTGAGTTGGTGCTCGAACGTCTGCTCGAAGCCTCCGGGCTCAGCGAAGGTCGCGACTACGAGACTCAGGTCGTGTTGCGCGATGAAGGCGGCGAGACGCGCCGACCCGATGTCGTCGTGCGTTTGCCCGGCGGTCGCGATGTGGTGATCGATGCCAAAGTTTCGCTGACCGCATTCGAGCGCTGGTGCAACGACGTCGATCCGGTGTCGCGCGACAAGCATCTGGCCGAGCATCTCGGTTCGATGCGCCGGCACATCGATGAACTCGGCAAGCGCGGCTACGGGCGTTCCAGCGGCCTCGCGTCGAATGGCATCGTGCTGATGTTCGTGCCGATCGAGGCCGCCTATCTGGAGGCGATTCGCGTCGAACCCAGGTTGTATGAGACGGCATTGCGCAACGACGTCGTCGTCGTCAGTCCGGGCATGCTGCTCGGCGTGCTGCGCACGGTCGACCATGTCTGGAAGGCGGAAGCGCGACAACTCAACGCCGAGAAGATCGCTGAACGCGCCGGGCATCTGTATGACAAGTTCGCGGCGTTCGTGCAGGACCTGCAACGCGCGTCGGAGCAGGTCGGCAAGGCACGCGAAAGCATCGACACGGCCATCGGCAAGCTCGCGACCGGGCGTGGGCACCTCGTCGGGCAAGTCGAGAAACTGCGGCAACTCGGTGCCCGCAACAGCCGCGATCTGCGCAGCCTGCTGCCGATCGCGGACCTGGCAGATGATGAAAGCGACGGAGATCCGAAATGACGGACGTGGTCATCAATCAGGCGATGCTCGATCAGTTCCGCATGCTCGAGCGCGCCGGCAAGCCGGGCATCCTCGCGCAGATGATCGCCATGTTCATCAAGGGCTCCGCCGACCAGATCTCGTCGCTGTTGGCGGCCAGCGATGCAGGCGATGTCGAAAAGCTGCGCGTGACCAGCCACACGCTCAAGTCGAACGCCGCGAGTTTCGGCGCGAGTGCGTTGGCCGATCTGTGCCGGGACATCGAGACCGATGCGCGTTCCGGTACGGGCCGCCTCGCGGAAAGCCGGCGGCTGCAACTGTTGGCTCTGCACGCTGCCTCGTGCGCAGCGCTTCAGCGGGAGATCACCTGACTCGATCCTGCGCCGAGCCGCCGTTCGAGCCATCGACCTGCCATGCGTCGGATCGACGGATCGACGCCGGCATCGGCGGCAATGTCGGCCACGTCGCGCCATGCCATCGCGCTTGATTCGTCGTTTGCGCTGAATTGCTCCGATGCGGTCGTGCGCACGACGAAACGCACGTCGTAGTGCCAGTGTGCGGGCTCGACGGCGCGCGCGGGGATCTCGTGGGCATCCAGATCGAAGATGTCCGCATCGACGACCAGATCGCCGAGTCCGGTTTCCTCTTCCGCTTCGCGCAAGGCAACCCGAGGCAGGTCGGCGTCGCCGTCGGCATGACCACCCGGCTGCAGCCAGCGATCGAGCTTGCGATGGCGCATCAGCAGGGCACGGGCGCCATCGGCGGACACCAGCCAGGCGGAAGCGGTGAAGTGGGCCGGGAATTGGTCGCGCCACAGGCGTCGCGGGGTCGACGCGTGCAGGTCGAGAAACCGCTCGACGACGGTGCGTTCGCCGGGCGTTTTGGCCTCAAAGTCCGTGAGTGCACGGTGAAGGTCGAAGTGGGGCATCGTCCGGCGCTGCCTCTGGAAGGGTGCGATCCATCACATTCGGGCTTGCCGCTTGCGATGGGCAACAGTATGTTACCGGCGCTTTGCAGGGGCGAGGTCGTGGTGGCGCAAGCCGGTCGACGCGCGGTCTGCGTGCAGCACGAATTTGTGAAGCAGAACGATCTCTCACCGGGAGCACCGAATGTTGTTTGAACGCGTCAAGCCGCTGGACCAGATCCTCGCGGCAGCAGAGAAAAAGGGCCTCAAGCGCCAGTTGGGCGCCTTCGACCTGACCATGCTCGGAATCGGCGCCATCATCGGCACCGGCATCTTCGTGCTGACCGCGGTCGCGGCCAACAAGGCCGGCCCGGGCATGATGTATTCGTTCGTCATCGCCGGCGTCGTCTGCGCGCTCACTGCGCTGATCTACGCCGAAATCGCGGCAATGGTGCCGGTCGCCGGTTCGGCCTATACCTATTCTTATGCGGTGCTCGGCGAGCTGATCGCCTGGATGGTCGGCTGGGCGCTGATCCTCGAATATGCCGTCGCGGCGGGTGCCGTGGCGGTCGGTTGGTCCGGCTATGCCAATGGCTTCCTGAGGGAAATCGGCGTCGGACTGCCGCTGGCACTGACCGCCGGCCCCGGCGATACCATCACGCTGGCCGATGGGACGACCGCCAATGGCGCATTCAACCTGATCGCCTGCCTGATCTCCCTGCTGATCACCTGGCTGCTGGTCTTGGGTACTTCGAAGAGCGCGAAATTCACGGCCGTGCTGGTGCTGGTCAAGGTGGCAGCGCTGATCGCGTTCATCGTCGTGGCACTTCCTGCCGTCGATGGCAAGAATTTCGAACCGATGTTGCCGAACGGCTGGGGTCACCCACTGTCGGGCAGCGGCGTGCTCGGCGCTGCGGCATCGATCTTCTTCGCTTACGTCGGCTTCGATGCCGTGTCCACGGCCGCCGAAGAGACCAAGGACCCGAATCGCAACATTCCGATCGGCCTGATCGGCTCGCTCGCCATCTGCACCGTCTTCTACCTGCTGGTCTCGTATGCGGCGATCGGCACGGCCGGCGCGCAGCCGGGCGGCGCGTTGTCGCAATCGAAGGAACCGCTGGCCTTCGTGCTCAAGGATCTGGGTTGGCCGTGGCTCGGCAACGCCGTCGGTGCGGCCGCGATCATTGCCCTGCCGTCGGTGATCCTGATGATGATCTATGGTCAAACCCGCATCCTGTTCACGATGTCGCGCGACGGCCTGATGCCGAAGATGTTCTCGGACATTCACGCCCGTTTCCATACGCCGCACAAGGTCACGATCGTGACCGGCGTGGCGGTGTCGCTGTTTGCGGCGATGTTCCCGGTCGATGCGCTGGCCGACATCTCGAACTCGGGTACCTTGTTCGCGTTTTTCGTGGTCGCGGCAGGCGTGATGTTGTTGCGCGTGCGACAACCGGAACGCAAGCGTCCGTTCAAGACGCCGCTGGTGTGGATCGTCGGACCACTGGCCATGGCCGGTTGCGCGCTGCTGTTCGTCAGCCTCGGCTGGTACACGATCAAGCTGTTCCTCATTTGGGCCGTGATCGGCCTCGTCGTC
>DATMVT010000187.1:0-2033 GCA_035562895.1 Patescibacteria group bacterium | reverse complement strand
CAGGTTGTAGCCGATCAGTTCACCGGCTTCGAGGATGGCGATGAAGCCGAGGTCCTGGCTGAACACATCGACATCGTTGATCGGGGGAATCGCGACGCCGATCTTGAATTTGCGCGGCAGATAGGTCGGGCCGTAGATCGGCTCCGATTCATCGACGCCCGCGACCTGTTGCTCGTCCAGCCAGATCTCGTGATAGGCGCGCGTGTGCGGCAACAGGTGTTCGGACAACGCAACCGCATCCGCCTGCACCTCGGCATGTGTCTGCGACTCGACCGGATTGGCACTGACCATGACGTTGCGATTGACGTCGCCACAGGCGGCGATGGTGTCGATCAGGGTCTGGTTGATCGCGGCGATGGTCGGCTTCAGGTCCTGCTTCAGGATGCCGTGGATCTGGAAGGCCTGGCGCGTGGTCAGGCGCAGCGTGTGATTGCCGTAACGCGTGGCGAGGGCATCGAGCGCCAGCCACTGCGTCGGCGTAGCGACACCGCCCGGCAGGCGCGTGCGGATCATGAAGCTGTACGCGGGCTCGAGCTTCTGCAGGCGGCGCTCTTCGCGCAGGTCGCGGTCGTCCTGCTGGTAGCTGCCGTGGAACTTCAGCAACTGGGCGTCGGATTCGCGCAAGGCACCGGTGACGGCATCGTCCAGGCTTTCGCGCAGCGTGCCGCGCAGGCCGCGACTTTCGCGTTTCAGGGTTTCGACCGGGGACAGGGGCGCGCTCATCAGTACACATCCCGCGCGTAACGTCCCGCGCGCTGCAATTCGTTCAGGTACGCATCGGCGGCTTCGACGTCGTGACCGCCGTGTTCGATCACGATCTCGCGCAGCGCCGTGTGCACCGATTTGCCCATCGCAATGGCGCCGCAGACATACAGATGCGCACCACCTTCGAGCCATGCGAGGACGTCTCGACCCTGCTCGCGCAGGCGCTGCTGCACGTACACGCGCTCGGCGCCGTCGCGCGAGAACGCGAGGTCGAGGCGATGCAGCGTGCCCGCCTTCAGCGCCGCCTGCCATTCGAGCTGATACAGGAACTGCGAGCGTGCATGGCGCGCGCCGAAGATCAGCCAGTTCCGACCTGACGCGCCGACCGTGCTGCGCTCCTGGACGAAGCCGCGGAACGGCGCGACGCCGGTGCCGGGGCCGATCATGATCACGTCGCGCGACGCATCGACCGGCAAGCGGAAGCGTTCGTTCGCCTCGACATACACCGGCAGCGACGTACCCGCGGCCGCATCGGCCAGAAAACCGGATGCGACGCCACGCTGTGCACCGAACGGCCCCTGCGCATCGAACACGGCCACGGCCAGATGCGCTTCATCGCCAACGAACTTGCGACTCGACGCGATCGAATACAGGCGCGGTGCCAGCGGCCGCAGTGCGGCGACGAATTCGCCCGGTGTCCATTCGGCCGGGAATTCGGCCAGCACGTCGTTGATCTGGCGCGCGGTCAGCCAGTCGTTGAATGCGCCCGCATCGGCCGCAAGCAGCGCGTCGAGCGCGCCCGACTTCGCCCGCGCCGCGTGTTGCTGCACGAAGCCGCGATGCAGGCGCGTGAGTTCGCGATGGCCTTCGAGCCAGTCGTGCAGCGAACGGATCTCGTCGCCGATGCGCACGCTTTCGTGACCGGAGCCACCCAGCCGTGCGACGACGCGTTCGACCACGGCTGCGGCGTTACGCGACTTCACGCCGAGCGCATCGCCCGGCTCGTAGGTCAGGCCCGGATCGAGCGCGATCTCGAGATGGCGCACGTCCTGCGCACTCTCGCGCGCGGTGATGCGCTGATTGACGAGCAGTTCGGCGGCGTAAGGTTGTCCCTTGTGCCCGACAACGAGGACTGGCGCGGTCGCCGCGACCGGAACGACGGCGGACGTGGTCGCAGGATTCAGCGCTCGCACCTGTTCGCGCGCCTGCACCAACCAGGGCGCGGCCACGGTCGCGACATCGACGTCGGCTTCGCCGCGTGGGAACAAGCGCTTCGCGCCCAGTGTCTCGAAGCGCGCATCCAGCAGGCGGCCCATGGCATTGAACTG
>DATMVT010000186.1:0-13888 GCA_035562895.1 Patescibacteria group bacterium | reverse complement strand
ATCCGGGCGCAGCCAGTTGCGGTCGATCGTGTTGGTGATGGCGACCTTGTATTGCCCGAGCAGCGAATCGTCGCGGCCGTTGGTGCCGGCGCGCTGCGCTGCTTCCTGCTGCGCGAGCTGTTCCATGCGCTGCTGTTCGAGCGCCCGTTGCTTGTCGGCGTCGGTCTGCTTCTGCTGGTTCTGCAGCTGCGCCAGTTTCTGCTCTTCGATCTTGCGCTTGCGTTCGGCTTCCTCACGCAGACGCTTGATGTCTTCGAGCTGCTTCTGCCGCTCGCGTTCCATCTTGGTCAGTTCTTCCTGACGATCGAGGTCGATCTGTTCTTGCTTGCGCTTCTCTTCCTGCTCGCGCGCGGCCTTTTCCAGCGCTTCCGCGGCCAGGCGCACCTTTTCCTGATCGATCTGGTCCTGCGCGGGCGGCGGCGTCGGGGTTTCTTCCGGCGGTGGCGGCGGCGGTTCGGGCTGCGGCTCGGGCTTGGGCGGTTCCGGTTTCGGGGGCGCAGGCTTGGGCTTGGAGGCCGTGGACGGCAACGGAGGCGCCGTGAAATCGACCAACACCGCCTCGATCACCGGACCCGCCACGTCCGCCGGCTCGACCTCCGGCTTCAGCCACAACGCCACGAACACCATCGCGACAATGCCGGCGTGCAGCAACAGCGAGCCGCCGAATGCGAGCAGGGTGTCGTCGCGACGCTCGGCCATGTCAGCGCGCCTTGGCCTTGTCGCCGGCCGGCTGGCTCATCAGGCCGACGCGCGGCACGCCGGCCTGCTGCAGCACGACCATGATCTCGTAGACCTTGCCGTAATCGATGCTGTGATCGCCGCCGACCAGCACCGGCACCTTCGGGTTCTGGCGCACGAAGGCCGCCACCTTGGCACCCAATTCCGCCATCTCGATCGGCTCGCGCTTCTCGTCGCCGAGCGTCAGGTACATGGTGCCGTCCCGGGCGATGCTGACCAGCACCGGCTCCGAGTCCAGCGACACCGACTTGGCGTTCGATTCGGGCAAGTCGATGTCGACGCCGAGATTCAGCATCGGCGCCGTGACCATGAAGATGATGAGCAGCACGAGCATCACGTCGATGTAGGGAACGACGTTGATCTCGGACTTCAGCTTGCGACGCTTGCGATGTCTACTGGCAGAGGCCATGACCGCTCCAACGGGATCGATGCGTGTGCGGGGTCAATGGTTGTCCTCGACGTGCGCCTGGCGCTGCAGGATGGACGAAAACTCCTCCTGGAACGCGTCGAAGCGCACGTTCAGGCGTTCGACCAGGTTCGAGAACCGGTTGAACGCCCAAACCGCGGGAATGGCGGCGAACAGGCCCATCGCGGTGGCGATCAGGGCTTCCGAGATCGGCGGCGCGACCGTCGCGATGGTGGCGGTCTTGGCGCCGCTCAGGTCCATGAACGCGATCATGATGCCCCAGACCGTGCCGAACAGGCCGATGTAGGGCGAGATCGAACCGACGTTGGCGAGGAATTCCAGGTCCTTCTCCAGGCGGTCGACTTCACGGCCGGCGGCGGCGCGCATCGCGCGCTGCGCACCCTCGACCATGATGCGCGGGTCCATCGTGCGGCGCGAACGCAGCCGCGCGAATTCGCGGAAGCCGGCCTCGAAGATGCCGGCCAGGCCTTCGCTCTCCTTGCCCGGGGCCGACACTTCCTTGAACAACGCAGCCAGGTCGCCGCCGGACCAGAAGCGTTCCTCGAACTCGTTCGCCTGCTTCTTCGACTTCTCGAGAATGTTGCGCTTGCCGAGGATGATGGTCCAGCTCATCACCGAAGCCGCCAGCAGCAGGCCCATGACCAGCTTGACCGGCAACGAGGCGCCGAGGATGAGCTTGAGGATGTCGAGCTCGCCGGCGACATGGGGTGCCGCCGCGACGGCCGCCTGCGCGGCATCACCCAGTTCGATCGGGGCCGCCGCACTGGCCGCGAGGCTGAGCAGGGACAGGACTGAAGGCATGATCTACTCCGGAAACAGGTCGCGCGGCAGGGCCGCGGGACGGAAGGAATCGGCGTTCACGCAGGCTGCAAGCACTTCGGCGTCGAGCAGCAGTTCGCCGCTCAAGGCCTGACGCAGTTCCTGGGTGAAACGAAGGCTGGCCCCGCGCCGCTCGGCAAGTACGCAGGAAGCGAACAACTCGTCGTCCAGCTTCGCAGGGCGGCGGAAGGATAGCGAAAGCCTGCTGACCACGAACACCAGCCCGCGTTCCTGCTTCAGCCGCGATTGATCAATGCCGATGCTGCGCAACCATTCGGTGCGGGCGCGTTCGAGGAAGTGCAGGTAGCGGGCGTGATAGACGACGCCTCCGGCATCGGTGTCTTCGTAATAGACGCGGACCGGCCAGACGAAGGGTGCGGCGCTCACTCGCCGGCACCGAACAGGTCGGCGACCGGCGCATCCGCACGGCGCGGCGGACTCAGGCCGAAGTGGCGGTACGCCTTGGCCGAGGCCATGCGCCCGCGTGCGGTGCGCACCAGAAACCCTTGCTGGATCAGGTAGGGCTCGATCACGTCCTCGAGCGTGCCGCGTTCCTCGCTGAGCGCCGCGGCCAGCGATTCGACACCGACCGGGCCGCCGTCGAAGTTCTCGATGATCATGCTCAGCATGCGCCGATCGAGCGCGTCGAAGCCTTCGTCGTCGACCTTGAGCATCTTCATCGCCTGCGTGGCGATGGCGCTGTCGATATGGCCATCGCCACGCACTTCGGCGTAGTCCCGCACGCGCCTCAGCAGCCGATTGGCGATGCGTGGCGTGCCGCGCGAGCGCCGCGCGATCTCGTCGGCACCTTCGCCGTCGCAATGGATGCCGAGGATGCGCGCCGAACGCGTGACGATCTGCGCGAGCTCGGCGCGCTCGTAGAACTCGAGGCGTTGCACGATGCCGAAGCGGTCGCGCAGCGGCGCCGTGAGCAGGCCGGCGCGCGTCGTCGCGCCGATCAGCGTGAACGGCGGCAGATCGAGCTTGATCGAACGCGCCGCCGGACCGTCACCGATCATGATGTCGATCTGGAAGTCTTCCATCGCCGGATACAGCACTTCCTCGACCACCGGCGACAGGCGATGGATCTCGTCGACGAACAACACGTCATGCGGCTGCAGGTTGGTCAGCAGGGCCGCGAGATCGCCGGCGCGTTCCAGCACCGGCCCCGAGGTCGAACGCAGGTTGACGCCGAGCTCGTTCGCGATGACCTGCGACAGCGTGGTCTTGCCAAGCCCCGGCGGCCCGAAGATCAGCACGTGGTCGAGCGACTGCGCGCGCCGTTTCGCGGCCTCGATGTAGATCGCCATCTGTTCGCGCACCGGCGCCTGCCCGAGATATTCGGACAGGCGCTTCGGGCGGATGCTGGCCTCGATGGCCTCGTCTTCGCGGGTCGCGGCAGCGGAAGTGATGCGGGTATCGGTCATCGCCCGATTGTAGCGGTCGCGGCGATCGCGGCGCGGCCGCCACGCCCGCTAGATCTCGACCTGCGTTCCGAGCTCGATCAGGCGGTTGCCGGGGATCTGGAAAAACGTCGTGGCCGACTGCGCGTTGCGCGCCATGAACGCGAACAGCTTGTCGCGCCAAAGCGGCATGCCCTGTTCCTGGCTCGGAATGAGCGTCTCGCGCGACAGGAAGAAAGTCGTGTCCATCATGTCGAAGGGCAGGCCGCAGGACTCGCAACCGCCGAGCGTCTTCGGCACGTTCGGCTCTTCGGCGAAGCCGTAACGCAGGTACATCGCGTAGAAATCGTTGCCGAGCGGCTCGACCTTCATGCGCTCGCCGGGTTCGGCCATCGGGGTTTCCACGGTTTCGACCGTCAGCAGCACGTTGCGGTCGTGCAGCACCTTGTTGTGCTTGAGGTTGTGCAGCATCGCGTGCGGCACGCCCTCCTGGTTCGCGGTCATGAACACGGCGGTGCCGGGCACGCGCAGCGGCGGATGGGAGGTGATCGACGCGATGAACGGCTTCAGCGCCAGACTTTCCTTGCGCATCTGCGAGACCACCAGCGTGCGACCCTTGCGCCAGGTCGACATCAGCAGGAACAGGCCGGCACCCAATACCAACGGGAACCAGCCGCCGTCGGGAATCTTGATCGCGTTGGCGGCAAAGAAAGCGGTGTCGATGGTGATGAACACGGCACCGACGAGGACCACGACCCACTTGCTCCATTTCCACAACATGCGCGCCACGATCAGCGCCAGGATGGTGTCGATCAGCATGGTGCCGGTCACCGCGATGCCGTAGGCCGCGGCCAGGTTCGACGAGGTTTCGAAGCCGAGCACCACCAGCACGATCGCGATCAGCAGGAAACGGTTGATCCAGGGCACGAAGATCTGGCCGACGGTCTCGTCCGAGGTGTGCTTGATCTGCATGCGCGGCGCGAAGCCGAGTTGCACCGCCTGACGCGTCACCGAGAACGCACCCGAGATCACCGCCTGCGAGGCGATCACCGCCGCCGCCGTCGCGAGCCCGATCATCGGATACAGCGCCCAATCGGGCGCCAGCAAGTAGAACGGATTCACGGCCGCTTCCGGATGGGACAGGATCAGGGCGCCCTGACCGAGGTAGTTCAACACCAGTCCGGGGAACACGATCCAGTACCACGCGACGCGAATCGGACGGCGGCCGAAATGTCCCATGTCCGCATACACCGCCTCGGCGCCGGTGATCGCGAGCACGACCGTGCCCAGCGCCAGGAACGAGATCATCGGGTGGGCGGCGAAGAACAGCACGCCATACCAGGGATTCAGCGACTTCAGGACCGTCGGATACTCGTGGATCTCGGCCACGCCCAGCGCCCCGAGCACGACGAACCAGCACACCATGACCGGGCCGAACACCGCACCCACGCGGGCCGTTCCGCTGCGCTGGAACGCGAACAGCCCGAACACGACGACCAGCGTGATCGGCACGACGTAGCGCTCGAATGCCGGCGCAGCGACCTTGAGGCCTTCGACGGCACCGAGGATCGACATCGCCGGCGTGATCACGCCATCGCCGTAGAACAAGGCCGCGCCGAGCAGGGCAAGCACGATGATGAAGCGCCGGGCGCGCTTGTTGTCGCCGACCGACTTCATCGCCAGCGCCATCATCGCCATGATGCCGCCTTCGCCGCGATTGTCGGCGCGCATGATGAAAATGACGTACTTCAGCGACACCACGAGGATCAGCGACCAGAACACCAGCGACAGCACGCCGAAGACATTGGTCTCGGTCAGCGGCATCGCATGCGGGCCGTGAAAGGCTTCGCGCATGGTGTAGAGCGGACTCGTGCCGATGTCGCCGAAGACCACGCCGACCGCGGCGACGGCCAGACCGGCCAGCCCGCCTTTCGCACCATGCTGTTCGTTGCTTGTGCCCATGAGACCCGGTGTCAGCCTTGCGGCCCGGAAAAAAGGTCGCGTAGTGTAGCCATGTCAGGTGCGCAATGCGGCCTTCAATGCCTTGCGAATGATTGTCTCGGCGGAATCACCCGGTAGCGCCGCGTCTTTCAGCAACTTGGCGATCTCGACCGGCTTGTAGCCGAACTGTTCCAGCGCCGCAGACGCTTCCGCCACCGGGTCTTGCGCGACGACTCTCGGGCTGCCTGCGGCCACGGTCGCCAGTCCGGCGCCCAGCTTGTCGCGCAACTCCACGACGATGCGCTCTGCAGTCTTTTTGCCGATGCCGGGAATGCGGGTCAATGCGGTGATCTCGCTGTTCGCGACCATGCGCGCGAAATCGTCCGCCGACACGCCCGAGAGGATCGACAACGCCGTCTTCGCGCCGATGCCGCTGACCTTGAGCAAGGTGCGGAACAGGCCGCGTTCGCGCTCCGACTGGAAGCCGTACAGGTTCACGGCGTCCTCCTTCTGCGCGTAGTGGATGACCAGCGTGACCTCGCGACCCAGTTCCGGCAGTTCGTAGAAGGTCGACATCGGCGCTTCGAGTTCGTAGCCGACGCCATTGACGTCGATCATCAACGCCGGCGGCGCCTTCATCACCAACACGCCCTTCAGGCGTCCAATCATCTGCGTCTCCAGGCCGTGCGCGGTATGCCGAGGCGGGTGAGACTGGCGCGGGTGTGCGCATGCGTCAATGCGATCGCGAGCGCGTCGGCGGCGTCGGCCTGCAGCTTTCCCGGCAACGACAACAGGATGCCGACCATGTGCTGCACCTGGGTCTTGTCGCCGGAGCCGCTGCCGACCACGGCCTGCTTCACTTCCTTGGGCGCGTACTCGGTCAGCGCCAGACCCTTGCCGACCACGGCGACGATCGCAGCACCGCGCGCCTGCCCGAGCTTCAGCGCCGAATCCGGATTGCGCGCCATGAACACGCGCTCGATCGCGACCTCGGTCGGCCGATGCGTCTCGACGATTTCGCCGACCTCGTCGTAGATCTGCTTCAGGCGCAGATGGAACGTCTCGTTGTCGAGCAGATGCAAGGCCGTGTGGAACACGTGCACGCAGCGCCCGTCGGGCAACGCGTCGATGATGCCGATGCCGGTGCGCTGCGAGCCGGGGTCAATGCCGAGGATGCGGGTCATTCGTCGAAAAGCACTGGAAACGCCGGGCAGTCTAGCAACGCGCGACAGCGGCCGCCGTCCGGGGTGAACGACAACACTGGCACGAAATCGACGCGCGGTGTGCTCTATTCGTCGCTCGCATGCTGTTGGCGTCCGGTGCGGCCTGAACGCATCGCTCACCTTTCACTGGAACCTCCGACACCGATGAATGCCGTCGACAACCGAAAGCGCCGACCGCGCATCGCGATCAGCGAACTTCGTGGCGCGCTGCAATTGGCGGCACAGGCGACGCGTGGCGTCGCCGCCGTGGTCGAGGGCGTGCACCAGTCGGTCTGGCGCACGATCGGCGCCGGACCGGGTGAGGAACCCAGTCAGACACGCGGCCTCACCGGGCTCGTCTATCGCAGCATCCATGGCGTCAGCCACGTCGTCGGCCGCGGTGCCGATCGCGCACTGGCGGAATTGCAGTCGCGCTTCGAACGCGACCATGATGCCGACCATCCCTCGGCGCAGCGCGCTGCCTTCCTGTCGATCCTGAATGGCGTGATGGGCGACCATCTGGCCGCGACCGGCAACCCGCTCGCGATCCCGATGACGCTGCGCCACCGTGGCAATGTCATCCGCACCGACATCACGCCGGCCATTCCGGAAGCCCGCGGTCGCCTCCTGCTGATGATCCACGGCCTGTGCATGAACGACCTGCAGTGGCGCGGCAAACATCGGGACACGACGGTCGACCATGGCGAAGCGCTGGCCGTCGCACTCGGTCGCACGCCGATACACCTGCGCTACAACACCGGCCTGCACATTTCGCAGAATGGCCGCGCGCTGTCGGCGCAGCTCGAACAATTGGTCGGCGCCTGGCCAGTGCCGGTCACCGACATCACGATCGTCGCGCACAGCATGGGCGGACTGGTCGCGCGCAGCGCCCTGCATCAGGGCACCCACGAGTCACGTCAGTGGCGCAATCGCGTCCGCGGCGTCGTGTTCCTGGGCGTACCGCATCATGGCGCGCCACTCGAACGCGCCGGCCACTGGGTCGACCAGTTGCTCGGTCGCAGCATCTACACCGCACCCTTCGCGAAACTCGGGCAAATGCGCAGCGCCGGCATCACCGACCTGCGCCACGGCTGCGTGCTCGATGAAGACCGGCCATCCGCAGACCGCTTCGCTTTCGCCGCCGACCATCGCGTGCCTCTGCCCCTGCCCCGGGATGTTGCGTGCTTCAGCATCGCAGCCACGGTCGCCAAGCGCCGCAGCAAGCTCGCGGAACGTCTGGTTGGCGACGGCCTGGTGCCCTTGCACAGCGCGCTGGGTCATCACGACGACGTCACCCGCGACCTCGGCCTGCATCGTCATCCGCACTGGATCAGCCACGGCACCGGCCACATCGAACTGCTGCATCGGCCCGAGGTCGGCGACTGGATCCTCGACCAGCTTCGAGACCACTGACGATCGCCGAACCGGCTCGAGAGAAGCTACTCGAAGCCATCGCTGAACAGCAGCACCGGCACGACCAGCGTGCTCTCGTTTTCGGCGTTGTTCTCGGGCACCGGATCGAGCAAGCCGCTGGTTGCGCTTGCCACCGACTGCACGGTGCCTCCGGTGACCGGGTTGATCAGTTGCGGATCGGTGCGCACGGTGACGAGGAATTGCACGTTGGCGCCGTTCGCGAGGCTCGCAGCCGTGCAGGACAGGATCGGCGCGTTGCCGACCGTCGGCAAGGTGCACTGGAAGCCGGGGGGCGCGACGATCGAGCGATAGCGCAGGTTGCCGTTGTTGTAGAGGCTGAAGGTCGCATTCGGCGCGGCGTCCGGCCCCAGGTTCGTCAACGACACCCAATAGTCGAAATCCTGTCCGAGCAGCACCGGATCGACGGTGTCGGCGACGGTGATCGCGAGATCCGCTTTCGGCGTGACGTAGGCGGTCTCTTCGACTTCGCTGTTGTTGGGGTCATGGGTGTCGTCACCGGTGCCGAGTGCACTGAACACGGTCGAGATCGTGCCGTTCTGCAGGCCGAGGATGGCGTCATCGACGCGCACGACGACATTGAAGACGCTGCTCGCGCCGGCCGCGACGTTCGGCGTGGTGCAGGTGAAGTTCGCCCAGCCCCCGACCGGCGGCGGCGTGCAGGTCCATCCCGCAGGCGGCGTCACCGACTGGAACGGCACGTAGCCCGGGTTGTAGACGTTGAAATTGACGTTGGCCGCGGGATCGGGGCCGTGGTTGATCACCGTCGCGGTGTAGGTCAGATCCATGTCCGGTCCGACCGGATCGGGCGTGTCGGTCACGCTGATCGCCAGGTCCATCTGCGGGCTGTTCCAGCTCGTCGTCACCGTCTTGAAGTTGTTGCCGTTGTTCGGGTCGGGCGTGACGCCGGAAGGAAAAAAGTTCGCGAACGTCGAACCGTCGGGAAAGTTGATCAAGTGCGCGCCCATCTTCGCGACCAGGGTCAGTTGCACCGTGCCCACGGCAAACGCGGGCGTGTTGCAGGTCAGGTTGTTGCCGGCGATGAAGCAGGTCCATCCCGGCGGCACGACATGCGAGACGTAGCTCAGCGGCAGGTCGAGATTGACGTTGACGCCGCCATTCGTGGCCGGATCGGGCCCGTGGTTGGCCAAGGTAATCGTGTAGGTGACGTCTTGCCCGGGCACGACCGGATCCGGTGAGTCCACGACGCTGACGACTTCCTGATCGGCCATTTGCGCGTACACGCACCCGCTCATTGCCCACAGCAGCGCGCCCAGACATTTCGAGATCATCGACATCGGATGTTCCTCGGTGACGCATGCATTGCACCGGAAACGGACGAACCCGCCTACCCCGTGAATGCGGGATGCGCGTCATTTCGTCGCGGAAAATCGCCCGTGACGCAAGAAATTCGTCGTCATCGCAATGGCCTCGTCGGAGAACGGCAAGCCGGTGTGCGTGGCCGCGATGACGGCGTGTTCGTGAATCCCGGGCAGTCGCGTTTCCGCGACCGCCACGGTGCCGTCGTTGTCGCCATCGAGTCCGCCCAGCAGCAGGGCCATGCCGAACGGCACGCGCCCGGCGATGACACCGACCTCGCGTGCGCCGCGCCACTCACCGAGCCCCTGCAGCAGGCGCTCGCGGCTCTGGCCCATCATCCAGGGCGCGAAGCTCGACAAGGTCTTCGCGGCGGCGCTGCCGATCAATGGCGAACCGAGGCAGACGGTGCGACCGGGCGGGCCATCGCCTTGCGTGGCAAGCAGTGCGACCAGGCCACCGAGCGAATGCCCGACCACATGCACGGTGTCGTCGCGATGTTCGGCGATGCGCGCGCGCAAATCTTCGGCGCAGGCATCGGCACCCTTGCTCAGCGACGGATAATCGACCACATCGACGGCGTAACCCTGATTCGACAGGTCCTTGGCGATGCGCGCCATCATGAAGCCGCGCATCCAGATGCCGTGCAGCAACAGCACGCGCTCGCGCATGTCAGCGTCGTGCCTGGAACGGTTGTTCCTCGTAGGGCTGCACGACGACGAAGCCGTCGCCGCTGAAGGCCATCTGCACCGATTCGCCGCTGGCGCGACCGACCAGGGTGCGCAGCGAGATGTCGGTCTTGAACTCGGGCTCGAGGTTGGACGACCACGCCACCGTCGCGTTCGGATCGGTGAACACCGGCAGGTTGCGCGCAACGCGCAACGTCAGCGGGCGGCCATGCGTGGTGAGCGCGATCAGTCCGTGTCCTTTCAGTTGCAGGTTGAACAGGCCACCGGCGACCATGCCGCTGAGCTTGCGGGTCATGCGGATGTCCCACTCGATGCCGTCCTGGAACGCCAGCAGGTCGTTGCCGTTCACGGTGACGCCGTCGCCTTCGAGCTTGAGCAGCGTGATGCGCTTGCCGCCCTCGGCCAGGAACAGTCGGCCACTACCGGAAGCCTTCGTGAGCTTCGCGCCTTCGCCGGTGAACATCTCCTTGAAGAACCGCGACGCCCCATGCTCGAACGCGCCCTCGCGCTCGAACTTGATGCCACCGCGATACGCCACCATCGCGCCCGCCTTCATCCACACCCGCTGCTGCGACAGCTTCACCTCGAGAATGCGCTCGTTCTCCAACTCCCAAGGCGCATCGCCCTGGTTCTGGTCCGCGGTCTCCGCGAGGAATTCGGTAAGGGTCTTGGGGGTGGTCATGAAGAAGTCTCGACGTGGAAGGCGCCAAGAATGCGGGCGTCCCCAAGCATTGTCGAGCCGTCACCGCATTTCTTAGGCTGGGTAGAACACAGTGATACCCAACGCAGTTTGCGTTCTGCCGAATCGCCGGATAGCCCGGCTTCGCCATTCTGAGCCGCTACGCTCGATTCACTCTAAGTGCTGGCAAGAACCGCGCGAACCTTTCTCAGTTGCAATAGATACAAGAGAGTCAGACTGAACCCCGGCAGCGCAAACAGCCCGGCATAAATCGCTACAACGAGGATAGTTGCCGGCGAGTCCCGATAGAGCATGTGGTCGGTCGCAAACATCCAGGCATTCATCCCGACCATGGGCACCCAGCGAATGGCGAACCACGCGGCCGTGACGATAGCCACGGCAACGGCAAACCGATTGCGACGCAGCGCGATACGCGATACCACCAAGTAACCAACGGCAGCGAGGAGCACGATTGCACGCGGGAGCGTGGGAGCAAGTGTGAACAACAGCCCGAATGCGGCGGTCAGCAGCAATGACCACGCGAAGTTCAGTCGCAAGGTTGCCTGAAGGGGCACTCGACTACTTCTTCTCCGGCTTCACCACGCGCACGTGCAGTTCCTGGAGCTGGTTCTCGGCGACGACGGAGGGGGCCGAGGTCATGAGGCAGGTGGCGGAGGCGGTCTTCGGGAAGGCGATGACGTCGCGGATGGATTCGGTGCCGACCATCAACGCGGCCATGCGGTCGATGCCGAAAGCGATGCCGCCGTGGGGCGGGGCGCCGAACTTGAGGGCGTCGAGCAGGAAGCCGAACTTGAGTTCCGCTTCTTCGGCGCTGATGCCGAGCAGGTCGAACACCGCGCTCTGCATGTCCGGGCGATGGATGCGGATCGAGCCGCCGCCGATCTCGTTGCCGTTCAGCACGCAGTCGTAGCCGCGCGACACCGACGTGGACGCGTTGGCCTTGAGGTCGGCGACGTCGTCGATCTTCGGCGCGGTGAACGGGTGATGCAGCGCGACGTAGCGCTTCTCGTCGGCGTCGTATTCGAACATCGGGAAGTCGGTCACCCACAACGGGGCCCAACGATTCGCGACCAGGCCCATGTCCTTCGCGACCTTGATGCGCAATGCCCCCATGAAGTCGGACACCGTCTTGTACGGGCCCGCGCCGAAGAACAGCACGTCGCCCTGTTCGGCCGCGACCGCCTTGAAGATGCCCTCGATCGCGGCATCGTCGAGGAACTTCACGATCGGCGAAGTCAGGCCTTCACGGCCCTTCGCGAGATCGTCGATGCGAATCCAGGCCAGACCCTTGGCGCCGTACTTCTTGACGTATTCGCCGAGGTCGTCGAGCTGCTTGCGCGTCATGTCCGAACCGTTCGGCACGCGCAGGCAGGCGACGCGGCCGCCCGGATCCTTGGCCGGACCCGAGAACACCTTGAACTCCGAGTTCGCGACCGCGTCGGCGATGTCCACGAGTTCCAGATCGATGCGCAGGTCGGGCTTGTCCGAACCGTAGCGACGCATCGCCTCGGCATAGGTCATGCGCGGGAACGGATTCGCGAGCTCGGTGCCGTTCACTTCCTTGAAGATGTGGCGGATCATGCCCTCGACCATGTCCTGCACGTCGTGTTCTTCGACGAAGGCGAACTCCATGTCGAGCTGGGTGAATTCGGGCTGGCGATCGGCGCGCAGGTCTTCATCACGGAAGCAGCGCGCGATCTGGTAGTAGCGGTCCATGCCGGCCATCATCAGCAGCTGCTTGAACAGCTGCGGCGACTGCGGCAGCGCGTAGAACTCGCCCGGATGCACGCGGCTCGGCACCAGATAATCGCGTGCGCCTTCCGGCGTCGCCTTGGTCAGGATCGGGGTTTCGATGTCCTGGAAGCCGCGCGCATCGAGATAACGACGGATTTCCTGGGTCAGGCGCGTGCGCAGGCGCATCGCGCGCTGCATCGCCGGACGGCGGATGTCGAGATAACGGTACTTCAGGCGCGCTTCCTCGCCCGGCGTGTCGTCGAGCTGGAACGGCAGCGGCGCCGAGGCGTTCAGCACCTCGACCTTGTCGCAGACGACTTCGATCTTGCCGGTGCGCAGCCGATCATTGATCTGCGAGGCCGGACGGCCGCGCACGCTGCCGGTGATCTTCAGGCAGTACTCGTAGCGCACCTGCGATGCGGCTTCGAATGCCGGCGCATTGTCCGGCTCGATCACGCATTGCACGATGCCTTCGTGGTCACGCAAGTCGACGAAGATGACGCCACCGTGGTCGCGACGGGTGTCGGCCCAGCCGCAAAGAGTGACGGTCTGGCCGATCAAGGCCTCGTCGACGAGACCACAAAGATGACTACGCATGGAAGCTCCGGAGCCGGCCGGGGAAAGGCCGCGCAAGGTTTGGACAGGGCCGCGCATGCTACGGAGCGAACGTGGAGCTTGCAAACACTGCGCCGTGTCCGCTTCACGCCCGTTCTTGCGTTCCCTCGGCCAGGACACACGGGGAATGACATGCGCCACGCATTGCTGGGATTGGGATTGCTGACCGCCACGACGCTTGCCACTGCCGCCAACCCGCCGGTCTGCGTCAGCACCGGCATCGAACTGCGCGCGGCGCTGATGACGGCCGCCGCCAATGTCGGCGACAACGAGATCCGCATCCGTCAGGGCACCCTGACCCTGTTCGACAACATCCTGCCCTACGAGCCGGCGAAGACCGGCAACCTTGCCGTCAGCGGCGGCTGGACCGGCGCCGGCACCCAATGCACCTCGCGCAGCGGTCGTGCGCACACGACGATCATCGACGGCCAGGGCAACCGCCAGTTGTTCCGGATCCGCCCGACCGCCACGGCGGGCGGCCTGATCACGATCTCGAACCTCACGTTGACCGGTGGTTATCGCGGCGCCACGGTGGAATCGGCTGCGCTTGAAATCAGCTTGCCGGCCGGCAGCAGCGTGTCTGCCAAGGCCGAGCACCTGATCATCCGCGACAACGACGAAAACCACTGGGGCGCGGTCATCACGCTCTGGGCCGGCGGCAGCGGCAGCCTCACCTTCCGCAACAACCTGGTCACCGGCAACACGGCCGGCGCCTACGGCGTCATCCGCGCCTCGGTGGTGCAGAACGCGGTGATGTATTTCGTCAACAACACCATCGCCGACAACCGCCGCAGCCCGACCAGTGCGCATCCGAGCACGGGCGTGGAACTCGCTGGACAGGGCACGTTCCACTTCGGCAACAACGTCATCGT
>DATMVT010000185.1:0-3682 GCA_035562895.1 Patescibacteria group bacterium | reverse complement strand
TGATGCGCGCTCAGGGTGCGCACAAGGTCTCGGTCAAGGAGGCATTGGGCTGGTCGGCCATCTGGGTGGCGTTCGCGCTCCTGTTCTGTGCCGGACTGTGGTGGTACCTCGACGGCAGCGCCGGGCGCGAATTGGCGAATGCCAAGGCCAGCGAGTTCCTGACCGGCTACCTGATCGAGAAGTCGCTGTCGGTCGACAACATCTTCGTGTTCCTGATGATCTTCACCTATTTCGCGGTGCCGATCGAATTCCAGAAGCGGGTGCTGATCATCGGCGTCATCGGCGCGATCTTGTTGCGTGCGGTGATGATCCTGCTCGGCGCGCTGCTGATCGCCAAGTTCCACTGGATCCTCTACGTGTTCGGCCTGTTCCTGCTGGTCACCGGCGTGAAAATGCTGTGGCTCGCCGACGAGACGCCGGATCTGGAGCAGAACCCGGTGCTGCGCTGGATGCGCTCGCACCTGAAGATCTCGAACAGCTTCCGCGGCGAGGACTTCAGTTTCATCGAGGCCGGCAGGCGCTGGTTCACGCCGCTGTTCGCGGTCGTGATCCTGATCGCGGTGACCGACGTGATCTTCGCGGTCGATTCGATCCCGGCCATCTACGCGATCACCGACGATCCGTTCATCGTGATGACGGCGAACATCTTCGCCATCCTCGGACTGCGCGCCCTGTACTTCCTGCTCGCCGACATGAAGGAACGCTTCCACCTGCTGACCTACGGGCTGGCGATGGTCCTGATCTTCGTCGGCACCAAGATGCTGATCGTCGATTTCTACAAGATTCCGGCGTTCGTATCGCTCGGCGTGGTCGTGGCGATCCTCGCCACCAGCATCGTCATGAGCCTGATGTATCCGTTCGGCACGCGCCGCGAAGGTGCGGGGCTGGCGGCCGGCGAGGCACCGCCGCGCGACGCCGCCAATCCCTGATCGCCCGCGCCCGCGGCGTCAGGACGGCGCCGCGGGATCGCGTAGTGCGTCCAGCGCCTGCAGGCCGAGCTGGCCGAGATCGGCCTGACCGTCGACCTCGAACCAGTGCCGCATCGTGGCGCGGATCACGCCGATGCAGGCGCCGGCGAGCACGCGAGCGCGCAGTTCGGCGTCGGCGCCCGCGCCGAAGCGGCGGACGAAGCAGCGGTACATGGCATCTTCCCAATCGCGGTCGATCTCGTTCTCGACCGCGATCATCGCGGGCGTGCTCGAGATCACCCGCTGCTGCGCGATCAGTTGCTCCCGGTTCGCGGTGTATTCGGCCGCAAACACCTGCGCGATGCGGCGCAAGCTGACCAGCGGACTTTCGTTGGCCGGCGCAGAACCGAGCAGGGCCATGAAGCGTTCGAGCCGCTCGGCGCGGTGCGGGAACGCCAGCGATTCCTTGGCCTCGAAGTAGCGGAAGAAGGTGCGACGGCTGACGCCGGCGTCGGCGCAGATTTCGTCGATCGTCGTGGCGGCGAATCCGGCACGATGAAAACGCCGGTTCGCCGCCTTGATCAGCGCGCGCCGGGTTGCATCCTTCTTGAGCTCGCGTCGCATCAACATTGGCTTTTCCATCGCCGAGAGGATATAGCTGTCTGTCCCAAAAGTGCCACTGAGTGCCAATTTTGCCATGACGCAGGGTTCTTCCTCTTCACTTTCCGCGCGACCGACGCACGCGTTCGCCTGGCGGCCCGGCTTGGCCGCGCCGGCGTTCGACGCGTCCGGCATCATCGCCGCCACCCAGTCGGTGCGCGAGGAAGTCGCGATCCTGCGCGGCCGCGACGGCGGCATCGGCGTCGGCCGCGACGGCATCCCCGCAGCCACGGATGACACCGAATCATGGCCGATGCTCGGGTGGCTGCCGCCGCTGTATCCGGAATGGTTGGGCGACCGCTCGTTCCAGGAAGTCCACGGCACGCGCCATGCCTACATCGGCGGCGCCATGGCCAATGGCATCGCCTCGGCGCCGATGGTGATCGAACTCGGCAAGGTCGGCGCCATCGGCATGTTCGGCGCCGCCGGACTGATGCCGGCGCGGGTCGAGGCGGCGATCGACGCGATCAGCCTGGCGCTCGATCCGATCGGCAAGCCCTGGGGCGTCAATCTGATCCACAGCCCGGCCGAACCGTCGCTGGAAGATGCGATCGTCGACCTGTTCCTGCGTCGCGGCGTGCGCCGGGTCGAGGCGAGCGCGTTCATGGCGATGTCGCCGGCGATCGTGCGCTATGCCGCGACGGGTTTGTACCGCGATGAACAGGGTCGCATCCAGCGCCGCAACCACGTCATCGGCAAGATATCGCGCGAGGAAGTGGCGCGGCGCTTCCTGGAACCGCCGTCGACGAAAATCCTCGACGCACTGGTCGATGCCGGCACGCTGAGCCGGGCCGAAGCCGACCTCGCGGCACAGTTGCCGATCGCCGACGACCTGACGTGCGAGGCCGATTCCGGCGGCCATACCGACAATCGCCCGTTGCCGGCGCTGGTGCCGACCATCCTGCGACTGCGCGACGACATCGTTGCCAAGCGCGGGGACGCCCGCGTGATCCGCATCGGCGCGGCCGGCGGGCTGGGCACCCCAGGCAGTGTCGCCGCGGCGTTCGCGCTGGGTGTCGCCTATGTGCAGACCGGCTCGGTGAACCAGGCCTGCATCGAGGCCGGCCTGCATCCGCGTGGCCGCGCCATGCTCGCCAAGGCAGGCATGGCCGACGTGGTCATGGCCCCGGCCGCCGACATGTTCGAGATGGGCGTGGACGTCCAGGTGTTGAAGCGCGGCTCGCTGTTCGCGCCGCGCGCCCGCAAGTTGTACGAGTTGTATCGCGCCTATCCGGCGTTCGAGGCGATTCCCGCCGACGATCGCGACAAGGTCGAACGCCAGATGCTGCGCAACGACTTCGCCAGCGCCTGGGCTTCGACGCGCGCGTTCTGGGCGAAGCGCGAACCGGCCCAGGTCGAACGCGGCGACCGCGACCCCAAGCACCGGATGGCGCTGGTGTTCCGCTCCTATCTCGGGCTGGCCAGCCGCTGGGCCATCGACGGGCTCGAAGACCGCGAATCCGACTACCAGATCTGGTGCGGACCGGCGATGGGCGCGTTCAACCGCTGGGTCGAGGGCAGTTTCCTCGAAGCGCCGGAAGCGCGCAGCGTTGCACAAGTCGCTTTGAACCTGCTGGAAGGCGCCGCCGTCGTGACGCGCGCCCAGCAATTGCGCAGCTACGGCGTGCCGGTGCCGGCCGCCGCATTCGATTTCCGTCCGCGTCCGCTCGCCTGAGGCGCATCGAGGTTGTCATGAGCAGCACATTTCCTTCGCAGACGGCGATCGCCGTCGTCGGCGTCAGCGCCCTGTTCCCCGGTTCGCACGATGCCACCGGGTTCTGGAACGACATCCTCAAGGGCCGTGACCTGATCAGCGACGTGCCGCCCAGCCATTGGCGCATCGACGACTACTACGACCCGGACCCGTCGGCGCCGGACAAGACCTATGCGCGTCGTGGCGGCTTCCTGTCGCCGATCGATTTCGATGCGCTCGGCTTCGGCATTCCGCCGACCATGCTGCCGGCGACCGACACCTCGCAGCTGCTGGCGCTGATCGTCGCGCAGTCGGTGCTCGAAGACGCCACGCGCGAGAAATTCGCGACCATGGATCGCTCGAAGATCTCGGTGATCCTCGGCGTGACCTCGGCCCAGGAACTGCTGTTCTCGATGGTCTC
>DATMVT010000184.1:0-3001 GCA_035562895.1 Patescibacteria group bacterium | reverse complement strand
TGCACGTGCAGCCGTTCTGGTGGGAGCGTCGCGAGATGCAGCTCGCCACGGCGGCGTTGTTCCTGTTGCTGCTCTACGGCGCATTCCGCGGCCGCGTACGGGCGTTGCACGTCCGCGAGCAGCGACTGAGCGCACTGGTGGCCGCACGCACCCGCGAAATCGAGCAGCAGAAGTCGGATCTCGCGACCGCGAATCAGCAACTCTACGAACTCTCGATCCGCGACGGGCTGACCGGCGTCTTCAACCGTCGCCATGCGCTCGAGGAAGCACGGCGCCGACTGCTCGACGAGCGCAGCCACGGTCTCTGCCTCGCCTTGATCGACCTCGACCATTTCAAGGCGATCAACGATCGCTTCGGCCACATCGCCGGTGACGAGGCTTTGCGCAGCTTTGCCCAGGCGTTGCTGGCGCAATCCGGACCGGGCGACATCATCGGCCGCTACGGCGGCGAGGAATTCGTGTGCCTGCTGTGCGACCGCGACATCGACCAGGGCCGGCATTGGGCCGACACGCTGTTGCGCCGCGTCCGCGAGTCGCAGATCGCAGGACCGAACTGCGAGATCCGGATCACCGCCAGCATCGGTTTGGTGGCCATCGACGCGGCGGCCGAACTGCCACTGGAAGTCTGGATCGCGCGCGCCGACGCGGCCCTGTACCGCGCCAAGGCCGGCGGTCGCGACAGCGTGCGCGTCGGCTGACCGGCGTCCGCGGCGCGGACGCGCGGACACCGACGGACATCATGGACACCCGATCTTTTCCATGTAATTCAACACATTGAGAGTGGCACAAGAATTGCGGATTCGGTGCAGGATTTGCACGGACGAGCGCCATGATTCGAGATACCTCTGCCACCGACCGCGTTTTGGCTGCAGCCCACCCGACGCCAGGCAAGCGCGTGCTGATGCTCATCGCCGGCACCTGCGCAGTCATTGCCGTCGGCTGGTCGGTCTATGCGTGGCTCGCGGCCGAACGCTCGGTCAGCAGCGCGCGCCTGCGTTTCGCCGAGGTCAAGCGCGGCGAGTTGACGCGCGACATCCTCGCCAACGGCCGCGTCGTTGCCGCGAACAGCCCGAACCTGTATGCACCCGCGGCCGGCACGGTGAAGCTGGTGACGCGCGCCGGCGCGACCGTGAAGCGCGGTGACGTGCTCGCGACCATCGCCTCGCCGGAACTCGATTCCGAACTCGAACGCGAACGCGCGGTGCTGGCGCGCGTCGACGCCGAAACCGGCCGCGCCCGCATCGAGTCCGAGCGCAATCGCCTGAACGCGCGCAAGGCCGCGGACGAAGCCGAGGTGGCGCGCATCGCCGCCGCCCGCGACCTCGAGCGCAGCGAACGCGGCTTCAAGAAAGGCGCGATCGCCGAGATCGACTTCCTGCGCGCCCAGGATGCATTGCAGGCGGCCGAAATCCGCGCTCGGCATGCGGCGGCCGATTCCGGACTGAATGTCGAAGCAGTCGGGTTCGAACAGCGCACGCGCGAACAGGAACTGCGCCGCCAGCGCGCCGTGGTCGGTGATCTGGAGCGCCGCTACGACGAACTCACGGTGCGCGCGCCGGTCGACGGCATGGTCGGCACCATCACCGTCACCGACCGCGCGATGATCGCCCGTGACGCACCGCTGATGGTCGTCGTCGACCTGTCGCGCCTCGAAGTCGAAATCGAAGTGCCGGAATCCTACGCCGACGAACTCGGCCTCGGCATGCCGGTCGAGCTGACCCTGCCGAATGGCAAGAGCACCGGCGCACT
Organism: Patescibacteria group bacterium; assembly: GCA_035562895.1. Taxonomy (GTDB): domain Bacteria; phylum Pseudomonadota; class Gammaproteobacteria; order Xanthomonadales; family Ahniellaceae; genus JADKHK01. The sequence goes on along the minus strand of DATMVT010000184.1, from coordinate 1,252 downwards.
CGCTTCGGTGTCGCCCGAGATCACCGGGGCCAACGTGCTGGCGCGCGTGCGCTTCGACGACGCCGAGCCGCAGGGCCTGCGCCAGAACCAGCGCGTGCAGGCGCGCGTGCTGATCGAACACAAACCGGATGTGCTGCTGGTGCGGCGCGGCCCGTTCTTCGACGAGGACGGCGGCCGCCACGCTTTCGTCGTGCGCGACGGCATCGCCGAGCGCCGCCCGGTGAAGTTCGGCGCGACCAGTCTGGAATCCGTCGAGATTCTCGACGGCCTGCAACCGGGCGAGCGCATCGTCATCGCCGGCACCGACGCCTTCGAGAACGCCGAACGCATCCGTATCGGCCACTGATCCCACAGCCACGAACGACACGCACACGACAAGGAACCGCCATGCTCCAGATGCGCAAACTCAGCAAGGTCTATCGCACCCACCTGATCGAAACCCATGCCCTGCGCGGCTTCGACATCCATGTGCGCGAAGGCGAGTTCGTCGCCGTCACCGGCCCCTCCGGTTCGGGCAAGACCACCTTCCTGAACATCGCCGGCCTGCTCGAGGAATTCACCGACGGCGAATACCTGATCGACGGCGTGCCGGTGCGCGGCCTCGACGACAACGCCCGCTCGCGCCTGCGCAACGAGAAGATCGGCTTCATCTTCCAGGGCTTCAACCTGATCCCGGACCTGAACCTGTTCGACAACGTCGACGTGCCGCTGCGTTACCGCGGCTTCAAGGCGCCGGAACGCAAGGCGCGCATCGAGCAGGCGCTGGAACGTGTCGGTCTGGCTTCGCGCATGAAGCACTATCCGGCCGAACTCTCGGGCGGCCAGCAGCAACGCGTCGCGATCGCGCGTGCGCTCGCCGGCGATCCGCGCCTGCTGCTCGCCGACGAGCCGACCGGCAACCTCGATTCGGCGATGGCGCGCGGCGTCATGGAACTGCTCGAAGAGATCAATGCCCAGGGCACCACCATCGTCATGGTCACGCACGATCCGGAGCTGGCGCAGCGCGCGCAGCGCAACGTGCACATCATCGACGGCCAGGTCAGCGACTTCGAGCACGTCTCGCCGCTGGTTCGCCCCGTCGCCAAGCACGCCGCCGTGGCCTGAGGAGTCTCCGACCATGTTCCGCTACTACCTCAAGCTCGGCACGCGCAGCCTGCGCCGCAACCCGTTCCTGACCGCGTTGATGGTGCTCATCCTCGGCTTCGGCGTCGGCACCAGCATGACCGCGTTCACGGTGATGCACGTGCTCGGC
>DATMVT010000183.1:0-14198 GCA_035562895.1 Patescibacteria group bacterium | reverse complement strand
TGCGGCACGCTCGAAGAAGTGTTCGAGGCGATCACGCTCAAGCGCCTCGGGATCTATCTCAAGCCGATCGTGTTCGTGAACACGCGCGGCTTCTACGATGGCCTGCGCGATTTCATGCAGCACACCATCCGCGAACGCATGATGGGCGAGGCGCATGCGGCGATGTGGCAGTTCGTCGATGACGTCGACGCGGTGCTTCCGGCGATCCGCGGCAGCGAAGCCTGGCCCGACGACGCCCGCGCCTTCGCGGCGTTGAAGCCGGCCTGATTCAGCGACCGACCGGTTGCAGGACCAGCGACATCACCGCGACGTAGTGACTGAGGCTGCCGAGCAGCACGAACACGTGCCAGATGGCGTGCGCGTATTTCAGGCGCGGGTGCATGTAGAACCAGGTGCCGCCGGTGTAGAACAGGCCGCCGGCGAACAGCCAGCCCAGCGTCCAGTCATCGAGGTGGGTCAGGATCGGCTTGATCGCGACGATCACCAGCCAGCCCATGCCGACGTAGATGAGCGTCGATACCAGCTTGAAGCGCCCGGTGAAGAACAACTTGAAGATCACCCCGAGCATGGCCAGCGACCAGATCGTGCCGAACATCCACCAGCCCCAGCTGTCGCGCAACGCGATCAAGGTGATCGGCGTGTAGGTGCCGGCGATCAGCAGGTAGATCGCGCAGTGGTCGAACACCTTGAGCCGCGCCTTGGCCCGTGGGTGCGGCACGGCGTGATAAAGCGTCGACGCCGCGTACAGCAGGATCAGGGTGATGCCGTAGACGATGGCGCTGCCCAGCTTCCAGACATCGCCGTGAATCGCGGCGAGCGTGATCAGCACCGACGAACCGCACAGCGCCGCGACGACGCCGAGGCCATGCGTCAACGCGTTGGCGACTTCTTCGCGCAGGGAGTGGGCGTGGCTCATTGAGCAAGAATGGTGACAGCGGCTAGAGTGAATACGCTAGCCGCTGTCGGTGCCAAGCCTTGGTCAGGGCTCGCAGCAGGTTCCGCAATCGCAACAAGAGACAACGTTGCAGCACGACAAGTAGTAGCCATACCAAATCGATCCAGCAGCACAGGCACTGCTGCAACACATGTGGCGAATCTTCGAATCCGGCACACCAGCATCAGTCTTCGGCGTGTCCTTTGAATCGATATCGCACTTTTTTAAGTCGAAGTTGGACTTGCCGAGCAGCACGGTCGCTTCTTCGGTTGTCATGACCGACACTGTGGCCGAGAGGTCATACTGCCCCATCGCACCCTCGGAGAACTGAACGGGTCCAGCCATCGCAGCTTGTTGTCCTAGCGCCACGACCGCGCGCGGAGAACTCCGTAGCACCCAGGCGCCTTCCTTGCCATCGAGTACCTGGACAGAAAGCGAGGCTTTCGGAATGCCCTTCTTTGAAACACCGATATCGGAAACCAAGAAGCGCAGCTGATATTGCTGAGGGTTGGTTTCGTGCTTGAGCGTCAGGATGCCTTCGCTGCCGGGCTTGGCAATCGCCTGCGTCTTGAACATGTCCTGGCCGTCAAGCTTGTAAACCAGATTGACGCGGACGAGTTCCACTTCATCGGCGTAAGAAACCTGGAATGCACTCGCTGCGGCGAGGGCAAAAGCGACAATCATCTTCCTGATCGAATCCATTTCGCATAATCCATGAACAACCCCACATGGGGCTTGAGAATGTTAATGGATGTAAATCGGGGGGGGGCAAATGTATCAATCGTGCGAATCGAAGCGGTCGCCGAAGCTCGGTGCGCCGAGTTCCTCGACGCCGTGGTCGTCTTCACGTTCTTCGCGCGGCATCGACTCGCCGTCGGACGACGACACCGGGCCTGCGCCGGCGTGGGCTTGTCGCCACCAGGTGTAGTTCTTCTTCGGCAGGCCGGCGTCGCGCGCGTTCACTTCGAGCACGAGCTCGCTCTTGCGCTCGGCCGTGAGCGCGGTCCAATGACAGTCGAGCACCGCGCCTTCCAGCGCGTAGAGCAGATTCAGGCTCGGCTTGAAGCCGGCGCGCTTGACCTTCATGAAGGTTTCAAGCGCACCGATGGCGCGAACTTCCTCGTCGCTCTTGATGCCGACCTGGCGCAGCCACGCCGCCGATTTCGGTCCGACGTTGCGGATCTTCACCGTGCTCATGCGGCAGCCTCGAAGCGGGTCGGGTCATTGTGTTCGATCCAGGCCTCGACGAGGGCTTCCATGCCGCGGCGATCGTCTTCGTCGAAACGATTCAGCAGCGGACTGTCGACGTCCCAGACGCCGATCAGATGGCCATGGCCGTCGAACATCGGCACCACGATCTCGGACTCGGAAGCCGAGTCGCAGGCGATGTGGCCGGGAAATGCATGCACGTCGGCGACGAGTTGCGTCTGCTTCGTGGACGCGGCGGTGCCGCAGACGCCCTTGCCGAGCGCGATGCGCACGCACGCCGGTTTGCCCTGGAATGGTCCGACCACCAGTTCCTTGCCGTCGTAGAAATAGAAGCCGCACCAGTTCAGTTGCGGCACCGCGTGATAGACCAAGGCCGCGAAGTTGGCGGCATTCGCCGTGCGATCGCTTTCACCCGCCATGAGCGCACGCGCCTGGGTCACGAGCTCACGGTACAGGCTCGGCTTGTCGAGATCGGAAAGAACAGGAACGTCGAACACGGCGCGCATCATCCGGGACATCGGGGCGCGCAGTTTATCAGCCCGCGGCGATAAGCTTCGGACATGAATCCCGTCGTCTCGTTCTTCGTCACCGGCACCGACACCGGCGTCGGCAAGACCCATGTCAGCAGCGCCTTGCTGCTCGCGATCCGCCGGCGCGCGCTCAAGGCCTATGGCTACAAGCCCGTCGCCAGCGGTTGCGAGCGGCGCGGCGAGGAATGGATCAGCGACGACGCCGAAAAGCTGCGCGCATATTCGACCACGCCGACACCCGACCTCGCGTTGATGAACCCGATCGCCCTGCCGGAGCCGATTGCGCCCCACCTCGCCGCCGCGCATGCCGGGCGCGAAATCGCGCTGCCACCGCTGCTGGCCGCGCACCAGGCGCTGTCGCTCGGCGCACACGCCGTCGTCGTCGAAGGTGCCGGCGGCTGGGCGATTCCGTATTCCGACCACCTGATGCAGGCCGATCTGGTGCGTGCGCTGAAGTTGCCCGTCGTTCTGGTCGTGGGCATCCGCCTCGGCTGCATCAACCACGCCATCCTGAGCGAACGCGCGATCCGTGGCGACCAGTGCGAACTGGTCGGCTGGATCGCCAACCGCGTCGATCCGGCCTGCCTGTATCCGGACGAGGTCGTCGCGACGTTGAAGGACGAACTGGATGCGCCCCTGCTGGCCGACTGTCCGTTTGGCGCGAACATCGACCTGGCCGCGCAGAGACTCGGACCGGCGCTCGACGCACTCGGACTGAAGCGCCACGGCTGAAGTCGGGTCAGGGGACGGCGGTTTCCTCGATGGCCGCTTCCGGACTTTCCTCGCCGGGTGCTTCGACGAGGTAACCGCGCTTGCGCAGTTCGGCGGCATAGCCGTCTTCGCGCAGCAACTGGCCCATCGGCAACACGGCGAACGTCGACCGGTGCGACTTCAAGGCGGCCTCGGCGGCCGTGAGCCACGCTTCGCGGGCGCGCTCGCGCAAGTTCACGAAGCCGTACTTCTCCAGGCCGGGCGCGCTGAACAGGCTGCGCAGACAGGTGTCGTAGCTGTCGGTGAACTGCATCTGCCGCAGCACATCGATATCGCCGACCGCCCAGGCGCTCGCGCGTCGGCGCATCGCCGGCAAGTCGTTCTCGACGTGGGTCATGGTCTTGTCGAGGCAGGCGACATCGTCGAGCGTGGTGTCCTCGAATTCGGCGAGCAGTCCCTTCATGTCCTCGACCATGACGATGACCCTGGGCGACTCGACCGTCACCTTGGCTTTCTTCGCGATCTTCGTCGTGCGATCGATGATGCCGTCGTTGTCGCGCAATCCGGCGTCGTCGAGCGCTTCCTTGTACAGCTCTTGTGCGACGAAGATCGGTCGGCGCTTCTCCAGACTGCGCGTCGAGCGGAAATATTGCTTCGACAAGACTTTCCAGCGTGCGTGGATGTCGGCGGGCAGCACCTCGGAAAGCGTTTCCTTGCCCGGGTTCTTGCGGATCGCGAACAATTTCGGCACCAGCGCGAGTTGCGCGAAGAAGCCGATGTCCGAGCGCACGTTGATCGCTGGACCCAGCAGCACCTGCTGCGACTCGCGGATGATGCTCTCGACGTCGCTCGCATCCCATTGCATGCGCTTCGGCACCGGATTCAAGGTGCCGAGGATCCACATCTCGTGGTCGCCATGGCTCACTCGCCACAGGCTCGGCCCCGGCTGCAGGCCGGCGACCTCCACCGCGTCCATTTGCCGAGCGCGGTCACTCGCCGCGGCCCATGCACTCGCCTGGCCCAACGCGAGCAGCAGCAGCGCCGCCCATCCCATCCACATCGGTCGCATCGTCCTGTCCTCGAAAGCGCAGGCATTCTTCGAGGTCGCACATGAACCGCCTGTTACGTCGTGCTGAAGGACGGAGATCTCCGCCGTCTCTGGGCGCACGGGAAACGAGCCGGCGACAGCGCCATAGGTCATTGGGGGTGGTGCTGTTCGAGGCGGATTCATCGTCGCCGGTGATCATGTGCGGAGGGCATGGCGATCATCGCCGCGCCACCTGCGAAAAGAGGAACATGACATGCGCCATTCCCCCCTGTGGTTGATTGCGGCGCTCGCCGCCAGCCTGCCTGCCCACGCCGTCGATGCCTATCTCGGCGCGGGCGTCACGCAGGCGCCCGCCGAAGACGAATTCCGCGTCGGTCCGGGCGCGAGCTTCGAGGAAGACAACGATCCATTTGCACGCTTCTTCGGTGGGGTATGGATCAACGAGAACTTCGCGGTCGAGGCCGCCTACCATGACTTCGGCCGCAGCCAGCTCCGTGGTCTCGCCGACGTCGGCTACGACCTCGAAGCCGACGGCTGGTCGCTCGGCGTCGTCTACGAATATGGCGATGCCGTGTGGGCGCCATACACGAAGATCGGCTATTTCTCCGCCGACATCGAGGGCGAGATCACGACCATCGCCGGCCCGCAGCGCATCAACGATTCCGACGACGGCCTGATGCTCGAAGGTGGCGTGCGCTGGACGCCGAACGACCGCTTTTCGCTGCGCGGCGGATACGAATGGTTCGACTTCAATGACGGTGGCGACGGCGGCCTGACCATCGCCGCGCAGATCTCGTTCTGATCAGCCCGCTTTGGGGGGCATCGGAAACGGCGTGATCTTGTCGCCGCTCGCGGCATCGCGGATCGAGGCGGTGCCGCGACGTTCCACTTCCTCGATGCGCAGGATGGACTGGATCGGCAGGTGCAGCGACCGGGTGTCCTTGAACTCGTCGCGCAACTTCTCTTCGGACGGATCGACGATCAGGCTGCTCGCTTCCTCGAAGACCAGGTCGCTGATCGTCGTGAAGCCCCACAGGTCCGAGGAATGCACCGAGCGCGCATACAGCTCGTAGCTCTTGCCCTGATTCAGGAAGGTGACCTTGTACAGCGGTTTCTTGCGCATGCCGCTATTCTGCCGCGCCGCGCATGGATCGCCAATGCGCATCACGAGACGGTCGAGGAATGTCCATGCAGAGTTTCGTCTATCGCAGCCAAAAGCGCGACGATACCTACGTCTATCTGCGCGAACGTGATGCGTTCGGCGTGCTGCCCGCGAACATCGCGGCGACGCTCGGTGAACTGCAGTTCGTGCTCGAAGTCGCACTGACGCCGGAGCGCAAGCTGGCGCGCGAAGACGCCGCCGTCGTGCGTGCCAACCTCGCCGCGCGCGGCTTCCACATCCAGTTTCCGCCCAAGGTCGAGGGCGAGATCGCGCACTGAGTCTGGCGGCATAATCGCGATATCCACCGGGGAAGGGCAGACATGCATCCGACTTTGATCCGCATCGCTGGCATGGTCGTGGCAGCGCTCCTGCTCGACACCGCCGACGTCGGCGCCGTGAACATCTACAAATGCACCGGCAAGGACGGGGGCGTGGTCGTGTCGAACACGCCCTGCGCGAAAGGTGCAGAGCCCGATGCGAAGCTGAGTACCAGTGCCAGCGGCACGGCCAGCGTGCACTTGAAGCCGTGCGAACGCGTCGAAGGCACGGGCGCGGGTCTGGTCCAGATTGCATCGAAGCTGACGCCGGCGCAGACGCAGGCGGTCGAGGCCGAAGCCTTCGGACGGCGCAATTCGGCCGGTGCATCGCGCGTTCTGGCCGAAATCGGACGCGGCGGCGCGTTGCGCGTCTGCGCCTATTTTCCGGGCGGCGACTTCACTGAGACGCTGATCGAAACCAATGGTCTGGTGCGGCGCGACGGCGTCGTCGATGCCGCCGATCCGGTGCTGCTGGCTGCGACCTCGTTGCGCAACGGCTTCGAGATCTGCAGCGCGGCGATCGATGCGTGTCGAAGCCGGTTTTCCGCCGTCGGGGTCGAACGCGAAGAATGCATCAGCCGGATCGCGGTCTGCAGCACGGGTGGATCGACCGACTGTTGTCCCAAGGCCTGTTTCGACGCGTACTGGAAGCCGCCGTTCGAGCACGCGGCCGGCATCGCCGCGATGCAGGGCAATGACGCCTGCAAGACGGCCGGCAGCCTGCGTCGCTGAGGGCGGTCGAATGCTTGCACTTTTTTGGTGCATTCAAACGCACAAGGATGGGGCGCGGCGCCCAATCCCGCTAGGATCGCCCCTCTGAACAACACCATGGCCGCACGGCCGCCTGCGGAGGGAGCAGAGGATGAGCCAGATCCACGACTTGTTGAACGAAGACCTCGACCCGAGCGAGACCCGCGAGTGGATGGAGGCGATCAGCGCCGTCATCGGCCGCGACGGTGCCGAGCGCGCGCACTTCCTGATGGAACGCATGGTCGACGAAACCCGTCGCGCCGGCGGCCATCTGCCGTTCCCGATGACGACGGATTACATCAACACCATCCCGCCCTCGCGCGAGGCGAAGTCGGACGGCGACGCCGCGCTGGAATGGCGCATCCGCTCGATCCTGCGCTGGAACGCGATGGCGATGGTGGTGCGCGCGAACCGCAAGCCCGGTGAACTCGGCGGCCACATTTCCTCGTTTGCCTCGAGCGCGACGCTTTACGACGTCGGTTTCAATCATTTCTGGCGCGCGCCGAGCGAATCGCACCCCGGCGACCTGCTCTACATCCAGGGCCACAGCTCGCCGGGCATCTATGCGCGCGCCTTCCTCGAAGGTCGCATCAGCGCCGAGCAGCTGGACCACTACCGCATGGAAGTGGATGGCAAGGGCATTTCCAGCTACCCGCATCCTTGGCTGATGCCGGACTTCTGGCAGACGCCCACGGTGTCGATGGGCCTCGGCCCGATCAGCGCGATCTACCAGGCACGGTTCTTCAAGTACCTCGAGCACCGCGGCCTGATGCCGGAGTCCGACCGCAAGGTCTGGTGCTTCATGGGCGATGGCGAATCGGACGAACCCGAATCGCTGGGCGCGATCGCGCTTGCCGGGCGCGAAAAGCTCGACAACCTGGTGTTCGTCATCAACTGCAATCTGCAGCGGCTCGATGGCCCGGTGCGTGGCAACGGCAAGATCATCCAGGAACTGGAAGGCGTGTTCCGCGGCGCCGGCTGGAACGCGCTCAAGGTGGTCTGGGGCAGCCATTGGGACGCGTTGCTGCAGCGCGATCCGAACGGCGTGCTGCGCAAGCTGATGAACGAAACCGTCGATGGCGAGTACCAGAACTACAAGGCCTTCGGCGGCGCTTATACGCGCGAGCATTTCTTCGGGAAGTACCCGGAAACCAAGGCGATGGTCGCCAACCTGTCGGACGACGACATCTGGCATCTCAATCGCGGCGGCCACGATCCGCATAAACTCTATGCCGCGTATCACGTCGCGTCGACGCAGAAGGGCATGCCCACCGTCATTCTCGCCAAGACCGTGAAGGGCTACGGCATGGGCGAGGCGGGCGAGGCGCAGAACATCACGCACCAGCAGAAGAAGATGGACACCGATTCGATTCGCGTGTTCCGCGACCGCTTCAAGCTGCCGATCAAGGACGAGGATCTCGAATCGGTGCCGTTCTTCCACCCGGGCGACGATTCGCCGGAAGTCCAGTACATGAAGTCTCGCCGCGCCGCGCTCGGCGGTTCGCTGCCGCAGCGCCGTCGCAAGGCGACCGAATCGCTGCCGGTGCCAGAACTCGCGACCTTCGATCGTCTGCTGAAGTCCTCGGGCGAACGCGAGGTCTCGACGACGATGGCCTTCGTGCAGGCGCTCAACTTGGTGTTGCGCGACAAGACCGTCGGGCCGCGCGTGGTCCCGATCGTCGCCGACGAGGCGCGCACCTTCGGCATGGAAGGCTTGTTCCGCCAGATCGGCATCTACGCACCGTTCGGACAGCTGTACAAGCCGGTCGATGCCGACCAGCTGATGTACTACCGCGAGGACGCGGCCGGACAGGTGTTGCAGGAAGGCATCACCGAGGCCGGCGCGATGTGTTCGTGGCTGGCGGCGGCGACGAGTTACAGCACCAACAACCTGCCGATGCTGCCGTTCTTCATCTTCTACTCGATGTTCGGCATGCAGCGCGTCGGCGATCTCGCCTGGCTGGCCGGCGACATGCGCGCGCGCGGCTTTCTGCTCGGCGCCACGTCCGGCCGCACGACGCTGAATGGTGAAGGTCTGCAGCACGAGGACGGCCACTCGCACCTGCTGTCCAGCGCGATCCCGAACTGCAAAAGCTACGACCCGACCTTCGCGTTCGAAGTGGCGGTGATCCTGCAGGACGGCATGCGCCGCATGCTGACCGAGCAGGAGGACTGCTACTACTACATGACCCTGGTGAACGAGAACTACGCGCATCCGGACATGCCGGAGGACGCGGCCGAAGGCATCATTCGCGGCATGTACCTGCTGCGCGATGCCGGCAAGGCGAAAAAGAACGAGTTGCGCGTGCAGTTGATGGGGTCGGGCACGATCCTGCGAGAAGTGATCGCCGCAGCCGAGTTGCTCGAGAAGGATTTCGGCGTCAAGGCCGACATCCACAGCTGCCCGAGCTACAACGAATTGCGCCGCGACGGTGCGGATGTGGAGCGCTGGAACCGCCTGCATCCCGAATCCGAGCCGCGCAGCGCATGGATCACGCGACAACTGCAAGGTCGCGACGGCCCGGCCATCGCTGCCACCGACTATGTGCGCCAGTACGCCGATCAGGTACGTGCCTATCTGCCCAAGGGCATGGCCTACACCGTGCTCGGCACCGACGGCTTCGGCCGTTCCGACACCCGCGCCAATCTGCGCCGCTTCTTCGAAGTCGACCGCCACTGGATCGCCCACGCCGCGATCAGCGCCCTCGCCGACGAAGGCAAGCTCAAGCGCTCGGACATCGCCAAGGCGATCAAGCTCTACGGCATCGACGTAAGCAAAGCGAATCCGATGACGGTGTGATGGCGGGTGCCAGAGAGGGAGTCACGATGACCGCAGCATCCGCGTACCAGTCGGTCATCGACTTCTGGTTCCGCGAGATCGATCCGGCGCAATGGTGGCGGGTCGATCCGGCGTTCGATGCGTTGATCCGCGGGCGCTTTCTCGACCTGCACCGGCAGGCGGCGGCGGGCGAGTGGTTCGCGTGGCGCGCCACGGCGCACGGTCGCCTCGCAGAGATCATCGTGCTCGATCAATTTTCGCGGAACATGTTCCGCGGCACGCCCGCTGCGTTTGCGCAGGATGGCATGGCGCTGGTGCTGGCGCAGGAAGCGGTGGCAGCGCGCGCGCACGAATCGCTGAGTCCGGTCGAGCGTGGTTTCCTGTTCCTGCCCTACATGCACAGCGAGTCGCGTCTGGTTCATGTCGAGGCCGAGCGGCTGTACCGCGAATTCGCCTTGCCCGCGAATCTCGAATTCGAGCTGAAGCACAAGACCATCATCGACCGATTTGGCCGATATCCGCACCGGAACGCGATCCTGGGACGCGCCTCGACGGCCGAGGAAGCTGAGTTCTTGAAGCATCCCGGCTCATCATTCTGACGGACCCGCCATGCCCACCCACAAGCCCATCAACGAAGCGAAGCTCGACAAGATCGTCGCCGATGCCGCGAAGGCGAAGCGCGAACGCGAGCGCGGCTATCGCGAGCGGGCGCTGGGCCTGTATCCGTGGATCTGCGGCCGCTGCGCGCGCGAGTTCACGCGCGTGAACCTGCACGAGCTGACGGTGCATCATCGCAACCACAATCACGACGACAATCCGGCCGATGGCAGCAACTGGGAGCTGCTGTGCCTGTATTGCCACGACAATGAGCACCAGCGCTATCTCGACCATGACGCCGGCAGTCTGCACGGCGAGCAGAAAACGACCGCGGCGACGTCGAATCCGTTCGCGAACCTGAAGTCGTTGCTGAAACGCGACGGCTGAGCACGCCGACCGCGATCAGGGCGCGGTCTCGTAGCCGTCGCAATAGATGTCTTCGACGTAGTCCATGCAGCGTCCGTCGACCGGCACCGCATGGTGTTCGCAGTGCGTCGCTTCCGGCGTCGACGCGCAGTCGAGCAGGATGTTCGGGTCGGCGGTGTCGGCGCTGGCCGTGGCGATCGAGGCGATCACCAAGGCATCGCTCCCTTGTCGCGACACGATGCCGCGTTCGATGTTCACGCGCACGATGCCGGAACCGCTGCCATTCACCGGCAGGCCGCTGCTGCGACTGCACTTCACGGTCTGGCCGAGCGCGACGCTGCCGGTCGCGGTGCAGGCCGTCAACGCATAGCCCGTGCCCGCTTGCAGCGACGCGTAGCCGAAGCCCGGCGGCAATTGCAGCGACACGTAGAAATTGCCGGCGCCGAGATCGCCGATGTTGCGGTAACTCACGGTGATGCCGCCGGCGTTGTTCTGGATCGGCATCACGGCCGCGGCGTGCGCCATGCTGGTGATTTCGAGCCGCGGTGCGGGCGCGGGCTCGGTCGCGAATGATGCCGAGAAGCAACCCAGTTGCGACGGATTCGCCAGGCAGTCGGTCGGGATCGGTTGCGGTTCGCGGTTGCCGATCTCGGTGCGGATGGTCAGCGGGCCCGGGATCGCGATGTTGTTGGCGACGCGGATGTTGAAGATGGGCTCGTTGCTCCCGACGATCCAGTTGTTCGTCGTACATGTCGTCGGGTTGGCGCCGCTGCAGGTCCAATTGATGCCGCCCCAATCGATCTGGCTGAGAAATGTCACGCCATCCGGCCAGTACAGCTTCATCGTCACCGGCGCATTGCCCTGGTCGTAGCCGGCATTCACCACTCGAACGCGCGCCACTTCGTCATCACCGGCGGTCAGGATGTTGTCGCTGTCGATGGCGATGCGATCGACAAGAACCTGCGACTGCACGACGGTCACGATGTCCTTCGTGCATTGCGTCGTGCCGCCATTGGTGGTGACGCAATTCAGCGGGGCGGGCAGCGGGAACTGCGCGTTCTCCATGGTGCCGGTGAATTCGGTCGCACCGATCGGCGCGTTGGCGGCGATGTCGACTTCGAAACCCAACGACGCCGAAAAATTGACCGTGCTCCAGCTGGTATTGCGCACGCACACCACATCGCGTGGCGTCACCGGCGCGGTGCAGACAAAGGAGCCGCTGTTCGACGAGCCATTGACGAACCTGATGCCCTCGGGCAGCGTCATGCGATAGGTGATCGGCGCGGTCAACGTGATCCCAGAGACGTTGCTGGCGCTCAGCGTCAAGCCGCCGACGCCGGCCCCGCCGAAGGTGCCGGTGCCCAGCGGATCGCGCACCACCAGGTTCATGCCGACCATGGCCGCCTGCGCACCGCCCGCGACCACGAGCAAGACGACGACGGCAACAAGTCGGGCAGGAATCGATCGCAGACGCATGGCGCACTCCGGGGAATTGCACGGGAGTGTCGGCAGCGGCGCGAGTGGCGTCATCCCCGCATATCGGGGGTGGGGGTGGAGAGGGTGATTGCCGAGCTCGGCCTGCATCGGGAAGATGGCGCATGGCGACGCCGATTCCCGACGACCACCGAACCGTGCTGGCGCGCATCGAGCGCCGCCCGTCCTGGCCCGAAGCCCTGGCTGCTGCGCTGCTGCCGCTCACGGGCGTGTTGCTCTTCGACTGGCCGGTCGCGGCCGTGCTAGGTCTCTACTGGCTGGACAATGTGCTGGTTGGCCTGTTCCACGTGTTGAAGATGTGGGCCGCGCAAGGTCGCATGCTCGATCCGAAATACGAAGCCGCGTTGCGTGCGAACGCGCAGTGGAACGACGGCCAGAAGGAGGAAATGATTCGCAATGCGACAGCGTTCCAGCATCACGTGATGCCGTGGTTCTTCGGCGTGCACTACGGCCTGTTCTGTGCCGGGCACGCCGCCTTCATCGCCTTCCTGTTTGACGGCGCGTTCGAAGGAGTCGGCAGTGCCATCGGGATGGCGACCCTTGCGGTCATGCTGGTCCAGCATGCCTTCGAACTACGGGTTTTCCGCCGCGATGCCCAGTCGCTCGCTTTGCCGCGGGCACTGTTGATGTTCCAGCCTTACCCGCGCGTGATTGCATTGCACATCGCGCTGCTGTTCGGGATGGCGCCGGCACTCGCCGGCTACCCGCTGGTTGGAGCGGTGTTGCTGGCTGCGGTGAAATTGTGGATCGACCGCAGCCAGATGTTCGCGACGCTGACGCTGTTGCGTCGCGAACGCTAGCCGCCTATCGCCGCCGCCCCGGCATCGGCAGGCGTTGCACGATCTGCTTGATCTTCTGCTTCAGGCGCGCAAAGAACGGCGTCTCGCCCGGCACGCTGGGGATCTCGGCGGTAATCGGTTGCTGCGCGGCGATCACCTTGCCGCCTTCGACGCGCTCGCTGCGCGGCTTGCGGCGGCGACGATTGCGGCGGCGTTCGGCTTCGGCCGGCGTCTCGCCGGGCACGCCTTCGGACATCGGTTCCGGGCGCGGCGCCGGTGCCGCGGGTTGCGGGCGCGGCGCGTCCTGGCGCGGCTTCTGGCCGTCGCGACGTTCGCCGCCAGGTTTGCGTTCGCCACGCGAACTGCTGCCGTCACGGCGTCCGCCGCCACCACCGGGCTTGCCGTCGCGATTCTTGCGGTCGCGGTCTTCGCGTCGTTTCGCGGCTGCGGCGTCCAGCACTTCCGCGAGTTCGCTCTTGCCCTCGCCGGGTGCGCGTTCGCGCTTCGGTGGCGAAGTCAGCATGTCCGGGGTGATCGGTTCGAACGGGATCTTCTGTTCGATGAACTTTTCGATGTCGGGCAACGACACCGCATAGTCCTCGCAGGCGAAACTGATCGCGTCACCTTCGGCGCCGAGGCGCGCGGTGCGGCCGATCCGGTGCACGTAATCTTCGGCATCGTGCGGCAGGTCGTAGTTGAAGACGTGCGTCACGCCGTTGATGTGCAGGCCACGTGCGGCCACGTCGGTGGCGACCAGCAGTTCCAGTTCGCCCTTCTGGAAGCGGTTCAGCAGCGACTCGCGCTTCTTCTGCGGCACGTCGCCCGAGAGCAGGCCGACCTTCCAGCCCTGCGCCTCGAGCTTGCGCGCGACGCGTTCGGCGGCGATCTTCATGTTCACGAAGACCATGCCGCGTGGCTCGCTGATCTTGTGCAGCAAATGCAGCAGCAGCGGAATCTTCTCGTCGGTCGCCGGGTAGTAGCCGATCTGGCGGACGCGCGCCGCGGTCACGAACTCGGCTTCGACGACGAGCTTTTCCGGCTCGTTCATGTGCTCGTAGGCGAGTTCCAGCACGCGGTGGCTGAGCGTGGCCGAGAACAGCATGTTCTGGCGCTCGTGCGGACCGGGCATGCGCCGCAACAGGAAGCGGATGTCCTTGATGAAGCCGAGGTCGAACATGCGGTCGGCCTCGTCGAGGATGACCACGTCGACCGAACCCAGCGACACCGCATGCTGCTTGAAGAAGTCGATCAGGCGACCAGGCGTGGCGATGATGACGTCGACGCCATCGGTCAATTGCGCGCGTTGCTTGTCGTAATCGACGCCGCCGTAGATGAGCGCCATGCGCAGGCCGAGGTCGCGGCCGATCTGGCGTGCGTCCTTGTCGATCTGGATTGCCAGTTCGCGCGTCGGTGCCAGGATCACGGCACGCGGCTCGTTCGGCTTGCGATCGGCCCGGGCCGGCTTGGTCAGCAGGCGATTGAACATCGAAACCAGGAAGGCGGCGGTCTTGCCTGTGCCGGT
>DATMVT010000182.1:0-6134 GCA_035562895.1 Patescibacteria group bacterium | reverse complement strand
GAGCGGGTGGTACAGCACGTCTTCGCTGATCAGCACCACCAGCAGTTGCTTCGCGTTCGCCTTCACGCTGCCGGCGGACGTGTTCCAGAGATGCGTCTGGATGAACTGGAACAGGCGCGTCTGATCGTGGAAGTCGGCGCGCTGCAGTTGGTCGACGATCAGCACGGCGCGCTCGCCCTCGCTGAAGGCGCAGACTTCGGTGACGGCGCGTTCGAACGCGGTCGGTGGTCGTTCCTGCGGCCCGTCGGCGCTGGTCCCGTCCTCGTGCGTGGCGATGACGATCGTGGTCGGCGGCGGTTCGGGCTGCGAAAAATCGTGGTAGACGATGCGCGGAAAATCGAGTGCCTGCGCCAGCGCGTTCGCCAGCGCGGTCTTGCGCCGTCCCGACGCGCCTGCGATCTGCAGCGTGCGCAGATGCGCGATGTCCGCACGCATCAGGCAGTCGATCTGGAACGTGTAGTCGTCGTTCGACTCGAACCCGAATTCGGCGAGGCGGCGGCGCAGGCTCATGGCCGGTTCGATGTCCTGGCCTCGACTAAGCCGCGGCCGCCTTCGGTGTTTCGATCGCGATGCGCGGGCCGTTGAGCAAGGCATCGCGCACGCCGGCAATGATCAGGTCGACTTCGTCGCCGGTGATCGTGAACGGCGGCGTGAAGCGCAATGAGTTGGTGCCGCCATGGATCACGCCATAGCCGTGCTCGCGCAGGTATTCCTCGGTGCTGCCGGTGCCGTAGCACTTGAAGTCCTTGCTGAGTTCGGCCGAGAACAGCAACCCGGTGCCTTGCACATTGCTGATCATGCCTGGCAACTCTCTCGCCAGCGCTTCCAGTTTCTCGACGAATTCGCGACCGCGGTTCTGGATGTTCGCGCGCAGTTCCGGCGTCAATGCATCGAGCACCGTGCTGGCGACGTCCATCGCGCGCGGGTTCGTGGTCATGGTGTTGCCGTAGATGCCCTTGCGATACAGGTGCTCGGCGCGGTCGTTCACGGCCAGCACCGACAGCGGATATTGCCCGGCATTCAGCGCCTTCGAATAGGTTTCCATGTCCGGCGCTTCGAGTCCCGCGTATTCCGGGTTGTCGACGACCGACAAGTTGCCCGTGGTGCGAAGTCCGGCCTGGATCGAGTCCATCAGCAGCAGCGTGTGGTGTTGTTTCGTCAGTTCGCGTGCGGCGGCGTAGAACGCGCGCGGAACCGCACGCCCCGGATTGCCTTCGCCCATCACCGGTTCCAGGAACATCGCCTCGATGTGCACGTGGTCGCGCGCCGCATCCTCGAATGCCTTGTGCAGCGCATCGACGTCGTAGGGCTCGATGGTGATGATGGTGTGCTCGTGATGCTTGAATGACGCGAGATGGGTCGCATAGGCCTTGCGCGTCGAATCCGAATACAGCATCGGCAGTTCGGTGCGGCCATGGAAGGCGCCCTTGATGGCGATGCGCTTGACCTTCCAGCCGGCGTGCGGCGCGCCCGGGTCGGTCATCAGCTTCGTGTTGACGTCGGCGATGCGGCCGGCGAGCGAAACCGACTCCGAACCCGAGTTCAGGCACAGGAATTTCGTGTACGGGCAGCCGCCGACGCTGTGGCCGATTTCCTTGCGCAGTGCACGCGTCAGGCGCAGTTGCGACAGGCTGGGCGTCATCACGTTCGCCATCACGTGCGGCTGGCTCATCGCATCCAGAACGGCCTGCGGTGCATGGCCGAAGCCGAGCATGCCGTAGCCGCCGGAATCGTGGATGACGGCGCCCTTGAGCGTGATCAGCCAGGGTCCGCGCGCCGCGATCGCGAGGTAGGGATTGACGTTGTCTTCGGCGTAGAAATTGACGAAGCCTTCCTGGGCTGCGGCCATCTGCGCGTCTTCGTCCATGGCGACGACATCGGCGAATTCGGCCTTGATCTGATGGAAGCGCTCGACGGCGGCATCGACGGCAGCGCCAAGTTCCGGATAGCGGGTCGCGAAGCGCTCGATCGTGGCGTCGTCCAATCCGACCGTGCGTGCCTTGCCGCCCGCCGTGCGCAGGACGTTGAGTTTCTCGATGAGCTTCATGTTTGCCTCCAGCCAGACGGGTCTTGGCTTTTCAAATCAAAGGGTTGAAATGCAAGGCGGGCAGGATAGCAGCGGCCATTTTCGACCGTAACCCCCGTCGTTTGAACGCCCGAGTCCTGACATCTGTCAAACCGGGCGATTGACGCATGGCCGGTCGGCGTCGACGAGGCGATCGGTATGATTCGGCCGTCACCCGCCACAGCCAATTCCTCATGCGTGCAGTGTTCGACCGGATCGGGAATGCCATTCGCCATCGACTGCTGCCGCCGGTGTTGCCGCCGGGCGCGATGCCGGTCTATTCGCTGTCGTACCTGCTCATGCTGCTGTTTCCGGCGATCATGCCGAAATTCCCCGTCGTCGACTGGTGGCTGACGCTGGCGTCGGTGCTGTGCTTCCTGCCGGTGTATTTCGGATTCTACTGGCTGCGCGGAGGGCGCCGCCTGGCGGCGCTGATGGTCATGATCGCCTTGTCGGTGGCCTTGTTGCCGTCGAACCTGTTCGCCAACACCTACGTGGTCTATGCCGTCGTGCTGGCCGCCCACCTCAGCATTCCGGAGATGCTGCTGGTGTATCTCGTGGGCAATGCCGCCTATGCGGTCGGCATCCATGCGTTGGGTGGCCCGGTCATGATGATGGGCGCCGTCAATGCGCTGTCGGGTGGCATCGCGATGCTGGGCTGTCGGGTCTGGTACCAGAATGCGCGCAAGAATCAGGCGCTGCGCTTGTCGCAGCTGGAAGTGCAGCGCATCGCCGCTCTGGCCGAACGCGAGCGCATCGGCCGCGACCTGCACGACCTGCTCGGGCACACGCTGTCGGTGATCGCGCTGAAGTCGGAACTGGCGGCCAAGCTCATCGACCGCGACATCGATGCCGCGCGCGTCGAGGTCAAGGAGGTCGAGCGCGTGACCCGGCAGGCCTTGTCCGAAGTGCGTCGCGCGGTGACCGGCATGCGTGCCCACGGATTGCTGGCGGAGCTCGCGAACGGCCGCGCTGCGCTCGATTCCGCGCAAGTCCATTTCGACTACCAGGTGCATCCGCAGGAATTGCCGACGCAGACGGAAAACGTGCTGGCGATGTGCCTGCGCGAGGCCATCACCAACATCATCCGCCACGCCCATGCGCGTCGATGCCGGGCCCGTCTCGATTGCGACGAGACGAGCACCGTGCTCGAGATCAGCGATGACGGCGTGGGCGGTGTGCGTGCCGAAGGCAACGGGCTGGCCGGCATGCGTGAACGCATCGAGTCCGCGGGTGGACGCCTGCTGGTCGAGTCGCCCGAGGACGGCGGCACGCTGTTGCGCATCGAACTGCCGCTGATCCATCCCGAACCGGAGTCGGCGCTGATTGCCGCGCGCCACCTCAAACTGGTCGCGACACGATGATTCGCGTCGTGATTGCCGAGGATCAGGCGATGGTGCGCGGTGCACTCGCGGCCTTGCTCGGTCTCGAATCGGACATCGACGTGGTGGCCTGTGCCGGCGACGGCGAGGAGGCCTGGGAGCTCACCCGCCGACTGCGTCCGGACGTGCTCGTCACCGACATCGAAATGCCGAAGCAGACCGGGCTGGAACTGGCGAAGAAGGTGATCGACACCGGCATGCCCTGCAAGGTGGTGATCCTGACCACATTCGCGCGCCCGGGGTACCTGCGGCGCGCGCTCGATGCCGGTGCCAGTGGCTATTTGCTCAAGGATTCTCCGTCCGACAAGTTGGCCGATGCCTTGCGCAAGGTGCATCGCGGCGGTCGTGCCGTCGATCCGGAGCTCGCGCTCGACGCCTGGAGCGAAGCCGACCCGCTCAGCGACCGCGAACGCCAGGTGCTGCGCCTTGCCGGCGAAGGCGTGGCCGCGAACGACATCGCCGAACAGCTCGGCCTCTCGCACGGCACGGTGCGCAACTATCTTTCGGAAGCGATCGGCAAACTCGGTGTCGACAACCGCATCGAGGCCTATCGCATGGCGCGGCAGAAGGGCTGGCTGTGATCGCTCAGCCGTGCATCGCGGCGTAGCTGATGAATGCCGCGAGGCCGCCGAAGAAGATCGCGACGACGATCACCAGCACGACCACCAGCACGAGTTGCAGGTAGCCGAGAATCAGGCCGGCGAGGGCCATGCCGTCGCCATCGAGGGCGCCGTTCGCGCGCCGGATCTCGCTGCGCGCGAGATGGCCGCAAACGATCGCGACGATGGCGCCGAGCAATGGCGCCATCAGCCATGCGACCAGACCGAAGATCAGGCTCAGGGTGGCGTAGGTGCTGGTGATGCGTGGGGTCGCGCTCATGTCCGCATCATCCGCGCCGGCACGGGCGAGTCAAGCACCGGCCAATCCGGACCTCAGCGCGTCTGCTTGCAATTTTCCAGCCAGACCATCTTCCTGAAGTCGTCGTAGCGATGGAAGCTGCCCTTGAACGTCACCGACTGGCCTTCGCGCATGGTCAGCACCCAGGCCAGTTGGTTCGGTCGGAACAGGCAGGCGACGCCGACCCGGAACTGTGCCTGCCCGGGCAACGGCTTGAGCTGCATCTCGCTGATTTCGGGAACATCGAAAGAGACGTTGTAGTCCTCGCCGTCTTCCATGATGTGGTCGATGCGGCCCTTGAGCGCATAAGCGCGGCCCTTGTGGCGGGCGTTTACCGCAACCGCGTTCTTGTTCGCCTCGTTCGCGATCTCGCGCGAGAAGATGAACACGTCGCGGGTCGTGGTCTCGTCGCTGTTCTGCTGCTTCGCGCCGCTGGTGCCGGCCAGGCGGCCTTCATCGCCGCCTTTCATCTTCGCGAGCAGTTCGCACAGGTAGCCGCGCATGTTCTCGGCTTTCGCGAGCACGCCTTTTTCGGTCTTCACCAGCATCTCGACGCGCGCATCCGCGCCGTCCTCGCTGACCGTGACGAGGGTCGGGATCGCGCGCGTGGTGCCGGTCGCGCGCTGTTCCGCGAGCAGGGTGCCGGTTTCGGCGTCCTCGGTCAGCACGTCCATTTTCTCGGCGATCAGGATGCCGCGCATCTGGCCGAGCGCGCTTGCGGTGTCGAGGTCGGCGAGGGTGACGTGACTGCTGAAATTCGTGCCCGAAAACGCACTGCCGGACTTGCTGAAGTTCTTCTCGCATTCGCTGGCGACGGTGCTGCCGCCGAGGGCAAGCAAGACGATGGCTGGGATCAAACGCATGGGCACGGGGTCCTTGGAGGGCAGGGTGTCGATCAGAACTCGAACTTGATGCCCTGCGCCAGCGGCAGCGAACTCGAATAGTTGATCGTGTTGGTCTGGCGGCGCATGTAGGCCTTCCATGAATCCGAGCCGGATTCGCGACCGCCGCCGGTTTCCTTCTCGCCACCGAAGGCGCCACCGATTTCCGCGCCCGAGGTGCCGATGTTGACGTTGGCGATGCCGCAGTCCGAACCCGCCGCCGACAGATACTGCTCGGCGACCCTGACGTTCTGAGTGAAGATCGAGGACGACAAGCCCTGCGGTACGCCGTTCTGCATGGCGATGGCTTCGTCGATGGTCTTGAACGGCATCACGTACAGGATCGGCGCGAAGGTCTCGGTCTGCACGCACTCGTCGGAGTTCTTGACGCCGGTGATGATGGTCGGCAGCACGAAGTTGCCCGGACGGTCGGTCAGCGCGGCGCCGCCGGTCTCGACCTTGCCGCCATGCGATTTCGCGAGTTCGATCGCGGCCAGGAATCGCTTCACCGCCGACTGGTCGTTGAGCGGGCCCATCAGCGTCGTCGCGAGCGTCGGATCGCCGATCTTGCCCTCGACCTGCTGGTAGGCCTTGACCAGGGTGTCGAGCACGTTGGCGTAGATCGATTCGTGCACGAACAGACGGCGCGTGGTCGTGCAGCGCTGGCCGGCGGTGCCGACGGCACCGAAGACGATGCCCGGGATCGCGATTTTCAGGTCGGCCGTCGGGTCGACGATGATGGCGTTGTTGCCGCCGAGCTCGAGCAAAGAGCGGCCCATGCGGCGCGCGACGCGCTCGCCGACCATGCGGCCAACCTTGGTCGAGCCGGTGAAGCTGATCAGCGGGATGCGCTTGTCGTCCACGAACTCCGAGGCGAGTTCGGTGCCGGCGTCGTTGAACAGGAAGAAG
>DATMVT010000181.1:0-11319 GCA_035562895.1 Patescibacteria group bacterium | reverse complement strand
GCGTGTCGTCCACGGCGTGTCGGTGCCGACTTGCGCGGCGAGGGTGGCGTCCCAGATGCGCCGATGCGCGGCCAATGTTTCCGCATCCGCGGACAAGGGCTTGATCGCCGCCTGCAATTCGTTGTGCCAGCGGTCGAGGTCGCGCGACAGGAAGCGCCAGTGTCGCTCCAGCGATTCCAGTCGACGGATCGGCAAGGCCTCGACCTGGACCGAACGCAAGGCCTTCTGCAACCGTTCGTGCGAGGCCGTCAGCGCTTTCAGGCGCTGATCGAAGGCGTCGGCGCTGATCGTCGCCAGCGCGCGGCGTTGCACGGCGTCGGCAAACTGCTCGTCGTTCTCGGCGCGCACGGCGATGTCGCCGACCGCGACGGCGAGTTCGGGCGTCGCCGCAGCCGCGACGTCATTCGTCTGCGCGAACACGGCACTGCAGGCCGCCATCACCAGGGTCGACGACAGCACACGCAGCAGGCTCGGGATTCGGATCATGGTCACTCCCTTGTTCAGCGCTTCGCCTTGCTGGCCAGGGCTTCGCGCAGTTCGCTCTTTTCGGCCGCCGACAACGGGAAGCCGGACTCCTGCTTGGCCAGCAGTTCATCGATGCGTTGCTGCAGGGTCTGGCGATTGAGCTGCTCGCAGGCGTCGACGAATTCCGTACGCCAATGTTCGGGTGCCGACGGGAAATCCATCTGCGCCAGCTTCGCCAGCGGTTCGTAGTCTTCGCGGCCTTCGAACTGTTGCAGCAAGGTCGCGGTATTCATCTCCGGGCGCGATCGGCACAGCGCGATCAATTCCATCAGCAAGGGAATGCCGGGCTGGCGCAAGGTGCCGAACAGATACGGCGGTTCCAGCGCCGTCGCGATCTCCGGCTTCTGCACCAGCAAGGCGACCGCGGCGCGCACCACGCTGCGCTGTTGCGGCGGCTTGCTCATGGGCGGGCGCGACTGCGTCATCGCATGCACCTGCGCGGCCGCCGTGGGTGCGACGGGCCCGATGCGCTGCATGCCGGTGCGTTCGGACAGCGACTGCTGCATCAGGTCGCGGAAGGCACCGTCGGGAATCTGCGCGAGCAGCGGTTTCGCCCGTTCGGCGAGGCGCGCCTTGCCTTCGAGGCCGCGGAGGTCCACGTCCTTCGCGAGTTCGGCGAAGAAGAATTCGGACAGTGGCGTCGCGTCCTTCAGGCGCGCCTCGAAGCCTTCGGCGCCTTCCTTGCGGATCAAGGTGTCCGGGTCTTCGCCGTCGGGCAGGAACAGGAACAGGGCCTGGCGACCGTCCTTCATGCGCGGCAGCACCGACTCGACCGCGCGCCAGGCGGCGCTGCGTCCGGCCTTGTCGCCATCGAAGCAGAAGTACACATCGGCGGAGTTGCGGAACAACAGTTCGGCGTGATCCTTCGTCGTCGCGGTGCCGAGCGTCGCCACCGCCTGCGTGATCCCGAACTGGAACAGCGAAATCACGTCCATGTAGCCCTCGACCACGATCAGCCGCGGGATCTTGCTGTGCGACTGCCGCACCTGATGCAGCGCGAACAGTTCGCGGCCCTTGTGGAACAGGGGCGTCTCCGGCGAGTTCAGGTACTTCGGGCCGTCGGACTCGCCCATGACGCGGCCGCCAAAGGCGATGATGCGCCCGCGCCGATCCTGGATCGGAAACATCAGCCGGTCACGGAACTTGTCGTAAACGCCGCCGCGATCGCCGGTCGACAGCATGCCGGCCTTGTCCAGCGCCTTGAGTCGCGACTCGCTGGTGCCGACCGCGTTCTTCACGCCATCCCATCCGTCCGGCGCGTAGCCGAGGCCGAAGCGCTGGATCATCGCGGCATCCAGGCCGCGCTTCTCGAGGTACTTGCGACACTTTTCGCTGCCCGGCAACTGCTTCTGGAACCAGCGCGCCGAGGCATCGAGCACTTCGTACAGTTCCGCGAACTGGTCCTGCGGGCCGCGCGCCACGCCGCCCTCGTAGGGCACGGTCATGCCGACGCGCGCCGCGAGATCTTCGACCGCATCGACGAATTCGAGGCGGTCGTAGTCCATCAGGAACTTGATCGCCGAACCGTGCGCGCCGCAGCCGAAGCAGTGGAAGAACTGCTTGGCCGGGCTCACCGAGAACGAAGGCGAACGCTCGTCGTGGAACGGACAGCGCGCCGTGTAGTCGCGCCCGGCACGCTTCAGCGGCACGCGTGATTCGATCACCTCGACGATGTCGACGCGCGCCAGCAGGTCATCGATGAAACGGTCGGGGATGCGCGCCATCGCGCAAGCCTAGCGGCTCAGCCCAATGCCGCGAGCTTCTGCTTCACGAGCTCCGAGAGCTTGCCCATGTCGGTGCGGCCGGCGACTTTCGGCTTCACCAGCGCGATCACCTTGCCCATGTCCTTGGCACTGGTGGCGCCGGCTTCGGCGATGGCTGCGACGACGATGGCTTCGACCTCTTCGGCCGGCATCTGCGCCGGCAGGTAGGTCTGAATGACGCCGAGTTCGTAACGTTCGACCTGGGCCAGGTCCTCGCGCGCTGCGGCTTCGTACTGGGTGATCGAATCCTTGCGCTGCTTGACCATTTTCTCGAGCACGGCCAGCACCTGGGTGTCGTCGAGCTGGATGCGTTCGTCGACTTCGCGCTGCTTGATCGCGGCATTGATCAGGCGGATCACCAGCAGCTTGTCCTTCTCGCCGCCCTTCATCGCGGCCTTCATGTCGTCCGTTAGTTGCAGCTTGAGGCTCATGGCTGGTCCTTGGTCCTGGAATTCGAAAAACGGGAAAGACAAAAAGCCGGCGGTGCGAAGGCAGCGCCGGCTACGGAGAGTGCAGCTTGCAATCGGTTCGGGAACTTGCGCTCCCGGCGCCGATCAATACATGCGCTGACGCTTGGTGACGTCGCGCATGACGCGACGCAGCGTGCGCTTCACGGCCGCGGCGGCCTTGCGCTTGCGTTCCTGGGTCGGCTTTTCGTAGAACTCGCGCTTGCGGGTCTCGGCCAGGATGCCGGCCTTTTCGCAGGTGCGCTTGAAACGACGCAGGGCGAACTCGAAAGGTTCGTTTTCGCGGACTTTGACGCTTGGCATGATCTCTCCGTTGAGACACAAGGCCCGGGGACAACCCCGGAAAAAAGGGCGCGCATTGTATCCCCGGGTTTGACGAAAAACAAACACTCCGGTGACGCCGACGCGCGGGCGGGCTATCGTCGGCCCTGAATCCCTCTGGAATGCTGCCGATGCGCCGTTTCTTGCCGTTCTGCCTGATGGTTCCGTTGCTCGCTGTGAACGCGACCGAAGTGCCGCCTGTCGAAGGCCAGCCGCCCCGGGCACCGATCGAGATCAATGCCGAGGACTTGCGCACCTTCGTGTCGGTGCTGAGGGCGGTCAAGGACGGCTATGTCGACCCGGTCGACGACGCCACCTTGCTCAAGGGTGCGATTGCCGGCGTGCTCGCCAATCTCGACCCGCACAGCGACTTCCTGACCGCGGACGAGCTCAAGCAATGGGACGAGGACGTGCAGGGCGTCTATGGCGGACTCGGCATCGAAGTGATCGGGATCGATGGCGTGTTGCGCGTGATCGCGCCGATCGACGACTCGCCGGCGGCGCGCGCCGGCATCAAGGCCGGGGATGCCATCGTCGCGATCGATGGCGTCGCCGTGGCCGAACGCGAAGACGAGGCGCTGGACCAGTTGCGCGGACCCGCCGGCACCCAGGTCGAACTCTCGATCGAACGTGCGCGCGCGAATGATCTGCTCACCTTCAGGCTGACGCGCGAAGTGATCCTGGCGCAGTCGGTGCGCACGCGCTGGCTGGAACCGGGCTTCGCGTATGCGCGCCTCGCCGTGTTCCAGGAGAACACCGGCGTCGAGTTCCGCGATCGGCTGCGCAAGCTCAAGGCCGACGCCGGCGTGCCGCGCGGACTGGTGCTGGATCTGCGCGACAATCCCGGCGGCGTGCTGCAGGCCGCCGTCGAAGTCAGCGATGCCCTGCTCGACGGCGGCGTGGTCGTGAAGACCGACGGTCGGCTCGCATCGGCCGACACCACCTATTCGGCGGCACCCGGCGACCTGCTCGATGGCGCGCCGGTCGTGGTGCTCATCGACGGCGGCAGCGCTTCCGCCGCCGAGATCGTCGCCGGCGCACTCAAGGATCACCAGCGCGCGCTCATCGTCGGCAAGCGCAGTTTCGGCAAGGGCTCGGTGCAGAACATCCTGCCGCTCGAGTCCGGCGGCGCCATCAAGCTGACGACGGCGCGGTACTACACCCCGAGCGGACACTCGATCCAGGCACAGGGCATCACGCCCGATATCGTCTTGTCGGATGTGCAACTGGTGCAGGAAGACCGCGGTCCGCAGATCCTCGAATCCGAAGCCACGCTCAGCGGCCATCTCGTATCGGCCGAACCGGCCGTCACCGCCTCCGCCACGCGCGATCCGGAACTCGACACCGACTACGCCCTCAGCGCCGCCCTCAACGCCCTGAAGGCCATGGTCGTCGCCCGCCGGCAGGGTGTCGTGGCGCGGGGATGATCAATCGACCGTCGCTGCGGACAATCTCGGATCGATCCACCCGCGCAATGCATCGACGACGAGATTGACGAAGAGGATGGCGATGCCAGCGGTGAGCGCCACGCCCATCACGAGCGTGTAGTCGCGGTTCAGTGCGCCCTGCACGAAGTAGCGGCCGATGCCGGGGATGCCGAAGACCTGCTCGACCACGACCGAGCCGGTGACCAGCGCGATCGTGGCGGGCGCGATCCAGGCGACGATGGGTGCGAGGGTCGGGCGCAGTGCGTGGTGGATCAGCAGGTCGCGGCCGTCGATGCCGCGCGCGCGCGCGGCGAGGATGTAGTCGGTGTCGAGTACCTCGATCAGGCTGGCGCGGGTCAATCGCACCACGTAGGCGAGGTTTGGTGCAGCCAGCGCGATCACCGGCAACACCGCGTAGCGCGGATCGGCACCCTCCCAGCCACCGGCAGGCAGCCATCCCAGCCAGACCGCGAAGCAGAGCACCAGCAGCGGGGCGAGCACGAATTTCGGCAGCGCCAGTCCGATCAGGCCGATGCCGCTGGCCAGGTGATCGCCGAATCGTCCTTCACGCCAACCCGCGAACAGGCCGAGCGGCACGCCGATCGCCAGCGCCGACACGAGTGCCGCCATGCCGAGCGGTACCGAGACCTTCAATCCACCCGCGATCAGCTCGTTGACGGTGTAGTCCGGATACTGGAACGAAGGGCCGAGGTCGCCCTGCGCGAGTTGTCCGAGGTAACGCAGATACTGCTCCGGCAGCGGCTCATCGAGGTGGTAGCGCGCTTCGAGGCGTGCACGAATCTCCGGCGTCACGTCGCGCTCGACGTCGAACGGTCCGCCCGGCGCCGCGCGCATCAGCACGAAACAGAGCGTGACCAGCAACCACAAGGTCAGCAGCGCTTCGCCGACGCGAAACAGCCCGCTTCTCATCGCGCCGTCTCGCGCAGGCGCATCCAGCGCGACGGATGACGGTCGAGCGGGTTCGCGACGAAGCCCTCGACCGCGTCGCGCACCAAATGCTTGGAGACGTAGAAATAGATCGGCAGGATCGGCTGCGATTGCATCAGCAGCGCCTCGGCGTCCGCATACCGCTGCAATCGCAGCGCCGGATCGGGCGTCGCGCGCGCTGCCGCGAGCGACTGCGAAAATGCCGGCTCGCGGTAGCCGGTCCAGTTGCTCGGGCCGGCGCCGTCGAAGGTTTCGAGAAAGCTCAGCGGATCGTCGACATCGGCGATCCAGCCGCCTCGAAACACCTGCGTCACGCGACCGCTGCGCCGGTTCTGCACGAACACCTTCCACTCCTCGTTGACCAGGTGCGTGCGCACGCCGAGTTGTTCGCGCCACATCGCCGCCACCGCGAGCGCGATGCGGCGATGCGGCGTCGAGGTGTTGTAGCGCAGCTCGACCTCGAGCGGCGCATCCTGCGAATACCCCGCGTCGGCAAACAGGCGCTGCGCCTCGGCCACGCGTTGCGCCTGCGACTTGGCCGCGTCGGGCTGCGCGGTCGCGGCCTTGCCCAGCATCACCGGCGGGACCAGCGAATACGCCGGCGTCTCGCCGAGTCCGGTGATGTAGCGCGTCAGGATGTCGCGATCGATCGCCAGCGACAGCGCGCGGCGCAGTCTCGGCTGTGCGGCGAACGGCGCACGCCGCAGGTTGTAGCCGAGATAGAAACTGCCGAGGTACGGACTGATGCGGAGCTGCGCACCGAAGCGCTCGCGCAGGCGCTCGAGTCGCCCGGGCGGCACCACTTCGGTGAAATCGAGATCGCCGGCGACGAAGCGCTTCTGCTCGGTGTTGGCGTCCTCGGTCACGTGGAATCGCACACGTTCGATCGCGACCTGCGACGACGCATGGAAATGCGGATTGCGTTCCAGCAACAGGCTCGCCTGCGGCGTCCATTCGACCAGCCGATAGGCGCCATTGCCGACCTGGTTGCCGGGGCGCGTGTGTTGCGCGCCATGGTCTTGCAGCGAGGGCAGATGGATCGGTGCGGCGATCGGCAGCACCAGCCGCTCCAGCAGCGCGGTCGGCTGCGTCAGTTCGATCACCACGGTGCGCGCATCCGGCGCGACGATCCCCAGATCGGAAGGCGGCTGTTCGCCACGCATGACCGCAGGCGCATGGCGGATGGCCGCGAACAGCGATGCAAGCGGTGCGGCGGTCTCGGGATCCAGTGCGCGCTGCATCGACGCGACGAAGGCGCCAGCCACAAGCGCATCACCATTCGACCATTGCAGGCCCTCGCGCAAGTGGAACGTCCAGATCAGGCCGTCGGCGGACACGTCCCAGCGCTCCGCCATGCCGGGCACGATCGTGCCATCGGCGGCGAACGTGACCAGCCCCTCGTACAGGTCCATCAGGATGTTCTGCGCGTTCACCTCGGAACCACGGTGCGTATCGAGCGTCGTCGGCTCGGGGCCATTGCCGCGGTCGAGCACGGCGTCGGTCGCGAAGACGGGCCAGGCGACAAGCAGGAAGAGAAAGGAAAGTGCACGCATCGTCCGCGGCTTATACGCAGTGCCGCCCCTGAAAAGCAAACGGCCCGGATCGCCCGGGCCGTTTGCGTGTCCGACGATGAACGCGGGTTACTTCGTGATCACGCTGACGTTGTCGATGACGAACGAGGTCGCGACCTGCGAGCCCTCGACGCCGAGGAAGTAGACGCGGAGGGTCTGGCCCTTGTACGCGAGCAGGTTGAACGACTTCTGGCTGTATCCGCCGGCCGCATTCAAGTTCGAGTACGTCGCCAGCGTCGTCAGCACCGAGTTCGAGGTATTGCGAACCTGGACCTTCAACGTGTCGTAGGCCTGGGTGGTCGTGGTCTCGTCGGTGGCGACATCCAGATAGAACGTGAGCGTCGCCGACGTCGCCGTGCTCGGGATCGAGATCGTCTGGTAGACCGAGTCGGTATGCGTGGCGCCATAACCATTCAGCCAGGCCTTGTAGCTGCCGGCGTAGGCCGCAAAGCTGGCATCGTTGGTGATCACGCCGCTGGTGGCGGTCCAGCTGCTGCTGCCCGATTCAAAGCCGCCGTTGACGATGCGTTCGGTACCGGTGCTCGTGTTGCTGACCGAGAAGCTGGCGGCGGTGGACGTCGTGCTGTTGCCGGCGGCATCGCGGGCGCGCGCGGTGAGCGAGTGCGTGCCGTTGGTCAGCGCCGTCGAGTTGAACGACAGGCTCCACGGCGAGGCCGAGTCGGTGCCACGCGAGACACCGTCGATGAAGAACTCGACCGAGCTCACGCCGACATTGTCCGACGCCGTCGCGTTCAGCGTGATCGTGCCGGACGTGCCGGTGACCGAAGCGCTGACCGTCGGCGCGGTGGTGTCGCCGCCGCCCGTGCCCTGCGTCACCCAGATCGGCGCCGACCACAGGATCTTGCCGTCGTTCTGCGTCACCTTCGCGTAGAAGAAGTGTTCACCGGCGGTCGGCGTGAAACTGTGCGTCGCGGTCGAGGCCAGCAAGGTCACGGTTCCGCCGCGCTTCGGGACGCCGCGATACCACTGCACTTGCGAGACGGTCCGGCCCGCCGAGTTCGCGAAGTTCGCGACCAGGTTGAGCACGCCGCTGTTGTTGATGCGGCTGCCCATCACGTTGCCGTTCGCGGTGGTGATCAGCTGCGAGTTCTTGTCCATCGTCGCGTAGACGCGGCGTGCCTTCATCGCCGCGACGAAGTTGGCTTCGGTCAGCGCGGTCCCGGTCGGCAGCAGCACGCCGGTGCGGTTGGTGTAGCTCGCGCCCCAGTTCGCGCAGTGATTGTCCTGGTTCGTCGTCGGCGCGACGTGGTAGCCGTTCTCGAGCAGCTTGTTGAAGGCGCTCTCGTAGGTGCTGCGGCTGGTTTCGGTTTCCGTCGTGTTCGACGAGAACGCCGAGGTGTTCATGATTTCGGCGCCGACCATCACCTCGTCGCCGTCGACGTGGTAACCCATCACCGTGGTGCCGATCTTGAATTGGTCGCTGGTGCTCGGGTGGTTGAACTGCCCGACCCAGCCACGCGCCTTCATCGTCGTGTACAGCGTCGCGTAGTCGTTCTTGGCGACGAAGACGTCACCGATCAGCTGCCCGGAGCTGTTGTATTCCCAGGACAGCAATTTGTCGGGATTGATGATGTTGAGGTGACCACCGTTGCTGATCACGCCCCACTCCATGCCGTACAGAGCAAGGAAGTTCGGGTAGCTGCCGTTCGATGTCGCCATCGCGGTGCGGCCGGCGGCATAACGGTTCTTTGCGGTCGTGGGATTGGCCGAGGTGTTGGTGCTCGACGAGCCGTCGAAGTAGTGGTTGTGCTCGGATTCGAGCAGGAAGTCGAGATTGCGGCCGCGCGCGTAGTTGAACGCATCGGCTGGCCCATAGGCGCCGGTCTGCGCCGCCTGCGACGACGTGCACGAGCCGATCGCGCCACCGCCGTCCGAGTCGTTGCTCTGGCCATGCAGGTTGCCGAAGTAGACGGTGTACGGCAGCGATGCCGTCGCCGCCGCCGACTTGCCCGATGTCGCCGTCGGCAGTGCATTGAACTCGGGCATCGCGATCTTCGGCATCGCGCCGACGCGGACGTCCCATTCCTGGACGTGGGTGTCGCCGGCATCCTCGATCAGGGCCAGATCGACGCGCTTGGCGAGCGAACCGGCGCGCGAGCGATGCGCGGTCGGATCACCGGCGGTGGCGGTCAGTCGCACTTTGTAGAAGCCATCGGCCAGCAACTGTTTGTCGCGGCCGGTGCCGTCCCACGGCACCACGGTTTCGATCTGCTTCTGGAACAGGCGCTCTTCGCCGTGCCAGCTGCGCAGCACGCGGCGGCCATCCTGGGTCAGCAGTTCGACCTTCCAAGCCACCGTCGACGGGTCGCGCGCGTCGATGTAGCTGAAATACAGCGTGAACTCACGCGCCGCCGACTTGCCGGCGGCATAGGGCGCGTGGATCGACGCTTCGAATTCGTGGTGGTCCGGACTGACCGGACGGGCGGACTGGACCGAAAAGGCCGCAGCAAGGCAAAGCGCGAGCGTGGTCGCGCGCAAACGCGTCGAACGAAGCATGGATTCCCCCGGGTGAATGGCGTGCGCACGCTATCCGCGAAGTGTGTCCATCCAGTGACGCGTCCCTAGGCCGGTATCCGGCTCGATTGTGTGACGCGGTTCATGCGCGCCGGCTTTTTAATGGTTTGTTGCAACAAAGTCTTGTTGCGACGCCGCATGCAACCGGGCGTCCAGCGCCGTCAATCGTTCCACCGTCCCGACGTCCTCCCACGCGCCCCGATGCGCTTCGACCGTCAACCGACCAGCGCCCGCGGCGGCCGTGAGCAACGGCGTGATCGAAAACTTGCCCGGCGCATGGTCGCGGACCAGTTCGGGACGATAGACACCGATGCCGGCCAGCGTGTGTGGGCCTGCGTCCTGCGCGAGCAGGCGCGTGGCGGCGTCTTCGAAGCTCCCGGGGGCGCGAAAGTCGGGCAACGGAATCAGCACGCAATGCGCCAGTCCGGCCGGTTCCGCCGGCAAGGTGTCGAGCGGATGGGTCGTCCAGATGTCGCCATTGATCGCGATGAAGGGCGCCTCGCCGAGCAAGGGCAGGGCGCGCAACATGCCGCCGCCGGTCTCGAGCGGCATCGGGCCTTCGTCGCTGTAATGAAGCTGGACCCCGAATGCGGCGCCATCGCCCAACACTTCGGGGAAGCGTTGCGCCAACCATGACGTGTTGATCACGATCTCGCGCACGCCGATCGCGTGCAGTCGCTCGATGTGCCAGACGATCAGCGGCTTGCCGCCCACCGGCAGCAGCGGCTTCGGTGTGGTCAGGGTCAGCGGACGCATGCGTTCGCCCAACCCGGCGGCAAAGATCAGGGCACGCACCGGATCAGTCGCGCGGCCGCGTCAGGTCGATGTTCGCGGTGACCTTCGCCAGCCACTCGCCGAACGGCTTCAAGTCCTTGTTCACGGTCGCGACGTCGAGCGTGTACTTCAGCACCAGTGGCAGGTCGGCGAGATATTGCGGCTTGCCGTCGCGATACCAGAGGCGGCAGAAGATGCCGAGCACCTTCAGGTGGCGCTGCACGCCCATCAGGTCGAACCAGCGCTTGAAGCGCAGTTCGTTGTGCGCGATCAGGTTGGCGGCTGCCGCGCGCTCGCGGTACGCCTGCATCCACGCCAGCACCCGCTCCTTCGGCCACTCGATGTAGCAGTCGCGCAACAGCGACACCAGGTCATAGGTGATCGGACCCTTGACCGCGTCCTGGAAATCGATGACGCCGGGGTTGTTCAGCGTCGTCCGCATCAGGTTGCGGCTGTGGAAGTCGCGGTGCACGAAGACTTGCGGCTGCTCGAGCGCCGACGCGGTCAGCACCGAGAACGCATGTTCGATGGTGTCCCAGCCGGCGCAATTCGGCTGCAGGCCGAGATGGCGCTGCAGGAACCATTCCGGGAACAGTTCCATTTCCGCGACCAGCTTGCCGTAGTGGTAGCTCTCGAGGCCATTGCTGTCGACCCGCGTCTGCATCGCGTACAGCGTGTTCAGCGCATCGCGGTACAACGTGTCCGCGGTCTGGTCGTTGAGTTGCGAGAGATAGCTCTGGTCGCCGAGATCGAACATCAGGATGAAGCCCTGGCTGCGTTCGACCGCGACCAGTTCCGGTGCATTGACGTTGGCCTTGCGCAGCCGCGCATGGATGTCGAGCCAGGGTGCGACGTCCTCCTTGTCCGGCGGCGCATCCATCACGATGAACGAGTTGTCGCGGCTGGCGACGCGGTGATAGCTGCGGAAGCTGGCGTCGCTGGAGGCCGGCGCGATCTTGATCTGGTTGTCGTTCAGGACGCCACGACA
>DATMVT010000180.1:0-2728 GCA_035562895.1 Patescibacteria group bacterium | reverse complement strand
ACGGCGGTGCCGGAATACATCGCTTTACGGATGAAGGGCGATGTACTCCAGCAGCAGTTGATGGCGGGAGCGAGTTACGTATTGTTGACGCTGTCACTGATCGGTCTTGCTGCAGTGTTCGCGCTGTCCGGGTCTCTGCAGGGAAAGGCCATCGCCGTACGTCTGGCCTTGGGCGGAACGCAACTGAAGGCTACCTTGCAATCCGTCTTTCCGAGCGTTTGGATGATCTCGCTCGCGGTCGTTGTCGGCGTGCTCGTTGTTTCATTCTGGTTGCGCGTAGCTTCCGTCATCTATGCGTTCGATCATGTTCAAAGGATGATCATTCCGCTGATCGCCATTGTCACGACGACGGTTGTCGCATCGCTGATCGTTATGGGCTTGGCGTATCGCGAGAATCCACATCGAATAGTGGCGCTGCTCAAGGGCGATTGATCTGTCCGGACATTGGCGCGTCTGGGTGGCCGACAGCCAAGCCGCAGCCGCCGGCCTGCGCGCTAGAATGCGCGCCTTGATTCAAGCCGGGAGCAGGACATGACGGACGCCGAGAAGATCTACGACTTCTGCGACGAGATGTGGGAACGCCAGATCATTCCGCAGCTCACCGAGTACATCAAGATTCCGGCGAAGTCGCCGGCCTTCGACGTCGAGTGGGAACACCACGGCTACATGAAGGCGGCGATGGACCTGATCGAGACCTGGGTGCGCGACCAACCGGTCGCCGGCATGAAGGTCGAACGCATCCAATTGCCGGGGCGCACGCCGCTGCTGTTCATCGAGATTCCCGGCAAGGGCGACGACGTCGTGCTGATGTACGGGCACATGGACAAGCAGCCGGAAATGGTCGGCTGGAACGTCGACCTCGGGGCGTGGAAGCCGTTGCGCGCCGGCGACAAGCTCTACGGACGCGGCGGCGCCGATGACGGTTACGCGACCTTCGCGTCGCTGACCGCCGTGATGGCGCTCAACGAACGCGGCATCGATCATTCGCGCATCGTCATCGTCATCGAGGGCTGCGAGGAATCCGGTTCCTACGACCTGCCGTTCTACATCAACCATCTCGCCGATCGCATCGGCAAGCCGTCGCTCGTCGTCTGTCTCGACTCGGGTGCCGGAAACTACGACCAGTTGTGGCTCACGACCAGCTTGCGCGGTCTCGCCGGCGGCACGCTCAATGTGCGCGTGCTCGAAGAAGGCGTGCATTCGGGCGACGCCAGCGGCATCGTGCCGAGTTCGTTCCGGATCCTGCGCAATCTGCTCGATCGCATCGAGGATTCGAAGACCGGGCGCATCACCGCCGACGTGTTGAACGTCGACATTCCGGGCGATCGCATCGCGGCCGCGAAGGAAGCCGCCGGCGTGCTCGGTACGCAGGTCTACGACAAGTTCCCGTGGCCGCAGGGCGTGATGCCGATGAACGCGGACCTCGCCGAACTGGTGCTCAATCGCACCTGGCGCCCGACGCTGTCGGTCACCGGCGTCGAGGGCATGCCCAAGCTCGAAGACGCCGGCAACGTGCTGCGCCCGTACACGGCGGTGAAGCTGTCGGTGCGCATTCCGCCGACGCTGGATCCGGTCGCTGCCTCGAACAAGCTCAAGGAGATCCTGGAGAAGGATCCGCCCTACGGCGCCAAGATCGAGTTCGACATCGAGAAGTCCTCGCAGGGCTGGGCGGCGCCGTCGCTGGTGCCGTGGCTCGCCGACACCGTCGATACCGCGTCGAAGACCTGGTTCGGCACGAAGTCGGCGCAAATGGGCGAGGGCGGCACGATCCCGTTCATGGGCATGTTGCAGGACCGCTTCCCGGAAGCGCAGTTCGTCGTCACCGGCCTGCTCGGCCCGAAGTCGAACGCGCACGGCCCGAACGAGTTCCTGCACATCCCGACCGGCAAGAAGCTGACCGCGGCGATGTCCAAGGTCATCGCCGACCACTACGTCAACCGCGGCTCGCCGACGGTCGCCTGATGCGCTCGCTCGCGCTGGTCGCATTGCTGGGTGTGGCGTCGCTGGCGCAGGCGGAACGGCGCATCGCGATCGATGTCGATCTGCGTGTCGATGCCAAGGCGAATGCGGCGGTCGACGTCGCCGATGCCTTTGCCGATGCACTCGCCAAGGGTGATCTCGACACGGTGAAGTCGTTGCTGGCCGAGGACGTGATCGTGCTCGAATCCGGCGGCGTCGAAGCCTCGCGCGACGAATACTTCGCGCACCATGCCGCCGCCGACGCCAAGTATCTGGCCGACGCGACGCAGACGATCACCCGCCGCATCGCCAAGGCCGAAGGCGCCACGGTCTGGATCGCGACCCAATCGACCCTCGCCAAGCCGAACCAGTCGCCAAGCAAGAACACCGAAACCCTGGTGCTCGCGAGGCGCAGCGGCGACTGGAAGATCGTGCACATCCACTGGTCGAGCCGCGACTGACCCGGGCCCACCGCCGATTACCGTCGGTTCGAACTTGTCTTGCGAACGAAGCTGACCAAGGTGATGGGACTGACGAGCGGTCGTTCTGCTTTCGACCCGAAGCGGACATTTCCAGAAACTTCAACGTTGTCCGCGGCAGGGGGCGAGAGATGTCGGCGCGACCGCGATTATTTCGTCGCGAACTTCCCCGAAATGACGCCCTGCCATCGCTCCTGGTGCTTGACGCGACGGCGTAGGATGGGGGCATATCAACAGGAGAGGTGGATGGCCCGACTGAGATTTCTCGCCGTTTCGTTGTTCGCTCTGGC
>DATMVT010000179.1:0-11380 GCA_035562895.1 Patescibacteria group bacterium | reverse complement strand
ACGCGGCGGACTCAAAATCCGTTTGTGGTGACACAGTGTGGGTTCGAGTCCCTCCACCGGCACCAGGTTCACAGAAGCCCGCGCAAGCGGGTTTTTTGTTGTCCCGAGATCGATCAGGAGATCATCCATCGTGTCCCATCGCGCCGAAGGCCCGTTCGAGGTGAAGATGAATCCGTTGCCGGGCGATGGCGGCGCAGAAGCCGCGGGCATCGGTCGCCTGGCGTTGGACAAGCGCTATCGCGGGGATCTGGAGGCGACGAGTGTCGGGCAGATGCTGGCACTGCACGGTGACGCGACGGGCTCGGCGGGCTATGTCGCGATCGAGCGCATCCGCGGCACACTGCACGGCCGCAGCGGCGAATTCGCGGCCCAGCATTTCGGGCTGATGGCGCGCGGCGAGAAAACGCTGCGCATCGACATCGTTCCCGACTCCGGCCGTGGCGAACTGGTCGGCATCCGCGGCACCATGGACATCCGCATCGAATCCGGCGGCGCGCATTTCTACGCGCTCGACTACGTGCTGCCCGCGGACACTTGATCGGCACCGGCCTCAGCCGCCGGCACCCGGTGCTCCGACCGCTTGCTGCAAGTCCACATGCGCTCTCGCCAGCGCGCTGCGTGCATCGAGACATTGCCGTTCGGCGACGAGCACATCGCGTTGCGCCTCGATCCGCGTCATCAGGTCGATGCCGCCGTTGCGATGCCGACGCGCGGCCAGCGCATCGGCGGCTCGTGCCCGCAGCAAATGCCGTTCACTGCCCGCGACCACGCGGGCGGCGTCGGACAGCACCGACAGTGCGGTCTCGACTTCGAGCAGGACCTGGCGACGCTGCGCCTCGTCGCGCCACGTCGCTTCGCGCTGCATCGCATCCCGACGCGCGCCGCGCGCCTGCCCGCGATCGAACCACGGCCACGCGACGCGCAGCTCCGCGCCGGCCATCGTCATGCCGTCGGCGTCGCGTTCGCCGCGGACCCCGAGTTCGGGCTCGATCGCACGCAGCGTGCCGGTGTCGAGCGCGCGATCGCGTGCGGCCAAGTCGATCGCCGCCGCGCTCGCCTTCAACTCCGGGCGCATGCGCAGCGCGCGCGCTTGCCCATCGGCCAGCGCCTCGTCGGACAGCTGCGGCCGCTCGATCTCGTCGGGCAAGCGCAGCGCCTGCCGCGAATCCAGCCCGAGCCGCATCGCCAGCGTCGACTGCGCCATGATCGCCTCGATCCCGGCCTCATCCAGCAGGTGCCGACGTTCGTCGCGCAGCGCCTGCCATCGCAGCCACTCGGCCTGAGATGACAGGCCTTGCCGCGTCCAGCGCGCCTGCAGGTCCAGCGCCTGTTGATCCAGCACCAGCTCGGACTGCAGCAGACGCACGCGCGCATGGGCGGCAACGGCCTCGTGGAAGGCGCGCTGCGCCTGCCAGCCGACGTCGAGCAGGCGCAGTGCGACTTCGGCGCGTTCTCGCCGCGCCCGGGCATCCGCACGTGCGACGCGTCGTGACCGCGTGAGCAGGTCGAACAGGCTTTGCATCCAGCCCGCCTCGATCGCGAGACGCCCACCGCCTTCCGGCCTCAACGCCATCAGCGACAACATCGGGTTGCGCAACAAGCCGGCTTGGACGCGTTCGGCCTCGACCGCATCGAGCCGTGCCATCTCCGCGCGCACGTCGGGATGCCGGGCGAGCGCGATCTGCAGCGCGCGCGCCGAGGTCAGCGGCTCATCCAGCGCCACGAACGCCGTCGCCGTCAACTCGGCGAAGGGCGCCGACGCATCGACGGGCCCCGGGTCGCGCACCGGCATGCAGGCCGCGAGCGCGAGCAGCAGCAAACCCGTCATCGATCGCATGGTGTTCATGCCGCACCTCGCTGCATCCGCCGCAGCCACAGTCGTTTGTAGATCGCCGGCAACACCAGCATCGACAACAGCGGCGCGCTGAGCATGCCGCCAAGCATCGGTGCGGCGATGCGACTCATGGTCGCCGCACCCGCACCTTCGGCCAGCAGGATCGGCAGCAGGCCGGCGAGAATGGTCACGACCGTCATCGCTTTCGGGCGCACGCGTCGCAACGCGCCTTCGCGCAAGGCCGCGTCGAGCGCGGCCTCGTCGCGCAGATGGCCATCGCGTTGCGCCTGCCGCACCGAACTGTCGAGCGTGATCAACATGACGACGCCGAACTCGGCCGCGACACCGGCCAGCGCGATGAAGCCGACCGCGACCGCCACCGAGTACGCGTAACCCATCGCCCACAACAGCCACAAGCCGCCGACCAGCGCGAACGGCACCGTCAGCATGATCAGGGCGGCTTCGCCGACGCGACGGAACACGGCGTAGAGCAAGGCGAACACGATCAGCAGGGTCAGCGGCACGGCGACGCGCAAGCGCTCGCCGGCACGCTGCAATGATTCGTAGCTGCCGACCCAGTGCCATTGCGCCGCCGCCGGAAAGCCGGCGGACTGCGCCAGCGCCTGATCGGCCCGTGCGATGTAGGCCGCGAGGTCGGGCTCGTCGAGATCGACGAAGACATACGTCGACAGTTGCGCGTCCTCGCTGCGGATCATCGGCGGCGCGGCCACGATGCGGATGTCGGCGAGCTGGCCGAACGGCACCTGCGCGCCGGACGGCGTCACCAGCGGAATGTCGCGCAGTGCTTCCGGAGAATCGCGCCATTCGGGCCCCAGCCGCAGACTCACCGGATAGCGCTCACGGCCTTCGACGGCGCGGGTTTGCGCTTCGCCCCCGACGGCGGCGGCCAGCCATTCCTGGGCGTCCTGCATGCTGAAGCCGTACTGCGCGAGCCGCGCGCGGTCTGGCACGACCTGGATCTCGCGCGCGTCGGCGGCGCGTTCGGCGAAGGCCGAGCGCGTCCCCGGAACGCCGCCGAGCACGGCCGCGATCTGCTCGGAAGCTGCGGCCAGCGAAGCCAAGTCGGGCGCGCTGACGCGCAGTCCCAACGGCGTGCGAATGCCGCTGACCTGCATGTTGATGCGATTCAGGATCGGCGGCACGAAGGCATGCGTGAGTCCCGGCAACTGCAACTTCGCCTGCAGCTCGGCGCGCAGCTTGTCGGCACTCATGCCGGGACGCCATTCGTGTTCCGGCTTGAACTGGATCAGGGTCTCGATCATCGTCAGCGGCGCGGGATCGGTCGCCGTTTCCGCACGTCCGGCCTTGCCGAACACGCGCGCGACTTCCGGCACCGACTTGATGATGCGGTCGGTGCGCCCGAGCAGCGCCTGCGCCTGCGACGGCGACAATCCCGGCAGGGTCGTCGGCATGTAGAGCAGGTCGCCCTCTTCCAGTTCCGGCATGAACTCGGACCCGGTGCGCGCGAGCGGCCACCACGCGCTCGCCAGACCGAGCAGCGCCATCAGCACGACCACGCCCGGACGCCGCAGCGCGACTTCGAGCAGCGGCCGGTAACCCGCGACCAGCATGCGCGTCAGCCGGTGTTGCGACTCCTCGCGGAAGCGCCCGCGCACCCACATCGCGATCAGCACCGGCACGACCGTGATCGACATCAATGCCGCCACCGTCAGGGCCCAGGTCTTGGTCCAGGCCAGCGGCGCGAACATGCGCCCTTCCTGCGCTTCGAGCATGAACACGGGCAGGAACGACAGTGCCGTGATCAGCAGCGAGAAGAACAACGCCGGACCGACCTCGACCGCGCTCGCCGCGATGATCCGCGCATGATCCGCGCCGCCGGCTTCGACGCCGCGTTCGCGGGCATGGCGCTCGAGATGCGCATGCGCGTTCTCGATCATCACCACCGCGGCGTCGACCATGGCGCCGATCGCGATGGCGATGCCACCGAGCGACATGATGTTGGCGTTCAGCCCCTGCCAGCGCATGATCGCGAGCGCGACCAGTACCCCGAGCGGCAGGCTGAC
Source organism: Patescibacteria group bacterium (assembly GCA_035562895.1). Classification (GTDB taxonomy): domain Bacteria; phylum Pseudomonadota; class Gammaproteobacteria; order Xanthomonadales; family Ahniellaceae; genus JADKHK01. Next base: position 7,501 of record DATMVT010000179.1, on the reverse strand, counting down.
GATCGCCACCATCGCCGATCGGAAGTGCCACAGGAACAACACGCAGACCAGCGACACCAGCAACAGTTCTTCGACCAGCTTGCCGCCGAGATTGCGCACGGCGCGCTCGATTAGGGCGGAACGATCGTAGACGGTCACGATCTCGACGCCCGCAGGCAGACGTTCGCGCACTTGCGCGATGCGCGCCTTGACCGCATCGATCACCGCCTTCGCGTTCTCGCCGTCGCGCATCACCACGATGCCGCCCACCACCTCGCCTTCGCCATCGAGCTCGGCGATGCCGTTGCGCGACGCCGGGCCATGCCGCAACTCGGCGACGTCGCGCAGCAGCACCGCCTTGCCGTCCTTGAGCACGCCGGTCGGCACCGCGCCGAGATCATCGAGTGAACGGATGTAACCGATGCCGCGCACCACATACTCAGCCTCCGCCATCTCGATGCGGGCGCCACTGCTTTCCTGGCTCGCCGCGCGCACCGCCATCAGCAACTGGTTGAAGCCGATGCCGTAGGCCTGCAGGCGCCGCGGATCGACCACCGCCTCGTACTGGCGTATGAAGCCGCCGACGGCGGCGACTTCCGCGACGCCGGGCACGCGCTGCAACTCGAAGCGCAGGAACCAGTCCTGCAACGCGCGCAGCTCGGCGAGATCATGCCGACCGCCGCGATCGACGAGCGCGTACTGGTACACCCAGCCGACCCCGGTCGCATCCGGCCCGAGCACGGGATCGACCCCGGCCGGCAGTTCGCCGCGCACCTGCGACAGCGCTTCGAGCACGCGCGAGCGAGCCCAGTACAGATCAGTGCCGTCCTCGAACAGCACATAGACGAAAGAGTCGCCATACATGGAGAAGCCGCGCACCGCCTTGGCCTTGGGCAGCGCGAGCATGCGCGTCGTGATCGGATAGGTGATCTGGTCCTCGACCAATTGCGGTGCCTGGCCCATGGCCGGCGTGCGGATGATCACCTGCACATCGCTGAGATCGGGGATCGCGTCGAGCGCGAGGCCGCGCACCGAGAGCAGGCTCGCGATCGTCAGCAGCACGGTCGCGACCCGCACCAGCGCCCGGTGCGCCAGCGACCAGCGGATGATGTGTTCAATCATGACGATGCTCCGCCGTCAGGCTGCGCACGTCCAGGCTCGGCAACACGGCGCGCAACTGCGCTTCGCTGTCGATCAGGAACTGTCCGGAGACGACGACGCGATCGTGTTCGGCGAGTCCGGACACGATCTCGATGTCGTCGCCATCGCGCGGGCCGATGGCGACTTCGACCGGAACGAATTCGCCGTCGCCGTCCTCGCGCAGCACGCGCGCCCCGGCTTCGTCGCGGATCACCGCCGCCATCGGCACCATCAACACCCGTGCGCGGGGCGCGCCGCGCAAGTCGGCGTCGAGCACGGTGCCGATCGCCAAGTCATCGGCGCCGTCGACGCGCAAACGCAAGCCCAGCGTCTGCGTCACCGGATCGAGCACGTTCAGCCATTGCGGGTCGCTGCCCCGCCAATGTGTCTCGGGCAAGCCCGGCTGAGTGAATCGTGCCTCGATGCGAGTACCGAGCAGCACGCGCTGCGCAGGGAACAATGACACCTCGATGCGCAATCCACCGCGTGCGGCGATGCTGGCGATGACGTCGGCCATGCCGACGCGACCGCCTTCGCGCACGTCGATCGCGGTGACGATGCCGCTGACCGGTGCACGCAGGGGCAAGGTTCGCGACGACGCGCCGGCACCGCGAATCGCTTCGATGTCGCGTTCGGCAATGCCGTACCGACGCAGTCGCTCGGCCGCCGCCGCCACGGCATCACCGCCGAGCAGCATCTCTTCCTGTGCCTGCACCAGTTCCGGTGCGTAGACATCGGCGATCACGGCACCGGCCCGCACCGGCGTGCCGGGCGCGGACACGTGCAGCTTCTCGATGAAGCCCTCGACGCGCGACTGCACGCGCTGTTCACCGCCGGCTTCCGATACGACCCGCGCCGTCGCCCTCAGTCGTGGCTGCAAGTCCCGGCGCTGCACCTGCGCGATGCGGATGCCGAGCGTCTGGCGCACGCGCGACGACACCGCCACCGACGCCGTGGCCGGCGCGTCGGACGGGGCGGCATCCAACGCCGTTGCGGGCTGCTTGAGCACCAGGGTCATGCCGCAGATCGGACACGTCCCGGGCGCGTGCGAGGTGATGTGCGGATGCATCGGGCAAACGTAGATCGCGTCCGCAACCACCTTGGCGGCGACGGCCGCGATCGGCGTGCCGGTCGGAGAGGTGGGCGCCTCGCGCGTGCAGGAGATCAGCACGCTGGACGTGATGGCGACGCTGAGCAGCAGCGCAGGCCGCAGATGCAACCGGGCTTTCTTGGACATGGCGATTCCTTGCGAACGCGAACACGCGCGGACGCCGCAAGGCGCCGCGGACGGATCAGTCGTTCACGCGGGAATCGGCGGTGGCAACGGCGGAATTCGCTCGGGCACGGGGGCGTCGATCCCGCCACCGTCGGAACGAAGGTCGGGCGGGGCCTGCGCTGCAAGCGGTGTCGCCCGAGACAGATCGACCAGCGTCAGGCCGACACAGGTGCATGCGCCGTCACAGCAGCGCAGCGTTTGTCCATCCTCGTCGCAACACGGCATCGAAGGCATGGTCGGCGTGGGCTCGGCCGTCCGATGACAGGGCGGCGTCGCCGTGGTCGCCGGCTTGGCCGCGGCCGCATGCACGCCAGCGGCGCTCGTTCGTGCCATCGGCAACGCGAATGCCAGCGACTGCACGACCAGCAACATCGCCAGGGCGGCAAGCATCAGGCAGCGACGCAGAGTCGACGACGGGTTCATGACGGCGAAGAGTCTAGCGCCTGCGGGAAGTTCCCCGGGCTGACTTGCATCAAGGCGGCACACGCCAGCGGCGCCGACACTGCGCGTCATGAACGCGATTCCAGAAACCTTTCCGATCTCGCCGCGCCTGCTGGCCGCGGCACCGCACCGCCTGCTGTTCTTCGTCGGCGCGACCAACGTGCTGGCCGCCATGTTTTGGTGGGCACTGTGGTTGCATCAGGCGCGCTTCGGCGACATCGGCATGGCCCAACCGCCGGTTTTCGCCGGCTGGGCCCATGCCTTCGTGATGCAGTACCAGGTGCTGCCGCCGTTCATCTTCGGATTCCTGCTGACCGTGTTTCCGCGCTGGATGGGACAGCCGGACCTGACCCCCTGGCACTACCTGCCGGTCGGCCTCGGACTGTTCAGTGGCCAGATCCTGTTCCTGATCGGACTGTTCGGATACCCGCATCTCGTGCATCTCGGCGTGATCAACACGCTTGCCGGCTGGATCGCGGGCTGCGTGTTCCTGTTCGGACCCTTGCGCCGCGACCGCTTGAAGACCTGGCATGCGCTCAGCGCTTTCGCGGCCTTGCTGTTCGGCCTGTCAGGCCTGGTGCTGTTCGCGGTCCACCTGCATACCGGTGATCCGGTGCTGGCCGTCGCGATGATCAAGATCGGCACCTTCGGCCTGCTGTTGCCGATCTACATGACCGTCGCGCATCGGATGTTTCCGTTCTTCGCCGGCATCGTGGTCAAGGGTTACGCAGGCTGGCGTCCGCTGCCGATGCTGGCGGCGTTCTGGGCCTTGCTGATGGCGCATCTCGCCTGCGAATTGCTGCAGGCACAGAAAGCGCTGTGGCTGCCCGACCTCGCGCTCGCCGCTCTCACCGGCTACTGGCTGTGGCGAAACTGGCCGCGCGGCAAGGCACCGCCGTTGCTGCGCGTGCTGTTCATCGGCTTCGCCTGGTTGCCGGTCGCGATGCTGCTGTATGCCGGCCAGAGCCTGACCCTGTGGCTGACCGATGCCGCCGTCCTGGGTCGCGCACCGGCACACGCGCTGTATGTCGGCTACTTCGGCAGCCTGCTGGTCGCGATGGTGACGCGCGTGACGCAAGGCCACTCCGGGCGACCGCTGCAACTCGGGACCGTCGCCGCGATCGCCTTCGTGCTCATCCAGTGCGTGGCGATCCTGCGCATCGTCGCCGACCTGCTGCCGGACGCGATGCTCTGGCAGGCGATCGCCGCCTGCGCCTGGCTGCTCGCCTTTCTTCCGTGGGTGCTGCGCTCCGCCTTCATCTACACCACGCCGCGCGCCGACGCGAAGCCGGGCTGAGGCCATGCACGACGACATCGTACCCGCGCTCGATGCCTGCTTCCTCGGCCCCTATGGCGAGAACGACGCCCTGCTCGAAAAGCTCGTCGTCGAGTTCCTGCGTGATCATGTCTATTGGCGCCGCAATTTCCATCCCGAGGATCCGCCAGCGATCTCGACGCATGCCGCGACTCGCCCCGACTACCAGGCCTTCGAAGCGCGTCTGCGCCGCGAGTTGCACCAACTGTCGGCGGCGCTGAAGAAATCGGTGCCCTTCCACAGCCCGCGCTACCTCGGTCACATGGTCTCGGACCTGCTGATACCGGGGCTCGCCGCACAGATCCTGACCCTGCCTTACAACCCGAACAATGTCAGCGAAGACGCTGCGCCGGTGACCGTCGATCTGGAAGTGCAGGTCGGGTTGCAGCTCGCGAAAATGCTCGGCTACGTGCACGATCCGAACCGTCCCGACTGCGCCTTCGGGCACCTGACGTCGGGCGGCACTTTGGCGAACTATCAGGCGCTGCGCCTCGCGCTGTCGTTGAAGTCGTTTCCGGTCGCGCTGCGCGCCGCGAACGTGCCCGACATCGAACTGCCCGACGATGACGTCGCGGCATTCAACCTCGCGCCTGCGCAGGGCATCGACTTGCTCGATCGCTGGCAGGACTGGCTGGCCGCACAGGCGAACGGCGAACGCCAGCGCTGGCAGCAACGGGTGCAGCAGCATCGACTCGAGCACCTCGGGATCGCGTCGTTCTTCGCGCAACACGACACGCTGCGCGTGCCCCGGGTGCTGGCGCCGATCACCGCGCACTATTCGTGGAGCAAGGGCATGAAGCTGCTCGGCCTCGGTCGCGCGCAGCTGGCGCTGTTGCCGCAACGCGACATGCGCGTCGATCTCGATGCCCTGGATGCGGAGTTGCAGCGCTGCCGAGATGCACGGCAACCGGTGCTGATGGCCGTCGGCGTCCTCGGGACGACCGAATACGGGACGGTCGATGCGATCGATGGTCTGGTCGCCGCGCGCGATCGCTTCGCCGCCACCGGCCTCGGCTTCGGCGTCCATGTCGATGCGGCCTGGGGTGGCTACCTGGCGACGATGTTCCGCAACGAGGACGGCAGCCTGCGCCCGCGCGCAGCGGTCAACGAGGGTTTCGACGCGTTTCCGTCACCCGCCGTGCATGCCGCGGTCGCGGCCCTCGACCGGACCGATTCGGTCACCGTCGATCCGCACAAGCTCGGCTATCTGCCGTATGGCGCGGGCGCCTTCATCTGCCGCGATCACCGTGCGATGGCGCTGCTGTCCGAGGAAGCCGACTACGTCTTCCATGGCACCACGCCGCAGGACTACCTCACCCGCTACCGCAGCCTCGGCCAGTACATCCCGGAAGGCTCGAAGTCCGGCGCGATGGCCGCTGCGGTCTACGTCACGCACAAGGTCTTGCCGCTCGACCATCGCCATTTCGGACAATTGCCGCGCCAGACCATCCTCAACACCGAGGCGTTCCATGCGCGCGCGCTGCGCTTCGCCACCGACGTCGCCGCCGACGCGCAGGTATCGGTGCCGTTCGCGCCGGACAGCAACCTGGTGTGCCTTGCGCTGAACCCGCGCGGCAATCGCGACCTTGCGCGCATGAACGCCTTCGTGCGCGATCTGCACGACGAACTGCGCAGCGACCCGACGCATCCGCTGCAGCTGAAGGAGTTCTTCGGCTCGATGACGACGCTGCGTCCGGATGTGCTCGGTCTGGACGAGACCACGCGCATCCTTCAGGCGCTCGGGATCGATCCGGCATCACTGGGCGCCGGCGACGACCGCGATCGCCTGGTGATCCTGCGCCATACGCTGATGAACCCGTACCTGATCGACCGCGAAAACGGCATCAGCTACATCGACCGCTACTTCGAATTCCTGACCCGGCGCGTGCGTGCGCGCGTGGCGTCGTCGCGATGAGCCACCACCACGATCTGCGCAGCTTTCTGGCGCAGCTCGAAGCGCGCGGACAACTGCAGCGCGTGCGCGAAGGCGTCGATCCGCATCTCGAAACCACGGCGTTGTGCCTGCATGCGCTGAAGCAGAACGGTCCGGCCCTGCTGATCGAACAGCCCTCGGGATCGACGCATGCCTTTCTCGGCAACCTGTTCGGACATCGCGGCCGCATCGAAGCCGCGCTGGCCGGACGTCCGCTCAGCTCACTGCGCGAACTCGGCGAATTGCTCGCGGCGATCAAGGAACCGCGCTGGCCGTCGAGCCTGAAGGACGCGCTGGCACTCTGGCCGGAACTGGCGCAACTCGCGCACGTCGCGCCACGCGCGCAGCGCGAGGCGGCGTTCAACGAACGCGTGCTCGAAGGCACGGACATCGACCTGGCGCGATTGCCGATCCAGCATTGCTGGCCCGACGACGCCGGCAGACTGATCACGCTGGGTCTCGTGATCACCCGCGGCACCCGCCAGCGCCGCCAGAACGTCGCGATCTATCGGCAGCAGGTAATCGGCCCGAACCGCGTGATCATGCGCTGGTTGCCGCACCGCGGCGGCGCGCTCGACTTCGCCGACTGGCGCCGCGAGCATCCGGGCCAACCGTTCCCGGTGCTGGTCGCGATCGGTGCCGATCCGGCCACGACGCTGGCGGCGGTGGCACCGGTGCCGGACGCGATTTCCGAATACGAATTCGCCGGACTGCTGCGCGGCGAGCGCACGCGCATCTGGCACAGCGAACGCACCGGCCTCGACGCACCCGCCGGCTGCGAGATCCTGCTCGAAGGCCACATCCATCCGGGCGACACCGCACCCGAGGGCCCGTTCGGCGACCACACCGGCTACTACAACGCCCGCGCCGAGTTTCCGGTGCTGACGATCGAGCGCCTGCGCCTGCGCCACGACGCGATCTACCAGGGCAGCTACATGGGGCGCGCCCCGCACGACGAACCCTCGGTGCTGGCGATGGCGTTGAACGACGTGTTCGTGCCGATCCTGCGCAAGGTGTTCCCCGAGATCCACGATTTCTTCCTGCCGCCCGAGGCCTGCTCGTACCGCGTCGCGATCGTCAGCATCCGCAAGCAGTACGCCGGTCACGCGCGCCGCATGATGATGGGCATCTGGTCCTACCTGCGCCAGTTCACTTACACGAAGTTCGTGATCGTCACCGACGAGGACATCGATGTGCGCGACTGGTCCCAGGTGATCTGGGCGGTGTCGACGCGGGTCGATCCCGTGCGCGATGCGATGCTGGTCGAGAACACGCCGATCGATTACCTCGATTTCGCCAGTCCGGTCGCCGGACTCGGCTCGAAGCTCGGGATCGACGCAACGCGCAAATGGCCGGGCGAGACGACGCGCGAGTGGAGCCGCACGATCGTGCCGGATGCGCCGGTCGCGAAGCGCAT
>DATMVT010000178.1:0-1692 GCA_035562895.1 Patescibacteria group bacterium | reverse complement strand
CCTGCTCTTCGGCTGCGCTTCTCAGCAGCCGTTGCGCGAGATGGAACCGGGCGAGCGCCCGCCCGAGGACACCGACGAAGCCGGCCTGTGGACGGCGCTCGACGAGTCCGAACTGGCGCTGCAGCGTTCACCGCTGCTGGTCCGCGATCCGGCACTGAATGACTACATCCGGAAGCTGGTCTGCAATCTCGCTGGGGACTACTGCCGGGACATTCGCGTCTACATCATCCGGCGCCCCTACTTCAACGCCAGCATGGCGCCGAACGGCGTCATGCAGGTCTGGACCGGCGCCCTGCTGCGATCGGAGAACGAAGCACAGCTGGGTTTCGTGATCGGTCACGAAATCGGCCACTTCCTGCACCAGCACTCGATCAAGCAGTGGCGACGAACCAAGGACATCATGAATGCGCTCAGCATTCTGCAACTGGTCGCCGCACGTTCGGGGACGCAGGATGCGTATGACATCTTCGATGTCTCGCAACTGATCGCCTATGCCTCGCTCTACAAATACAGCCGGGACGCCGAACGCGAGTCCGACACCGAAGGGTTCGAGCGTGCGGTGAAGCTCGGGTACCGCGCCGACCAGGGCGCCGCGTTGTGGCAGGGACTGCTGGCCGAGGACAACGCCCGCGATCGCAACAAGCCGTCCGGCATCTTCGCCACGCATCCGGCCACGGAAGAACGCATGACGACGCTGCGCGAAGCCGCGGAAGCGTTCTCGAATGCCGGCACGCAGACCGGCGAAGTGGCGTACCAGGCCGCCACCGAACCGTTCTTCGCCAGCTGGCTCGAAGACGAGATGGGGCGCCGCCACTATCCGCAAACCATCGTGCTGCTTGATCGCCTGCAGGAACGGGCCAAGGGCACGCACCTGGCCTGGGTCGAGTACTACCGTGGCGAACTGTTCCGCAAACGTCGCGCCGGCGGCGACGACAAGCGTGCGATCGATGCCTACCGCGCCGCGATGCGCGTGCCGGGCTACCCGGCGGTGGTACATCGAGACCTCGGCTACATGTATCGCACCATCCAGCAACCGGCGCAGGCGGCCACGGAGTGGCGCCAGTACCTGAAGCTGCAGCCCGATGCCGCCGACCGCGCGACGGTCGAACACTACCTCTCGGAAGCGACCGGAGCCCCTCATGCGAATCGTTGATCGTTGGATCCTGCGCGTCCTCGCGCTGAGCCTGTTCGCCCTGCTGGCGGGCTGCGGCGCACCGCCCGGCATCGTCCGCCCGGAAGAACCGACCCGGGTCACCCGCATCTTCACGGTCACCTCGCCGATCGAGTGGGCGCGTTTCAGGGCCTATAACGCCGAGTTGTGGACGATCGACGGCACCGCGCTGAACCGCATCCTCTGGCTGGTGAACATCCGCGACAAGTACCACGTGTTCGGCTCGACCCGAGCGACCAAGCGTCGTCCCGATGGTCCGTTCTACCGCAAGGGGATGGATGCGAGCGAGATCGAAGCCGTGTTGCGGGACGGCATCATCGGACTGGGCTTGATCAACGTGAAAACGACGAACCTGCAACCGGTGCGGATCGGGAACTTCACCGCCTTCCGCTTCGACCTGAGCTTCGACGTCGGCAATGGCCTGCATTACCGCGGCAACATGACCTTTTTCGAACGCCGCGAAAAGCTGAACCTGATCTGGTATTCGGCGCCGGCGGAGTACTACCACCCGCGTGACGCGA
>DATMVT010000177.1:0-8632 GCA_035562895.1 Patescibacteria group bacterium | reverse complement strand
TCTGGCGTCCGAGCTGGATGCGGAACATCTAGATCGCGTGCTGGACTGGGTGTTCTCGGCGGGGCTTCAGGCCTGGATCACCGGCACGGTGATTCCGCAGGCGCTGCATGATCGCAGCGAACCCTGGCATCTGTTCCACGTGGAACAAGGCCGCATCACGCCGGCTTGATATACTGGCGGAATATCCCACGCACGTTGATGCCGCCCGCTCCGCGGGTTCCGGATCCGTGCCCCCTGCCACGGGAAGCCGCATGACCGATCAGCAGTACGACAGCAGCAGCATCAAGGTTCTGAAGGGACTCGACGCCGTCCGCAAGCGCCCCGGCATGTACATCGGCGACACCGATGACGGCACCGGCCTGCACCACATGGTGTTCGAAGTCGTCGACAACGCGATCGACGAATCCCTGGCGGGTCATTGCGACACCGTGCTGGTCACGATCCACGGCGACGGCTCGGTGTCCGTGCTCGACAATGGCCGCGGCATCCCGGTCGGCATGCATGAAGAGGGGCGCTCGACGGCTGAAGTCGTGATGACCGTGCTGCATGCCGGCGGCAAGTTCGACGACAACAGCTACAAGGTCTCCGGCGGCTTGCACGGCGTCGGCGTGTCGGTCGTCAATGCACTGTCGTCCAGCCTCTGGCTCGACATTTGGCGCGAAGGCTTCCACCACCAGCAGGAATACGGGTTGGGCGAACCGAAGTATCCGCTGAAGCGGCTCGAGGCGAGCCAGAAGCGCGGCACCCAGGTGCGCTTCCTGCCCAGTACCGAGATCTTCTCGGATGTCGAGTTCCACTACGACATCCTGGCCAAGCGCCTGCGTGAACTGGCATTCCTGAACTCGGGCGTGCGCATCGAGCTGCGCGACGAGCGCGGCGAAGGCAAGCACGACGTGTTCGCCTACGAAGGCGGCATCCGCAGCTTCGTCGAACATCTGTCGCAGCTGCGCACACCGCTGCATCCGCACGTGGTCAGCTTCATCGGGACCAGTGACGAGATCTCCGTCGATGTCGCGCTGCAGTGGACGGATGCCTATGAAGAACGCATGTTCTGCTTCACCAACAACATCCCGCAGAAGGACGGCGGCACCCATCTCGCCGGCTTCCGTGCGGCGTTGACGCGCACGCTCGGCAACTACATCGAATCCTCGAACCTGATGAAGCAGGCGAAGGTCTCGCCGACCGGCGACGACATGCGCGAGGGCATGATCGCGGTGCTGTCGGTGAAGGTGCCGGATCCGAAGTTCAGCTCGCAGACCAAGGACAAGCTGGTCTCGTCCGAAGTGAAGTCGGCGGTGGAGTCGGTGATCGGCAACAAGTTCGCCGATTTCCTGCAGGAAAACCCCGCGGTCGCGCGTGCGATCTGCGAAAAGGTGGTCGATGCCGCGCGTGCCCGCGAAGCCGCCCGCAAGGCGCGCGAATTGACGCGACGCAAGGGCGCGCTCGACATCGCCGGCCTGCCCGGCAAGCTCGCCGACTGCCAGGAGAAGGATCCGGCCTTGTCGGAACTGTTCCTGGTCGAGGGTGACTCCGCCGGCGGTTCCGCGAAGCAGGGTCGCAATCGCAAGACCCAGGCGATCCTGCCGCTCAAGGGCAAGATCCTGAATGTCGAGAAGGCACGCTTCGACAAGATGCTCGGTTCCGCCGAAGTCGGCACGCTGATCACCGCACTCGGTTGCGGCATCGGCAAGGACGAGTTCGACATCAACAAGTTGCGTTACCACCGCATCATCATCATGACCGACGCGGACGTCGACGGTTCGCACATCCGCACGCTGCTGCTGACGTTCTTCTATCGGCAGATGCCCGAGCTGATCGAGCGCGGCTACATCTACATCGGCCTGCCGCCGCTGTTCAAGCTCAAGCAGGGCAAGCACGAGATGTACCTGAAGGACGAGGCGGCGCTGGCGGCTTACCTGATCAACAACGCGGTCGAAGACGCCGAGTTGTACGCAAGCGCCGACACGCCGCCGATCCGTGGTGCCGCGCTGGAGAAGCTGCTGCGCGACTACCAGAGCGCGAAGGACCAGATCGATCGCCTCTCGAACCGCGTCGACGCGAACTTCCTGGGTGCGCTGCTGGATGTGCAGCCGATCGATGCCGCGCTGCTGGCCGACGGCGAGCGACTGGCGGCCTGGGCCAACCAGGTCACGGCGCGATTGAACACGCGTGGGCTCGGTCGGCCCCAGTACGAAATCCTGACCGAGGCCAGTGCCGGCGAGCAGGGCGCGGTGTTGCGCATCCGCAAGCAGCATCACGGCTTGTCCACCGACAGCATCGTGCCGGGCCAGTTCTTCCTTTCCGCGGATTATGCGCCGATTGCTGAAATCACCAATCAAATCAATGGGTTGATCAGTTCGGACGGGCGCGTCCAGCGGGGTTCGCGTCAGGCGCCGGTCAGCGATTTCCATGCCGTGCAGCAGTGGCTGATGGAAGAGGCCAAGCGTGGCCGCATGATCCAGCGCTTCAAGGGCCTCGGCGAAATGAACCCGGAGCAGTTGTGGGAGACCACGGTGAATCCGGACACCCGGCGCATGCTGCAGGTGCGGATCGAGGATGCCGTCGCCGCCGATCTGATCTTCTCGACGCTGATGGGCGATGTCGTCGAACCGCGGCGCGAGTTCATCGAATCGAACGCGCTGCGCGTCGCCAATCTCGACGTTTGAGGGTGGCGGGATGTCGCGCTACGCCGTCGTCATCCCGCGGCTGCCGAACTACCCGCACAGCCATGCCTTCGACGAGATCGCGCTGACGCTCGTCGAGGGCCTGAACGCACTCGGTCACGATGCGATCCAGCGCGATCAGGCCGAGGGCGATGATCGCCGCGCGATCCTGCTCGGGCCGCAACTGCTCGCGCACTGGCCACATCCGGTGCCGAACGACGCGATCCTCTACAACCTCGAGCAGATCGATCGCGCCAGCACCTGGATCACGCCGGCCCTGCTCGAGCGCTTCCGCCGCCACGAGCTCTGGGACTACAGCGCACGCAACCAGGCCGCGCTCGCGCGCGAGCACGGCATCGGGCAAGCGAAGCTGCTGCCGGTCGGGCACAGTCCGGGGCTCGAACGCATCGCCGACGCCGCGACGCAGGACATCGACGTGCTGTTCTACGGGTCGCCGAACGACCGCCGCATCGCCGTGCTGGAAGCGCTGGCGCGGATGGGGGTCAAGGTGCACCCGCTGTTCGGCGTCTATGGCGCCGAACGCGATGCCTGGATCGCGCGCGCGAAGATCGTGCTCAACCTGCACTACTACGAGGCGCAGGTGTTCGAGCAGGTACGGGTGTCCTATCTGCTCGCCAACGCGCGCTTCGTCGTTTCCGAAAGCGGCGATCCCGACACCGAGGCCGAGTGGTTCGACGGCCTCGCATTCGCGCCTTATGCGCAACTGGTCGAGACCTGTCTCGGTTACCTCGAACGCGACCGCGCTCGCGACCGCATCCGCTTGCGAGGCCGCGCGCTGATGCGCGCCCGACCCGCAGCCGCCTACCTCGCACGGGTCGTCGGCGCACCGCCCCAGTAGCACGCGAGCGCTGGCTATACTCGCGATGATTCGGGGATCCCAGCGACACGCACCATGAAGAAAACCCAGCTGTACCTGCTTGCCTTCATCCTGGCTGCGCTCGGCGTCGCCGGCTTCTACTACAAGTGGAAGGTGCTGCGCTTCCCGGTCGTGCCACAGAGCGAGAGCGAAGTCTGGGAAGTCCAGGCACGCGTCGAGTTCAATGCGCGCAGCGGACCGAACAAGGTCACCCTGCAGATCCCGCACAACCCGCCGGGCTATTCGGTGATCGACGAGAATTTCGTCGCGCGCAATTACGGCATGAACATCGAGCGCAGCCGCGGCGCGCGTGAGGTGCAGTGGCAGATCCGTCGTGCCAGCGGCACGCAGTCGCTTTACTACCGCGCGACCATCTACCGCGACGAGCATCCCGCCGCCGAACCGGTCGTGCCGAAGCCGCCGGAAACGCGCGTGCACGAGGAACCGTTCGCGACCGCGCGTGCGACCTTGCTCGACGACGTGCGCGAGCGCTCGGTCGATTCCGCGACCTTTGCCGGCGAACTGGTGCGCCAGCTCAACGCCGATCAGCCGAGCGAGGAAGTCGCGTTGCTGCTCGGCAAGAAAGACAAGCCCGAGGATCGCGCGCTGCTCGCGATCGACCTGCTCGCCGACCGCCAGATCTCGGCGCGGTTGATGTATGGCTTCGAACTCACGGACGGCAGCGTCGAAACCGAACTGCAACCGTTCCTGCGCATCTGGGACACCGAACTCAAGCAATGGCGTCCGCTCAACGCCAGCACCGGTGCCGAAGGCCTGCCCGACAACCTGTTCATCTGGAGCACCGCGCAGAAGCCGGTGCTGGTGGTCGACGACAACCCGCGCGCGAACGTCGCGTTCACGCTGCAGCGCAGCCTCGCCGACGCGCTCGACACGGCGAAGGAAAACCTGCGCAGTCGCGACGAGAACTTCATCGCCTATTCGCTGCTGAACCTGCCGATCGAAACCCAGCAGACCTTCAAGATCCTGCTGCTGGTCCCGGTCGGCGCCTTCATCATGCTGATCCTGCGCAACCTCGTCGGCATCAAGACCTTCGGCACCTTCATGCCGGTGCTGGTCGCGCTCGCGTTCAACTGGACCGGCCTGGTCGCCGGACTCGTGCTGTTCGCGACCATCATCAGCCTCGGCCTGCTCGTGCGTTTCTACATGGAGCGGCTGAAGCTGCTGCTGGTGCCACGATTGACCGCGGTGCTGATCATCGTCGTGCTGCTGATGGCGATGGTGTCGGTGGTCTCGAACAAGCTCGGACTCAATGTCGGCCTGAACGTGGCGCTGTTTCCGATGATCATCCTGACCATGACCATCGAACGCGTCTCGGTGGCCTGGGAAGAACGCGGTGCCGCCTACTCGATCAAGCAGACGCTGGGCTCGCTCGCGATCGCCGCGCTCGCGTACGCCGCGATGGGGCAGCCGCGACTGCAGCACCTGATCTTCGTGTTCCCGGAACTGCTGCTGGTGCTGCTGGCGGCGACCTTGCTGCTCGGTCGCTACTCGGGCTATCGCCTGAGCGAACTGTTCCGCTTCCGCGCCCTGGCGCGCGATCCGGACCCGATCGCGGCACCGGCGACCAAGCCGGACCACGCGGCCGGAGCCTGACATGGGCCTGATCAACCCGTTCGCGGTCGCGAAGCGATTGCGCAAGATCGGACTGATGGGCATCGGCCAGCGCAATGCCGAGTACGTGCTCGCGTACAACCAGCGCAAGTTCTATCCGCGCGTCGACGACAAGCTGATCACCAAGAAGATGGCGATCAAGGCCGGTCTGCCGGTGCCGGACCTGTATGCCGTGGTCCGCGAGGAACACGAGATCGAAGAGGTGCACGAGAAGATCAAGGACCGCGAGTCCTTCGTCGTGAAGCCCGCGCACGGCTCCGGCGGCGACGGCATCCTCGTCATCAGCGGCCGTCGCGGCGACAAGTACCGGCGCTCGAACGGCTCGTTCATGAGTCGCGACGAGTTCAACCACCATCTTTCGAACATGTTGTCCGGCCTGTTCTCGCTGGGCGGCCAGCCCGACCACATCCTGATCGAATACTGCGTGCAGTTCGACCCGATCTTCGAACACGTCAGCTACAAGGGCGTGCCCGACATTCGCATCATCAGCTTCCTCGGCTATCCGGTGATGGCGATGATCCGCCTGCCGACGCGCTTGTCTGACGGCAAGGCGAACCTGCACCAGGGTGCGATCGGCGTCGGCATCGACATCCCGAGCGGCATCACTTGCCGTGGCGTGTGGAATTCGGAACTGATCCGCGAACACCCGGATACCGAGCACCCGATCGCCGGCCTGGTCATCCCGCGCTGGGACGAGTTGCTGATGATCGGTGCCAAGGCCTACGAGTTGTGCGAACTCGGCTATGTCGGCGTCGACATCGTGCTCGACCGCCACCTCGGCCCGATGGTGCTGGAATTGAACGCGCGGCCCGGGCTGGCGATCCAGATCGCGAACGGCAACGGCGCGCTGCATCGCCTGCGCAAGGTCCAGGCGCTCGAGCGCAACGGACAATTGTCGAAGGATCCGGCCGAACGCGTCGCCTTCGCCAAGGCGAATTTCCCGACCACCTGAACCCGTTTCGAGACCGCCTGGGAGGGCAGCCCGCATGCGCAAGATCCGAATCTCGGGACGGCTGGAATCCTTGCACGCATCGCGTGGCCCGGCGACGGCGCGACCGGCTTGCCCGGTTCCCGCGGGTTCAGCTCCGTAACATTCAAACAACGCCGCTTGTGACACCGTCACCCCGCCGTTACGCTTCGCGGCCTTTTTGCTGGCAGGATGCCGGCCTGATTTCCATTCGAGGGGTGAACATGAAACGTCTGGCTTTCCCGATTGCCGTCGCGCTGCTCAGTGGCGCCGTGCTCGTTGCCGTTCCGTTCTCCGAAGCGCAGGCCCAACTCGAAACCGGCGGTGCCGACGACCGCAAGGCCAATACCCGCGGTGCGCGCAAGGCCGAAAAGGCGACGACCAACCAGGCCGCCGAGAATCCGTTCCCGAACGCGACGCGCCAGGAGCCGCCTGCCAAGCCCTCGAACAAGCTCGGCAAGAAGCTCGACAAGGCCGTGAAGGCGCTGTACGACGAACAGTACGACGTCGCCGAGAAGACCTTCAACGAAGTTCTCGCCGACGCCAAGGCCAACGACTACGAAAAGGCGATGGCCTATCAGGGTCTCGCCAATGTCGCGAACGACCGCGACGACGACGTCGCCAAGGTCCTCGACTACACCAAGAAGTCGCTCGACCTGAACGCGCTGCCGAACATCACCCATTTCGGTGCGTTGATGCAGTACGCGAACCTCAACATGGGCGAAGAGAACTACGCCGAGGCGATCACCGCGATCGACCAGTGGCTGGCGCAGACCGGCAGCGAGAAAGACCTCGCCTACGCGATCAAGGCGCAGTCGCTGTATCGCATGGAAAAGCTCGATGAGGCCGCGGCCACGATCCGCAAGGCGATCGCGCTGGCCGACAAGCCGAACGAAGGCTGGTACCAGTTGCTGATGGCGAGCTACTACGAACAGGACAAGTTCGTCGAAGCTGCCGTCGAAGGCGAGGCGGCATTGAAGGCGCTGCCGGGCAGCAAGCCGATCACGCGCCTGCTCGGCAACGTCTACATCCAGGCCGAACAGCCGGACAAGGCGGTCGCGCTGCTGTCGTCGGCGTACCAGAGCGGCATGATGACGACCGAGTCGGAAGTGAAGCAGCTGTACCAGCTGTACAACTTCGGCGAGCGTCCGCTCGAAGCGATCAAGGTGATCGAGGAAGGTCTCGCCAAGGGCGTGCTGCCGCGCGGTCTCGACCACCTGCGCGCGCTTGGCGATTCCTATCGCCTGGCCGAGAAGCCGGTCGAAGCCGCGAATGCCTATGGCCAGGCCGCGACCTTCGCGACCGATGGCGAAATGAGTTTCCTGCAGGCCTACACCTTGTACGAAGCGGAGAAGAACGCGGAAGCGCGCGTCGCCGCGAAGGAAGCGTTGAAGAAGACGCCGTTCAAGAGCGAAGGCCAGGCCTGGATCCTGCTCGGCAACTGCGAACTCGAACTCGGCAACAAGCCGGGTGCGATCGCGGCGTACCAGAAGGCCACCGGTTTCGAGGCGACTCGCAAGAGTGCCGAGAGCTGGCTGAAAAACGCATCGAAGATGTGAAAAACCGGCGCAGCGCGAACCCCGTGGGGCGAAGCGGTGCGTTATGTGGCTGTAACGTGCAGGGAACATGCTGCACGGAGGCTGGATAGAAGACAACACGCCGTGGTTATAATCACGACCCCCTTGCCCGGACCCGTCCGGCCACCGGGGCCGAAACCACGGCCTCCGCAGAACCGAGACCCCCATGTCGAGTATTGATAACGACACCGAAACAGGCTTCAGCTGGCGCCGCGTCGCCGGGCAGTCGTTCGCGTTGGCCCTGCATGCGGGGGCCTTCATGTTCCTGATCGCGCCGGTCAAGCCGCCGAATGCCATCGTCGAAGACGAAGACCAGATCATCGACGTGACCTTCATCGAACCGCCGCCGCCGCCGCCACCACCGCCGCCGCCGCCGCCGGAGCCGCCGAAGGAAATCAAGAAGGTCGTCGAGAACAAGCCGCAGCCGGTGGCGCCGCCGCCGCCGCCGCCGGTCGACGATCGCCCGGTCTTCGACGAGCCCAGCGAAATGGCCGAAGAGGCCACGCCGCCGGCCCCGCCGGCACCGCCTGCGCCGGCCTTGCCGGACAACATCGGTGCATCGGAAGACCCGAGCTATCGCAAGATGCGTCCGCCGCGCTATCCGCCTGCGGCGATGCGTCGCCGCCTGCAGGGCGAGGTCGTCCTCGTTGTCACCGTCGGTATCGACGGCACGCCGCTGAAAGTCGATATCCACAAGTCGAGCCGCCATCGCGAACTCGACCAGGAAGCGATGAAGGCGGTTCGTCAGTGGAAGTTCAATCCCGAGGTCCGTGACGGTCGACCCGTCGAAGGTCGCGTCCTCGTCCCCATCAAGTTCACGCTCAACTCCTAAGGGTATTGCCATGCAAGAAGACCAGACGACCCAGCCTGCCGATGCCGCGGCTGTTCCTGCCGATGCCACGACGGCTGCTGCGAG
>DATMVT010000176.1:0-5242 GCA_035562895.1 Patescibacteria group bacterium | reverse complement strand
AAAGGCGGGCCGCTCGCGTTCCTGCCGATCGATGGCGGACGATCCAGCCTGGTCTGGACGCGCCCGACGGCCGAGGTCGATGGCCTGCTTGCGCTCGATGATGCGGCGTTTTGCACGGCCGTCAGCGAAGCCGCGTCGAGCCGCTTCGGTCGCGTTCTCGCGGCGACCGCGCGCGTCGCGTTTCCGCTGCGCCTGCAACTCGCCGAACGCGTCCACGCCGAACGTCTGGTCCTGCTCGGCGACACCGCCCATGTCGTGCATCCGCTCGCCGGGCTCGGTCTCAATCTCGGCTTGATCGATGCCGCCGCGCTGGTCGATGTGCTCGTCGATGCGCGCGAACGCGAACGCGACTTGGGCAGCCTCGCCACGCTGTCGCGCTTCGACAGCTGGCGCCGCTCCGACGCGCACGCGGCTGCGCGCGCCATCGACGCCATCGAACGCGGCTTCGGTGGCGAGCTCGGCCGCGTCGGCGAATGGCTCTCGCGCGGCCTCGGTCTGGTCGATGCGCTCGCGCCCGCCAAACGTTTCTTCGCCGCCGCCGCCTGTGGCGACATCGGGCGCGTGCCGAGTCTGGCGCGGCGATGAGCGACGTGATCGCGCACCGCGCCTGTCCCCTCTGCGAAGCGATCTGCGGCTTGCAGTTGAAGTACGTCGATGGCGTGCTGACCTCGATCCGTGGTGACGACGCGGACACGTTCAGTCGCGGACACCTCTGTCCGAAGGGTGTGGCCATCCTCGATCTGGAGAGCGACCCGGATCGCGTGCGCGCGCCGATGCGCAAGGTCGAAGGCGGGTGGCGCGAGGCGACTTGGGACGAGGCGTTCGCGGAAATCGGGCAGCGCCTGCACGCGATCCAGTCGCAGCACGGGCGCGATGCGGTGGCGGTGTATCTCGGCAATCCGAACGTGCATCATTTCTCTCTGATGGCCCATGTGCCGCAGTTGCTGCGGGCGATCGGTTCGCGCAATTCGTTCAGCGCGTCCTCGGTCGACCAATGGCCGCACCAGCTGGTGAATTGGCAGATGTACGGGCACCAGTGGCTGCTGCCGATTCCCGATCTGGACCGGCTCGACGTGCTGCTGATGCTGGGTGCGAATCCGGTGGCGTCGAACGGCAGCCTGATGACGGCGCCGGACGTGACCGTGCGGCTGAAGGCGATCCGCGCGCGCGGGGCGTTGATCGTGGTCGATCCGCGCCGCAGCGAGACGGCGGCGATCGCGAGCGAGCACCTGGCGATCCGACCCGGCGGCGACGTCTGGTTCCTGATCGCGCTGCTGCAGGCGTTGGCGCGCCTCGGTGCGCCGCGACTGGACGCGTATGCCGGCAAGCTCGATGGATTCGACGTGGCGATGGCGCGCGTGCAGGCGGTGCGCATCGATGATCTGGCGCAGCGCACGGGCATCGCGATGGCGCAGGTCGAAGCCGTCGCCGCGCAGTTGCATCGCGTCACGAACGCCTGCGTGTACGGGCGCATGGGCGTGTCGACGCAGCGCTTCGGCACGGTCGCGCACTACCTGATCCAGCTCGTGAACCTCCATCTCGGCCAACTCGATCGCGCTGGCGGTTGCTTGCCGAACGAGGCCATCGTGCCGGTGACCGGTCCGGGCACGTCGAAGGGATCGCGTGGTCGCTGGTCGTCGCGCGTGCGCGGCTTGCCGGAACTCTGCGGCGAACTGCCGGTGGCGGTGTTGCGCGAGGAAATCGAGACGCCGGGCGCGGGACAAGTCCGCGCCTTGCTGACCGTGGCCGGCAATCCGGTGGCCTCGACGCCGAATGGCGCCGCGCTCGATCGCGCGCTCGCCACGCTCGAATTCCAGGTCGCGATCGACCCATACCTCAACGAGACCACGCGTCACGCCGACTGGATCCTGCCGCCGCCGTCCTTCCTCGCCGAAGACCACTACGACCTTTACTTCAACGCCTTCGCGATCCGTCGCGTCGCGCGCCTGAGCGTGCCGACGCAGCCGCTGCCCGAGGGCGCGCGGGCGCAGTGGCAAATCCTCGACGGCGTCGTGCGCGGCCTGCGCGGGGCGCGTGGCGAGCCGCACACGCCGTTCCTGCCGCCGCGCGAGGTGCTCGCTGCGCTGCTCGCGCGCGGCGGCAGTGGCCTCACCCTCGACGATTTGCTCGCCGCGCCACACGGCCTCGACCTCGGTCCGCTCGCGCCCTCGCTGCTGCGTCGACTGGAGACGTCGAGCGGTGCGATCGAATGCGCGCCACCGTTGCTGCTGGACCTGTTCGACGCGGCGGTGAATGAAGTCGATCGCGTCGAAGCGGGGTTCGATCTGCGCCTGATCGGTCGCCGCCACGTGCGCAGCAACAACTCGTGGATGCACAACGCGCAGCGACTGGTGAAGGGCAAGCCGAGACATCAGCTGCTGATGCACCCGGACGACCTCGCGGCACGTGGCCTCGCCGATGGCGCGCGCGTGCGTGTCGGTTCGCGCGTCGGCGCGGTCGTCGTCGACGTGCAGTCGGACGCGGATCTGCAGCGCGGCGTGGTATCGCTGCCGCACGGCTTCGGGCAGCGCCGCGACGGCGTGCGCCTCGGACGCGCGGCATCTCTCGACGGTGTCAGCGTCAACGACCTCACCGACGACGCCTGGCTCGACAGCGGCACCGGCAATGCGGCATTGAACGGCGTGCCGGTGCGCGTCGAACGTCTCGATCGAGACTGGAAATGAAGCGGCCCGCGCGCGGCGGGCCGTGAGCGGCTCGGGCGCGCGGCGATCAGGCGCGCTTGAGCACGCGGATCAACAGCAGCAGCACCGCCGCGCCGATCGTGGCGTGCAGGATCGCGGCGACGATGCCGGAGCCGAGCGAGATGCCGAGGGTCGGGAACAGCCAGCCGGCGATGAAGGCGCCGACGATGCCGACCACGATGTTGCCGAGCAGGCCGAAGCCGAAGCCTTTGACGAGCAGGCCGGCCAACCAGCCGGCGACGCCGCCGATGACGAGAAAGACCAACAGGGATTCGATGCTCATCGTCCAACTCCTTGGGAAGCCCGGGGGTAGCGCACGGCAGCGACGTGCCGCGGTGCTCCCGCACTGTGGGACGGCTCGGCCCCGACGTCAATCGATTGCGTCGCGACAGCGGCTGCCGGCGCCAAAAAAAACGGCCCGCGCGAGGCGGGCCGTTTCGGGATTGCCGGCGCTGATGCGTCAGTCTTCGAAGCCGTCGCCGAAGAGGCCGTCGGCGCGCGGATCGATGTAGAGCACGAAGCCGTCATGGTCGCTGCTGACCAGGGGCGTCTCGGTGCCCAGCGTGTTGCTGAAGCTGATCAGGTAGCGCGCCTGTTCGTCGACGTTGTTGCGGGCGAAGTGGATGTCGAGGAATTGCGCGAGGCCTGCGGCGTTCATCATCGCGTGGTCGATCTGCTGCGGCATGCTCTGGAACTGGTACGAGTAGCGTTCGTTCGCCGAGACCAGCGCGCTCGCGGCCGTCAATGCCGGCGCGACGATGTTGCCGTTCGGCCCGCTGCCTTCTAGGCCGAAGAACGACAGGTCGTACTCGGACAGCGCCGGATCGGTCGTGCCCTGGATGATGCCGGTGACATCGGTGTAGCCGTCGCTTTCGGTGTAGGCGTTGAAGTCGCCGAGCACGTACAGCGGGATCGACGGGTTCGCGGTCTGGAACTGCTGGATCGACTGCGCGGTGAGCGCGGCCTGATAGAGACGCTTCTGGCGGACCCGGTGCGCGTCGATCTGGTCGGCGAGCGGGGTCAGGTCGTCGATGCCGATCAACGAACGTTGATGCACGTTCATCACCGCGAACTCGAACGGCTGGCCGGGAGCGAGGTTCACCGACGCGCGCAGCAGGTAGGCCGGTCGGTCCATGACTTCGCCCTGCGGCGCGTCATTGAACGTCCAGGTTTGGGTCGTGTTGAGCTGCTCGAGCGACAGCACGGTGACGTCGCTGCGGATCAGGTAGCCGACGTTTTGGTGGCCGCCATCGAGGTTGTCGATCGCGCCGACGTGGGCGGTGTAGGTGAACGGCGGCGTCGGACCGAGATCGGCGTTGACCTTGGCGGCGAGCGCCTGCAGTGCACCCAGCTTCTCGATCTCCTGGTGCGCGATCACCATCGGCGACTTCAGTTGTTCGCGGATCTGGCGCGAGAGCAGGTTCAGCTTCGCGTTCCAGCGTGCGGTATCCGGGCAGAAGTCCACGTCGGCGTCGGTGCAATCCGCGGTGTTCCAGGCGTCATTGACGTCGTCGAAGAGCAGGTGCAGGTTCTGCGAGCCGATCGTGAGTTCGGTCGGCAGCGGATCGACCACCGGCGCCGGCAAGGCCGGTGCGGCGGCGTTGACGGTCAACACGGTCGGCCACAATTCGAATCCGCCGAACTCCTGGTTCAGCACGCCGCTGGCCGAGAACGTGGTGCCGGGCACCAGCACGTCGTTCGGAAGGCCGGCGCGATTGAGGTCGAGCTCGAACACTTCCGGGTTCTGGTCGTAGACGAAGGTCGACGGAACCGGCGGTGCCGGCGGGTTCAACACCGGAACGACCTCGCCGGTCTTGGTCGGCAACAAGCCGCCTTCGCGCACGGCGCGCTGGCCGGACGTGGTGATCCACATCTCCGCGACCGGATCGGACACGCCGAAGGTCTGGTTGCCCAGGTTGACCATGCCGGTGCTCGTGGTGACGCGCATGCCTTCGTAGCATTCGAAGTTGCCGACTGCGCCGCAGGACGGCGTCGCCGGATTCGGCGAGGGCGTGGTGGCATCCAGCGTGATCGGTGCGGGCAGCGCGTTGCCCGACGAGTTCACCGAAAAGATCAAACCGGTGTTGCTGAACTCGGTGACGCGCTGGGCCGCCGTCGCGCCACCCGTGCCGAACTCGAGGACGGTGCCGCGCACGTCGACTTCATCGCCCACGGCCACGCCGCCGGGCGTCGCACCGGTGAAGACGAAGATGCCGTTCGAGGTCGCGGTATCGCCCGAAGCCGCGGCGTCCGGCATCTGCATGACGAAGCCGCCATTGGGGGCCGGAATGACCGCAGTGACGATGTTGCCGGTGGTCGCCACCGGCAGGTTCGCGAACGCTGAGGCGTGTGCATTGCCCTGGATCTCTTCGATCGTCAATGCATGGTAGTCGTCAAGTTGGATCGTTCCCGTGGCGCTGAGGTCGCTGCCGACTGATTCGACATTGGTCAGGTTGCCCAGCGTGACGGTGAATGCCTCGTTCAATTCGATGACGCTGTCGGCGGCGACGTTGACGGTGACCGTGGTGCTCGATGCGCCA
>DATMVT010000175.1:0-1586 GCA_035562895.1 Patescibacteria group bacterium | reverse complement strand
CTTCGCCGCCTTCTTGGCGGCCGGCTTCTTAGCAGCCTTCTTTGCAGCAGCTTTCTTAACGGCCATGGTATGGCTCCTCGTCAATGGGTACAGCGGTAACGCCCAGTTGCAGAAAACACCACGGGTATCGGACCCGCGATCAACCGCCGGCGCGCCAGGCGCGCCGGTACGGATTCGGTGGCATCGCGCGAAGTCGCGGCCATGCCTTCAGGCGCCTTGCGCCCATTAAAAAACCCGCGGCGGCGAACGCTGCAGGTTTCGATCATGGGCGCTTCCATGCTTTTCGCGAGGGATGCGGAGCCGGCGTCCACCTTTTTCATGTTGCGGGTGGAGGTGCGTGTGGTGCTGCCGGCTATCGCGTTGTATTTGATCACTCGCTTCTGCAGGAAACGTCTGCTGGGCGAAACCTAATCACGGTTTTTTCAACTGTCAACAACCTGTCGCAAATTATTTTCGCCGCGCGCGCGCCGCTCGTTGGACGCACGTGCGCGTGATGCATCGGCAACGAACGCTGCAAGCGTGCACGCACGCATGCGCAACAACACACGCGATTCCTGCACGCAAGCATTGGCGCGGCTTGCAGCGATTTTTCCAGATGGCGATGCGCATCGACGCGACGATCTCGCGAACACGTTGCGCGTGCGCGCGACGACCACGCGCTGCCATCGATGCGGGTGATGCGAACGCGAACGACGCGATGCGTTTGCGCGTCGCACAAGCCCGATTGCGCGAAAGTGCGCGAACTTTTTTCGCGCTTTACGGATGCTAGAAGCGCTGCTCGCGCATTTCCGCGCGCCGGAAAACGAAGAACCCGCGACGTTGCCGTCGCGGGTTCCGATGACGCGATGCCGGTTTCGAAACGCGTGTCAGTGGTCTTCGTCTTCCAGCAGCTCGGCGTAGTCGTCGGGCGTCAGCAGTTCGTTGATCTGATCCTTGAACTGCTCGGCGTCGTCGATCTCCATGATGAACAACCAGCCGTCGCCGTAGGCGTCCTCGTTGATCGTCTCCGGCTTGTCGGCCAGCGCGGCGTTGACCTCGACCACCCGCCCGCTGAGCGGCGCGTACACGTCGGATGCGGCCTTCACCGATTCCACCACCGCGCAGGCATTGCCGACTTCGACGGTATCGCCGACGTTCGGCAGCTCGACGTAGACCAGGTCGCCGAGCAGGCCCTGCGCATGGTCAGAGATGCCGACGGTGACCTTGCCATCGCCTTCGACGCGTGCCCATTCGTGGGACTTGAGGAACTTGAGGTCGCCGGGGATCTCGCTCATTGCTGGCTCCAGTGGAACGTACGGGGGATCGGGTTGGGAAAGTCTAGCGAAGCTGCGGACGAAAGTTCACTTTTTGAAGCAACGGCCGGCCGGCGATCAGATGCCGTCCTGGATCTTGCCTTCGCGCACGAACGGGAACTTCACCACGCGCACCGGGACTTCCTTGCCACGGATGTCGACGCGCACCTCGCCCGGTTCGCCGGCAGGCACGCGGGCGAAGGCGATCGCCTTGCCGATGGACGGCGAGAACGTGCCGGACAGGATTTCGCCCTCGCCATTGGCGGTCAGCACCTTCTGGCCGTGGCGCAGCAC
>DATMVT010000174.1:0-10930 GCA_035562895.1 Patescibacteria group bacterium | reverse complement strand
GACGCCCATGCAACGCTGGGTACGATGCCGAAGTCGCGCGCGAGGGCGATTCGCACGGCGGCGCAGCGCGTCGCGAAGGGCGAATTCGATCATGCCTTTCCGGTCGACGTGTTCCAGACCGGTTCGGGCACGTCGAGCAACATGAACGCGAACGAGGTGATCGCGCGGCTGGCGTCGCAGTCGCTGCGACAACCGGTGCACGCGAACGACGACGTGAACAGGGCGCAATCCTCGAACGACGTGATTCCGTCCTGCATCCAGGTCGCCGCCGTGCTGGAGACCGGCGAACGCCTGCTGCCGGCGTTGCAGCACTTGCGCCAGACCATCGGGCGCCGGGCACGCGAGTTGGCCAAGGTCGCGAAAACCGGCCGCACGCACCTGATGGATGCGATGCCGCTGCGCTTCGACCAGGAACTCGGGGCATGGGCGACACAACTGGCGGAGGTCGAAGCGCGCCTGGGAGATGCTTCGAAGCGGATGCGCCGTTTGCCGATCGGCGGTACCGCCGTCGGTACCGGCATCAATGCACCGAAACGCTTTGGTGGCGACGTCTGCAAGGCGCTGAAGGCGCAAACGGGCGTCGCATTCACGCCGCATCGCGACCGCTTCCATGGCATCGCCAGCCAGGATGCGGCGGTCGAGTTGTCGGGCGCATTGCGCGGAACGGCGATCGTGCTGACCAAGATCGCCAATGACCTGCGCTGGATGAACTCGGGGCCACTGGCCGGCTTGGGCGAGATTGAACTGCCGGCCCTGCAACCCGGCTCGTCGATCATGCCGGGCAAGGTCAATCCGGTGATCCCGGAGTCGGTGGCCATGGTGTCGGCACAGGTGATCGGCTGCGATGCCGCCGTCGGCTTTGCCGCAGCGAGCGGCAATTTCCAGCTCAACGTCATGTTGCCGGTGATCGCTTGGAATCTGCTGACGTCGATCGGGCTGCTGTCGAATGCGGCGACCCTGCTGGCCGACAAGGCCATCGCCGGATTCACGGTTCGCCGGGAACGCATCGACGAGGCGCTGGCGCGCAATCCGATCCTGGTCACGGCGCTGAACCCGCTGATCGGCTACGAGCGCGCCGCCGCGATCGCGAAGCGCGCCTACCAGGAGGGCCGTCCGGTGCTCGACATCGCCATCGAAGACACCGGTTGGCCGCACGCCAGGCTGCAGAAGTTGCTCGACCCGCGCACGCTCACGCGTGGCGGGTCGTTCGGCGGATCTGCGGGCGGCTGAGGCTCAGTCGGTCAGTTCGCGATAGCGGCGGAAGTACACCGCACCGGCGATCATCGCGATGCCTGCGGCAGCGCCGATCCAGGTCTTCATCATCGTCAGCACCATCCACAGCGATTGCATCGAGACCACGTCGGACGGCGTGCTGTCCTTCGAGAACTCGAGGCCGAAGCGGAAGGCACCGGAGGCGTCGAAGGTCCACGGGAAGATGCTGAACAGGCCGCGGGCGAACACTTCCTTCCAGTACCAGGTGTCCGGGATCGACAGCGACGACAGCGCGTCGAACCAGGTCAGCAGGATGCCGGCGATGACCGGGACGAACACCGCCCACAGGAAGGGCTTGCCGCGTGCCCAGCTCGACACCAGCATCAGCCAGCCGATGCTCGGCAGCGCCCAGATCGCGTTCACCGGAATGCCGACCAGCATCACGCTCCACAGCTTCAGCGGCTCGGCCGGACCCCACAGCAGATTCACCGGGCTGATGTCGTTGAACCAGAAGAATGAACCGATCACGCCCAGCATCAACACGTGCAACAGGATGCCGGCGACCCAGGCGATGGCCGGCGCGATGAAGGTCGCGGCGACGATCTTGGTGAGCACGGTCTGCACGTCCGACACCGGCATCGATTTCCAGAACAGCACCGAGCGGTCCTTGCGTTCGTCGAACAGCGAGCCGATCAGGTAGAAGAACAGCACGATGCCGAGCGCGAACTGCACCAGCATCGACATGCCGGCCAAGCCGACATTGATGCCCATCGCCAACTGCTCAAGCTTGTCGGCGGGCATGGACGCAATGGACTTGGCGATCGGGACGCCGACGATCTTCACGTGATCGGACATCGAGGCCTGGCCGGTGATCAGGCCCATGATCGTGATCAGCACGACCACGCCGACGACGATCATCGGTGCGCGGAAGAAACCGCCGCGGTTTTCCCAGTATTCGCGTTTCAGTTGGGTCACGAACGTGTTCATTGATAGGTTCCCTTCATCGTGGCCACGAAGATGTCGGCGAGGCCGGGGGTGCGGGTTTCACCGAGTGCATCGAGCTGTTCGCGCGGCACGCCGTCGTAGAGCAAAATCGATTTGCCGAACACCGAGCGCTCGTCAAGCGGCTTCAGCGCCAGCGCAGCGTCGCGCTGGGTGGCCGGCACCATGACTTCAGTGAAGCGGTTGCCGAGTTCTTCCATCGTGGCCGACAGCGAGATCAATCCGTCCTTGATGAACAGCACGTCGGTCAGGATGTGCTCGATCTCCTCGACCTGGTGCGTGGTCACGATGATGGTCTTGTCACCATCGAAGTAGTCGTTGAGGAGGGTCTGGTAGAAATCCTTGCGATACAGCACGTCGAGGCCGAGCGTCGGTTCGTCCAGCACGAGCAGCTTGGCGTCGATGGCCATGACCAGCGACAGGTGCAGCTGCACGATCATGCCCTTGGACATTTCGCGGACGCGCATCTCGGGCTTCAGTTTGGTCTTGGCCAGGAAAGCCTCGCACTTGGCGCGCGAGAACTTCGGGTGCACGCCCTCGACGTACTCGATCGCTTCGCGCACGCGGATCCAGCGCGGCAGCACGGCGACATCGGCGATGAAGCAGACGTCCTGCATCAGCGCATGGCGCTCGGTGTGCGGGTTGCGACCGAGGATGCTGAGTTCGCCGTCGAAGTCGGTCAGGCCCAGCATCGCCTTCAGCACGCTGGTCTTGCCGGCGCCGTTCGGTCCGATCAGGCCGACGATCTTGCCGGTGTCGATGGTCAGGTCGATGCCCTTGACCGCTTCGGTCTTGCCATATCGTTTGCGCAGTCCACGCGCTTCGATGACCTTGCTCATGACATTATTTCCCCATTGGAATCCATCTTGCCGAGCATTGCGAGATCGAGCCCGAGTCGGCGCAGCCGCTCGCGCAGGACCGGCCATTCCTCGCGCAGGAAATGCTCGCGTTCGTTCTTCAGCAGGGCGTCGCGCGCGCCCTGGTTGACATACATGCCGAGGCCGCGGCGCTTTTCGACGAGGCTTTCGTCGACCAGTTCCTGGTAGGCCTTGGACACGGTGATCGGGTTGAGCTGGAAGTCGGCCGAGACCTGACGGACCGAGGGCAGGGCGTCGCCTTCCTTCAGTGCTTCGTCGAGGATCATGGCCTTGATGTAATCGCGCAGCTGGCGGTAGATCGGCGCGCTTTCGTTCCACTGGATCGACATGGATCAGTCCTTGGCGGCGACGCGCTTGGCGCGGCTGAAACTGTAGTAAGGGTCGGACAGGCTGATGCGCGCGGCACGGGCTTCACGACGGGCGACGGCGGATTCGCTCATCGGCTGGGCGACGGTTTCGGTCGCCGGTACAAAGCTGGACGGCGCCGTGGTCGGCGGCTGACCGACGCTGGCGGCAGCACTGAGCAACAGGCTCAGGGCGAGTTCGAGAAGGCTGGTGGACATGTCGGACGCTCCTGCGGTTGCGTGTTGTAGTGAACTATAACACCTAGATTCGATCCGTCAAGATGAAAGCGGTCGACCATGACATCGGTCATGCATCCGACCGGTTAGATTCCAGCCACCGACCGAGGAGATGCCCCATGAAACGACTGATGTCCGTTGCCGCCCTGATGATGTCCACGCCACTGGCGTTCGCTTGCAGTCCCTTGCTGGACGTCTCGATGCGTTCGCTGGCCGGCAAGGAGCCGGTGCATCTGTGCGAGAAGTACGACGGCAAGGTGCTCTTGATCGTGAACACCGCCAGCAAGTGCGGATTCACGCCGCAATACGAAGGTCTCGAAGCGATGCACGCCAAATACGAGGCCCAGGGATTCGCCGTGCTCGGCTTTCCGTCGAACGAGTTCATGGGCCAGGAACCCGGCACCGAAGAAGAAATCAAGGAATTCTGCACGCTCACCTATGGCGTGAAGTTCCCGATGTTCGAGAAGACGACCGTCAAGGGTGACGACGCCAGCGTGCTGTACAAGCGACTGAAGGAAGCCACCGGCGACGCACCCGGATGGAACTTCCACAAGTATCTGGTCGATCGCAACGGCAAGGTCGTCAAGAGCTTCGGCAGTCGCACCAAACCGGACGACGAGGAGCTGGTCGGTCTCGTCGAGAAACTGATCGCCGAGCCCGCGCAAAAACCATGACCCGGGAGCAGCCGCGGGCTGCGGTCCCGCTCAACCGAGCGCCGACAGTTCCGCGTTGAGGCGCTCGGGATCGCCGAGGTTGAGTTCGATCAGGCGCTTCAGTTGGGTGAAGCTGTCGAGATCGATCTTTTCCCAGCGGAAGCCGATGCTGTCTTCGGTGACGTGGGCGGCACTGGCGCCCATGCTGATCTTGAGGCCATCGCCGAGGCGCAGTTCGATGCGGTGCATCGCATTCAACTTGCCCGACCATTCGGCCGGGCGCGTGGTCAGCGCGCCCTTGAGCGAGATGTCGATGAGTTCCGCGTCCCACATCGCGCGGTCCGAATACAGCTTGACGCTGCCTTCGAATCGGAAGCGGTGGAAGCGGCGACGTTCGGAGCCGGAATTGTTCGTCATGCGTTCGGTCAGGGCGTAGGCGAGGCGCGAGTCTAGCTCAGGGATATCGCCGAAAGGTGCGACGCGACGTGCGAGCCTGCGGTCATGAGGCGCGCTGGAGCAGCAATTCCAGCACGAACTTCGAGCCGAAGTAGGCCAGCACCAGCAGCACCGCCCCGCTCAGCACGAAACGCACCGCACGGCGTCCCCGCCAGCCGTAGCGCATGCGACCGAACAGCAGCACGCCGAACACGGCCCAAGCCACGCCGGAAAGCACGGTCTTGTGAGCGAGATGCTGCGCCAGCAGGTCCTCGACGAACAGTACGCCAGTCACGAGGGCGAACGTCAGCAGCAGGAAACCGGCGCCGATCAACTGGAACAGGAGTTGTTCGACCTGCACCAGGGGCGGTGCACCCGAAAACCAGCGCGACAAGCGATGCGTGCGCAGCGCATGGTCCTGGACACCGAGTTGGATCGCGACCACGGCGGCGATGGCCAGCGTCGCAAACGCGAGCAGGGCCAGCAGCGCATGCGCCGCGATGCGCCAGTCGCCGATCGGGCGTGATCCGGGTCCGAGATCGAACGCCGCCGCAGCGACCACCGCCAAAGCGGCGATCGGAAATACCACCGCCGCCAAGCGTTGCAGTCGTTGCCAATGCATCAGCGCCAGCAACACCAGCACGCAAGCCGCCGCGACCAGCGACAGGGCACTGAAGAACTGCAGGTCCGGGCCGTGGCTGCGACTGCGCAGGATCAGCGGCAACGCGTGCGCGGCTATTCCCAGCAGACCCAGCGGCGGCACCCAGCGCAGGCGTTCCGGTCGTGCGGCCGGCGTCATCGCTGCGGCGGTGCCAAGCAGATAGAACAGGGCGGCAATCAGGGACAGGGCGATCGTCATTCCAGCAGTTTGGCATGCACCGCCATGAGGCGAAATGGCCGGGCGTCGCTGCGGCTATACTCCGCGCCCGTTTTTCCGCTGGCTCCGTCCATGTTCGAATCCTTGAGCAATCGCCTGTCCTCGACGATCCAGAAGCTGCGCGGCCGCGCGCGCCTGACCGAGGAGAACATCCGTGAAGCCATGCGCGACGTGCGCATCGCCCTGCTCGAGGCCGATGTCGCGCTGCCGGTGGTTTCGGCGTTGATCGAGCGCATCAAGCAGCGTGCGGTCGGCCAGGACGTGCTGAAGAGCCTCTCGCCCGGCCAGGCCCTGGTCAAGGTGGTGCAGCAGGAGCTGACCGCGGTGATGGGCAGCCAGAACAGCGAGCTAAACCTCAACGTTCCGGCGCCTGCGGTGATCCTGATGGCTGGCCTGCAGGGCGCGGGCAAGACCACCACGGTGGCCAAGTTGGCCAAGCACCTGCGCGAGCGCAAGAAGAAAAAGGTCATGGTCGTGAGTTGCGACGTCTATCGTCCGGCCGCGATCGACCAATTGAAGACGCTGGCCGCGCAGGTCGATGCGTTGTTCCACCCGAGCGAACCGGGCGAAGCGGCGGTCACGATCGTTCAGCGTGCACTCGATGACGCCCGCAAGAGTTTCGCCGACGTGCTGATCATCGACTCGGCCGGTCGTCTCGCGATCGATGGCGCGATGATGGAAGAAATCGCCGCGGTGCACGAAGCCGCGAATCCGGTCGAGACCCTGTTCGTGGTGGACTCGATGACCGGCCAGGACGCCGCGAACACGGCCAAGGCCTTCGCCGCCGCACTGCCGCTGACCGGCGTGATCCTGACCAAGACCGATGGCGATGCCCGCGGCGGCGCGGCGCTGTCGGTGCGCTACATCACCGGCCGGCCGATCAAGTTCGTCGGTGCCGGCGAGAAGCCCGATGCGCTCGAACCCTTTCATCCGGACCGTGCCGCGTCGCGCATCCTCGACATGGGCGACGTGCTCAGCTTGGTCGAGGAAGTCGAACGCAAGGTCGACCAGGAGAAGGCGCAGAAGCTGGCCGAGAAGGTCATCAAGGGCAAGAAGTTCGACCTCAACGACATGCGCGACCAGATGCTGCAGATGCAGAACATGGGTGGCCTGACCGGGCTGATGGACAAGTTGCCGGGCATGGGCCAGATCCCGCAGAACCTGAAGGACAAGGTCAACAACAAGGATGTCGATCGCATGATCGCCATCATCGGTTCGATGACGAAGAAGGAACGTCGTCATCCGGACCTGCTGAACGGTTCGCGCAAGGCCCGCGTGGCGCGTGGCTCGGGCACGCAGCCGGCCGACGTCAATCGCCTGCTCAAGCAGTACCAGCAGATGGAAAAGATGATGTCGAAGCTCTCCGGCGGTGGGCTCAAGGGCCTGATGCGCAACATGAAAGGCATGATGGGTCCGGGCGGCATGGGCGGACCGGGCGGCATGTTGCCGCCACGCTGAGACGACTCGGAAATTTCGCAGACGCTTCAGGTCGGATCGCGCAGTCCGCGTTCCGATCCGCACGCAGGAAGGGCAGGGGCGAAATCCGCAGAATGGTTTCCGTCCGGTGAGCACACCGGCACGACCTCCCACCATTCAAAAGGAATCCACGCCATGAACCTGATCAAGTCCCTCGTCCTCGGCCTGTCGCTGTCGCTGGCCTCGCTCGCCGCCTTTGCCGCGCCCATCAACCTCAACACCGCCAGTGCGGCGCAACTCGAAGCACTGAACGGCGTCGGCGCCGCCAAGGCCGAGGCCATCGTCGCCTATCGCAGCGAACACGGCGGCTTCAAGTCGGTCGACGAACTCGCCAAGGTCAAGGGCATCGGCGACAAGACCGTCGCCAAGAACCGCGACCAGATGACCGTCTCCGCTCCGGCGCGCAAGCCGCAGCCGTAATTTCGCCGACTTCGCGACGACGCGCCCGCCTCGTGCGGGCGTTGTCGTTTCAGCGATTGCCTTTGAGCAACACCACCACCGCGCCGCTGCCGCCGTCGTTCCAGCGTGCCGAGCGGAAGGCGAGCACGTCGCCGCGCTGGCGCAGCAGGCGGTCGGTCAGGGCTTTCAGGACCGGGCCATCGTGCTTCGAGCGCAGTCCCTTGCCGTGGATGATCTTCACGCACAGCACACCGCGCGACTTGCACTCGGCCAGAAAGCGGGAGATCGCATCCTTGGCCACGACCGCCGTCATCTGGTGCAGATCGAGTTCGTCGCGGACACTGTACTGGCCACGCCCGAGCTTGAGCAGGATGCGCGGCGCGATGCCGTTCTTCAGATAGCGCAGCGGCTCGGCGGCGTCCGGGTCGAGCGAACTCGGCAACGGTCGCAGCAATTCCTCGATGACCAGGGCGTCGTCGCGGCGCGATTGCACGGGCTCCGGCTTCGGGCCCGGTGCACGCGCATCGAGGCGGTCGGTCTGAATCCGGCGCACATCGCCGATCGCGTCCAGGAACAGGGCGCGATCCTCGACCGCCAACGGTGCCGGGGCGGCGGGCTTCTGGCGTGGGTCTGGGCGGTGCTTCGACATCGGCTTCGGCAACAGCGGTTGAACTGCTTGTAGCAGAAATGGTGCCGCCGGCGCGTCGCTACAAGGCGGCTCCGCTATGATGCGCCGTTTCCCCGGAAGTCCCCGAACATGCATGTCCTCGTAAGCAATGACGACGGTGTCGACGCGCCCGGCATCCGCATCCTCGCCGATGCGATGCGCGTGCTCGGCAAGGTCACCGTGGTCGCGCCCGATCGCGATCGCAGCGGCGCCAGCAACTCGCTGACCCTCGATGGCCCGATCCGCGTGATCGAACTCGAAGCCGGGCGTTTCCGCGTCGCCGGCACGCCGACCGACTGCGTGCACCTTGCCCTCTGCGGCATGCTCGAGGACGAGGCCGACATCGTCGTGTCCGGCATCAATACCTCGGCCAACATGGGCGATGACGTGCTCTATTCAGGCACCGTCGCGGCGGCGATGGAAGGGCGATTCCTCGGTCATCCCGCAGTCGCGGTGTCGCTCGCCTCGCGCGACCATGACCCGAAGCATTACGCGACGGCCGCGCGTGCCGCGCTCGCCATCGTCAAGAAGCTGGTCGCCGATCCGTTGCCGGCCGACACCATCCTCAACGTCAACGTGCCGGACCGGCCGTGGGACGAGATCGCCGGTTTCGAAGTCACCCGCCTGGGACACCGCCATCGCGCCGAACCCTGCGTGCGTGCCAATGATCCGCGTGGTCGGGACATCTGGTGGATCGGTCCCGCCGGCCCCGAGCAGGACGCCGGTCCCGGCACCGATTTCGATGCCGTGCGCCGCGGCTACATCTCGATCACGCCGCTGCAAGTGGACCTGACGCGCTACACCGCGCTCGAAAACGTCGCGTCCTGGGTCGGTGCGCTGTCGGACACGCTGGGAGCCAAGCGCGCATGATGGTACGGCGTGATCCGGCCGGACTCGGCATGACCTCGCAGCGCGCGCGCGATCGCATGGTCGAGCAGTTGCGCACGCTCGGGATCCAGCATCCGCGCGTGCTCGAGGTGATGCGCAACCTGTCGCGACACCTGTTCGTCGACGAGGGTCTGGAGGTTCGCGCCTACGAGAATTCGCCGTTGCCGATCGGTCAGGGCCAGACGATTTCGCAGCCGTACATCGTCGCGCGCATGACCGAGCACATGGTTGTCGCGAATCCGCAGAAGGTGCTCGAGATCGGCACCGGTTCCGGATATCAGGCGGCCGTGCTGTCGCAGCTGGTGCCCCAGGTCTATTCGGTCGAACGCATCGATTCGCTGCTGCGCAACGCGCGACGTCGTTTTCGCAGCCTCGGCATCGAAAACATCCGCACCCGCCACGACGACGGCCGTCGCGGCTGGGCCGAGGAAGCCCCGTTCGACGCGATCATCGTGACCGCGGCGGGCGAATACATCGACCCGGTCCTGACTGAACAACTCGCGCCCGGCGGCGTGCTGATCGCCCCGGTCGGGCCGCAGGGCGGGGAGCAAAAGCTCGTGCGCGTGACGCGCGATGCCGACGGACTGCATGAGTCGGTGCTGGAGCCGGTGAGTTTCGTGCCGCTGCTGGGAGGCCGCATCTGATGGCCGTGTTCCAGCCGCTGTATCAGAAGGCACTGGGTTGGTCGCGACACCGGCATGCACCGGCATGGCTGACCTTCATCAGTTTCATCGAGGCGATCTTCTTCCCGGTCCCGCCGGAAGTGATGCTGGCGCCGATGACGCTGGCGCACCCGAAATCGTGGTTCCGCTACGCGACGCTGAGCTTGCTCGGTTCGACGGCGGGCGCCTTCATCGGTTATGCGATCGGTCTGTTCGCGATCGAACTGGTCGAGCCGCATCTCGTCGAGATGGGCCTCGGTCCTTCGTTCGACGAAGCGCGCGAGGCGCTGCGAATGCACGGATTCTGGATCATGCTGGTGGGCGGATTCACACCGATCCCGTTCAAGCTGTTCACCATTGCCGCCGGCGCGGTGTCGATGCCGCTGCTGCCGTTTGTCGCGGCGGTGCTGATCGGGCGAGGCAAGCGTGTCTACCTCGTCGCCGGGGCGATCCGCATCGGTGGCGAACGCGCCGAGCGTGCCTTGCATCGCTACATTGAACCGGTGGGATGGACCGCGTTGGCCCTGCTCGTGGTCGGCGTGATCGCGCTGTTCCTTTGGAAGGGTTGAGCATGCGCCTGCAGGTCTGGGTCCTCGTGTCGTTGCTGGTGGCGGGATGTGCGCGCTTCGAGCCGAGGGTGTCGGTCGAAACGAGCGAGACCGGGCCTGCCCGCGCCGCACCCCGATCACCGGCGAAGGTGCAGGATCCAGGTGCCGCAGCGCGGCCCGATCACACCGTCGTGCGCGGCGACACGCTCTACGGCATCGCTTTCCGCAACAAGCTCGATGTCCGCGATTTGGCCGCGTGGAACAACATTCGCGCACCGCATACGATCTATCCGGGTCAGGCGCTGCGCCTGTCGCCGCCGTCGCGCACGACACGGATCACGGCGCCGGGAAAACCCGCCGAACCGGTCACGCCTCCGCCGCGACAAGTGGAAGTCGCGCCGGTTCCGATGCAGGTCGCGACGGTGCCGGAAGTGCCGGCCAGCGACAGCGGCAATACCCAGACCTTCGCGATCGTCGATGACGTCGCGCCCACTGCGGTGGCGATGCCGGATGCGCCGAAGCCCGTTGCATCGAGGCCGGCAGCGACGACTTCCCCGGCTGCCGCGATCGGCTTGCCGCCTGGCCCGCCGCAGCCCGCGACAGCGTCCCTCATCGAGCCGGCGCCGGTGCAGGTGCCGACGACGATGCCGAT
>DATMVT010000173.1:0-8212 GCA_035562895.1 Patescibacteria group bacterium | reverse complement strand
CTAACGACAGTCTTTGCAGCGACCAGATCGATTACCTGAAGCCGAGACTGCCTGATGGCCAGTACCTGATTGCAAGTTCCAAATATGACGACGGACCTGTCGTTGACGCGGCTGCATTCACGTGGGCGGAGAGGCCATTGGTGGGCTACGTCAATCGCGAGAACAGTGTGATTGGGTCGGTCTCGCAAGCCGGGGAAACTGAAGGACGTCCTGGATTGTTCGCAGCCTACGACTTCGCCAACCGTCGTCTCGTCGTCGGGCGTCCCGCGAGCAATCTGGTCACTGTGATGATCGGCTCAAACGTTTTTAGTTCGGGCTTCGAGGATCTTCCAACCCAGTGACCGCAACTGTTCCGTCTCGCAAATGTCGGATATGCGGGCGCGTGCCGCGGATGTCGTGCAGTGGTCACTGGTGCGCGGTCAGGGCCGACTTCGGGACGGCGGCGAGTTCGGTGGCGAGGCGTTCGAGGAAGGGGCCGAGGGCGGAGCTGCGGCGCCAGAAGAGGGCGATGCGGCGGTGCGGCGGCTTGCCGCTGAAGCGCAGCAGCTGGATCGCGTCGCTTGCCGCGACCGGCGGCGACACCGACAACGAAGGCAGCAAGGTGATGCCGACGCCGGCCGCGACCATCGCGCGCAGGGTCTCCAGGCTGGTCGCGCGGAAGCCGCGGGTTTCGGCGGCGCCGGCCAACTGGCAGACGTCGAGCGCCTGTTGCCGCAGGCAGTGCCCGTCTTCCAGCAACAGCAGCTCGCTGCGCGACAGATCGGACAGATCGACGCGCTTGCGCTTGCCGAGCGCATGGCCGACCGGCAGCGCGAGCAGGAAGTCTTCTTCGAACAGGTCGACATGCGCGAGCTGCGCGTCGTCGATCGGCAGAGCCAGGATCGCCGCGTCGAGACGACCATCGCGCAACATGCGCAGCAATTCCTCGGTCTTGTCTTCGGTCAACAGCAGCGTGAGATCCGGGAAGCGCGCGCGCACCCTGGGCACGACATGCGGCAGCAGGTACGGGCCCAGCGTCGGGAACACGCCGAGTCGCACCGAGCCCGCCTCGGGATCGCGCGTGCGCTTCGCCAGCTCGCGGATCTGGTCGGCCTCGCGCAGCACCGCGCGCGCGCGCTCGGCGATGTCGCGGCCGACATCGGTCAGCATCACGTGCCGCGACGTGCGCTCGATCAGCGCGACGTCGAGCTCTTCCTCCAGTTTCTTCAGCTGCGTCGACAAGGTCGGCTGGCTGACGAAGCAGGCTTCCGCCGCATGCCCGAAATGGCGCAGGTCGGCGAGCGCAACGAGGTACCGCAGGTCACGCAGGTTCATCGACTTCCCCTCGCCAGGCGCCGGCCGAGTCTACGCCCCGGCCGGCGTCGCGATTCATGCGGCGACGCGCAGCGGCTCTGCGGCCGGAGCACTGCTGCGGATCAGATGATCGAACGCGCCGAGGGCTGCGGTCGCGCCGGCGCCCATCGCGATGATGATCTGCTTGTACGGCACCGTGGTCGCGTCGCCGGCGGCGAACACGCCCGGCAGCGACGTCGCGCCGTGCGCATCGATCAGGATCTCACCGCGAGGCGACAGATCCAGCGTGCCCTTCAGCCATTCGGTGTTCGGCAGCAGCCCGATCTGCACGAAGATGCCTTCGAGATCGACGCGATGCGCGTCGCCGGTGCCGCGGTCCTTGTACGTCAGCGCGACGACCTTGCCGCCGTCGCCGAGCACTTCCGTGGTCTGCGCGTTGACGATCACGGTGACGTTGCCGAGGCTGCGCAGCTTGCGCTGCAGCACGTCGTCGGCGCGCAGCTTGCCATCGAACTCGATCAGGGTGACGTGGCCGACGATGCCGGCGAGATCGATCGCCGCCTCGACGCCGGAGTTGCCGCCGCCGATCACCGCGACGCGCTTGCCCTTGAACAGCGGGCCGTCGCAATGCGGGCAATAGGCCACGCCCTTGTTGCGGTATTCGGCTTCGCCGGGGACGTTCATGCTGCGCCAGCGCGCACCGGTCGAGAGGATCACCGTCCGCGATTTCAGCGACGCGCCGTTGTCGAGCTTCACCTCGATCAGGCCATCACCGTCGGCGGGCAGCAGTTGCGTGGCGCGCTGCAGGTTCATCACGTCGACCGCGTAGTCGCGCACATGCTGCTCGAGCGCCGCGGCCAGCTGCGGGCCTTCGGTGTGCTGGACGGAAATGAAGTTCTCGATGCCCATCGTGTCCAGCACCTGGCCCCCGAAGCGCTCGGCGGCGACGCCGGTGCGGATGCCCTTGCGTGCCGCATAAATCGCCGCGGCGGCACCGGCCGGACCACCGCCGACCACGAGCACGTCGAACGGCGCCTTGGCCTGGATCTGCCCGGCCGCGCGCGCCGCGGCGCCGGTGTCGAGCGTGGCCACGATGTGCGCGAGGTCCATGCGACCGGCACCGAACATCTGGCCGTTCAGCAGCACTGCGGGCACCGCCATGATCTGGCGCGACTCGGCCTCGTCCGGGAACAGCGCGCCGTCGATCGCGACGTGGCGGATCTTCGGGTTCAGCACGCTCATCAGGTTCAGTGCCTGCACCACGTCCGGGCAGTTGTGGCAGGACTGCGAAAAAAACGTCTCGAAGTGGTACTCGCCATCGAGCTCGCGGATCTGCGCGATCAGTTCCGGCGCTTCCCTGGACGGGTGGCCACCGACCTGCAGCAGCGCCAGCACCAGCGAGGTGAATTCGTGGCCGAGCGGAATGCCGGCGAAGGCGACGCCGATGTCGCTGTCGACGCGGCGGATCTCGAATGCGGGCGTGCGCGTGCCCGAACCGTCCGTGCGCAGGCTGATCCGGTCGGACAGGGCTGCGATCTCGGACAGCAGGTCGCGAAGTTCTGCGGAAGCGGCGTCCGTGCCGAGCGTGGCGACCAGTTCGATCGGCAGCACGAGCTTCTGCAGGTAGCCCTGAAGTTGCGTCTTGAGTGGGGCATCGAGCATGAGAACGACTCCTGGATGAAATGGATGTGCGTCTGCGGACGCTTGCAGCACCGGCCTCGCGAGGCCCTTGCTGCAAGCCGCCGCCACCCGAAGCCCTCTCCCCGCGACGCGGGGAGAGGGGGGCGGACTGCGCCGGGTGAAGGCTTAGATCTTGCCGACCAGATCCAGCGACGGCGCGATGGTCTTGGCGCCTTCCTGCCACTTGGCCGGACAGACCTGACCCGGGTTGTTCGCGACGAACTGCGCGGCCTTGAGCTTGCGCAGGGTTTCCTTCATGTCGCGGGCGATGGCGTTGTCGTGGATCTCGGCGGTCTTGACGACGCCGTCCGGATTGATCACGAAGGTGCCGCGCAGCGCCAGGCCTTCCTCTTCGATGTGCACGCCGAAGGCGCGCGTCAGCTGGTGCGTCGGGTCGCCGACCAGCGGGAACTGCGCCTTGCCGACCGCCGGCGAGGTTTCATGCCACACCTTGTGCGAGAAGTGGGTGTCGGTGGTGATGATGTAGACCTCGGCGCCGAGCTTCTGGAACTCGGCGTAGTGCTCGGCGGCGTCTTCGACTTCGGTCGGGCAGTTGAACGTGAAAGCGGCCGGCATGAACACGAGGACCGACCAGCGACCCTTGAGCGATGCGTCGCTGACCTGGACGAACTCGCCGGCGTGGAAGGCTGTGGTCTTGAACGGCTGGACGACGGTGTTGATGATGGACATGGGCAATCTCCGTTGGGTTGAAAGGATGAATTGAAACTTCGAGCACGATAGATTCAATCAATTGATAGGTCAAAGCAATTTATCCAATGATTGCGATTGATGAAAACTATCAATGGACTGCCCGGCTCCGGGCCGCTTTGGCGCCATCGCCGCCACATTCGCGCCGATTTCGGACAGCATCCGGGTGTCTGCTGTCTGCACGTTCCGTCCGGAGAGGTCCGATGTCCGTTCCACGCCCCGTGTTCCATCGTTCCGCCACGCTCAAGTTGCTCGGTGTCGGCTTCCTCGCCCTGCTGATGGCGATTCCGCTGTCGATGCTCGACGACCTGCGGCGCGAGCGCGAGGGCCGGCGCGCCGAGGCCGAGCGCGCGCTGGCGACGAGTTTCGGCGATGCCCAGCGGGTCGGGGCACCGCTGTTGCGGGTGCCGGTCGAAGTGCGCGAGACACGCAGCGACGGCGTCGTCGTGCCGCGCCGCTACTGGCGGTATCAGGTGCCGGATCGCGTCGATGCCGAGGCCAGCCTCGCCATCGAGCGCCGTCGCCGCGGCATCTTCGAACTGCCGACCTACCTCGCCGATGTCACCTTGGCGACGACGTTTTCACGGCCACGCGCGATGTTCGGCGCCTTCGATGGCGAGGCGCTGTGGGCACAGGCGGAACTGGTGTTCACCGTCGTCGACCCGCGCGGCCTGCGTCGCATCGAGCCGGACTTCGCGGAAATCACCGCGGGTCGACCGGAATCCGTCGGCGAAGGTCCGGGCGGCATGGCCATGTTCCGGCTCGCCGCGACTCCGCTGGGTGAAGCCGACGCGCCGATCTCCGGCCAGCTGAAAATCGGACTGGCCGGCTCGCGCCGATTCGACTGGCTGCCGATGGCGCGCGAATACCGCGCCCACCTGCGCGCACCGTGGCCGGACCCGAACTTTTCCGGCGCTTTTTCGCCGACGAAGTCGCGCATCGATGCCGCGTCGTCCGAAGCGGCCTGGCAGGTGCTGGAGTTCAACCGCAACCTGCCGGCGGCATTCTCGTCCGGCGAGATCGACGCCGCGCAGTGGGCCGCGCACGCCTTCGGGGTTGCCTTGTACGAGCCCGGCGACGTCTACCAGCGCAACGAACGCACGCTGAAGTTCGGCCTGTTGGTGATCGCGCTCAGCTTCGGCGTGTTCTTCCTGTTCGAAACGCTCAGTGCGCTGCGCCTGCATCCGGTGCAGTACCTGCTGGTCGGCACCGCGCTCGCGACGTTTTTCCTGGTCTTGCTCGCGGCGTCCGAGCATGTGCGTTTCGGACTGGCCTATCTGATCGCGTCGGTGGTGCTGATCCTGATGATCGCGGGCTATGCCGGCGCGGTGTTGCGGCGGCCGCGCCACGGCGCCTTGATCGCGCTCTGGCTGGCGCTGCTGTACGCGACCTTGTACGTGCTGGTCGGCGCCGAGGACTACGCGCTGCTCGCCGGCAGCGGCCTCGTGCTTGCCCTGATCGCCGCGACCATGTATCTGACGCGCCGCATCGACTGGTACGCGTTCGGTGCCAGTGTTCCCGCTGACTTCCCGGCCGCGATGGAGCGTGCGTCATGAGTGCCTGGTTGCTGTCCCTCGATACTTCGACCGAAGCCGTGTCCGTGGCGCTGTTGCGCGCGGCCGAATGTTACGAACGCTTCGAGATCGCGCCGAAGCGACAGGCTCAGCTCGTGCTGCCAATGATCGACGAGGTGCTGGCCGAGGCCGGCATCGCCAAGTCGAAGATCGGCGCGATCGCGGTCGGGCGCGGGCCGGGCGCGTTCACCGGCGTGCGCCTCGGCATTTCGGTGGCGCAGGGCATCGCCCTCGGACTGGACGTGCCGGTGCTGCCGATCTCCTCGCTGGCCGCGCTCGCCGCCGAAGTCATCGAGGTCGATCCGACGCTGACCGTCCTCGCCACCATCGACGCGCGCATGGGCGAGGTCTATGCCGGCTGCTACCGCTTCGACGCGCAACACGGGGTGCAATTGATCGGCGACGAATGCGTCGGCCCGGCGCACAGCGTGCCGCTGGCGCGCGCCGAACGCTGGGGCGTGATCGGCACCGGCTGGAGCGCCTATCCGGAGTTCTGGTCGCCGCGCATCGGCGCCCCCGAATTCGCCGACGGCGAGCGCTACCCGCGTGCCGCGCGCATCGCCCAACTCGCGGTCTCGCGCTGGCAACGCGGCCACGGCGTCGCGCCCGAGTTCGCGTTGCCCGCCTACCTGCGCGACAAGGTCGCGCTCACCGAAGTCGAGCGCGGCGTGCGCTGAGCATCAGTTCGACTCGAAACCGTCGCGGTGCAATCGACACTGGTTTTCGATCAGCGGCACCAGGGTCGGCAACTGATCGGGCGGCACGGTGTGGTCGGCGAGCGGGCTCGGCGCGATCGCGGAAAGATGGATGCCGATCATGCCCGTGGCGCGCGCGCCATGGGTCGGCGCGACCTGCGCATTGGCGATTTCGGACAGGGTCTCGCCGACGAAGGCCGTCTCGGTGATCGGCGGCGGGTTCGCGAGCAGTCCGTGCGCATGCGTGTAGATCGCCGGATTCGGCTTCGGTGCGGGCGCCTGCGACGACATCAGCACCAGCTCGAATTCGTCGAGGAACGCCGGTTCGGCCAGCAACGCATTCAGTTGCTCGCGGGTGAATCCGGCGGGCACGTTGGTGATGACGCCGATGCGGGTGCCATTCGCCTGAAGCCGGTCGACCGTGGCTTGCGCGCCGGGCTTGACCACGAACAGCCCGCCGGGACCGGATTGCACCAAGGTGTCGCCGAGATCGAAGAACACGAAACGCGGGCAGGCGGCCTGCGCGCTCGTGGCGAGGCACAGTGCCGCGATCGCGGTGGCGAAGCGCCTCACGACGCCCTCATCGTCGCGCGCCGATCGGCACGACGCCGATGTTGCGTGCGGCGCCGATGTCGATGATCTGGTATTCGGGCTTGCTGCGGTCGCTGAAGTTCGCGCGCGACTTCTGGAATTGGGCATGGCCACGCTCGCTGGCGCGGCGGAAGTTGGCGAAGGCGGCATCGTCCGATTCCTGGCCCTTGGCCGGCAATCCGTCGCCGATCAGCGTGGTTTCCAGATAGCTGCGTTCGCCGCCGGGGGTCAGTTCGAAGGCCAGGAACATGTGCCCGGGCACCATCACCAGAGCCGGGTTGAGGTCGACCTTGCGCAGCACCGCGGCCAGCAGGACGGTGCCGTCGACGCAGTTGGCCTCGGCATTGCCCCAGCTCTCGTCGATGAAGCGCACGTGCTGCGCGAGGACGTCGGACTGGCCGCTGCCGGTGCGCGTGATCGAGCTGTAGCGGATGCCGCGACTGCGCAGCGCGCGCCAGATCGCGTACACCTGCTTCATCGCCTGTTTCGGGTCGCGCGACTGGTAGCCGTCGAAGCGCTTCACCGCGCCGGTCTTCAACGCGTCGCTGACGATGCGCCGCACCTGCGGATGATCCTCGTCGACATAGGCCGCGAACATCCACGCGAGGTTGGTCGCGCGCTTGCCGTCCTGCACGAAGTAGGGCGCGTCGTTGATCGAATGCAGGCGCACCCGCTCGACCTTGCGTTCGACCGGCTGGTCGTCAAGCTGCAATTCGAAGCGGATGGTTTCCGGCGCGGCGTGGTCGAAGTCGCGCAGCAGCGCGAACTCCCATTCGAGCACCGGATACAACGAGTACAGCGTGCCCTTCTGCGCCAGCCGCACGTCGAGTGCGGATTCGCGCAGCCAGCCCGGCAGCTTGACGGTGACGCGCGCACTCTGGTTATCGCGTTCGGCGCGCACGCGCACGCCGATCAGCCCGCTCGGATCGCCGATGACGGTGGGCTTCGGGCGTTCCGGTCCCGGCATGTTGGCGGTCGCGAGCACCAGCGACGGGAACAACTGGCCGCGCGGACTGACGATGGTGGACCATTCCGCGGCCTGCGAGGACAGTGCGACGGACAGCAGCAGGGCAACGCGCAGCGACAAGGACATGGCCCATTCTGGCCGCGCAGCGCGGCGCCGCCAAGTCATTGCGCTGGCGTCGAACTTGTCACGATAATGCCGATGCGAAGCGGGTGTAGCTCAATGGTAGAGCTGTAGCTTCCCAAGCGTGCGACACGAGCCGTAAGTTGTGTCGTGCGGTGTAGTGGCTCCCGACAGCCTTAAGTCGAGAACCTCTTCCCCCTACGGAAAATCGGGGAGAGAGCGCCAAGCCAGAAGATCGGCAAGGTGCCACACCGACTATCACCGGTCCGCATGGACTGCTGGTAGTCACAGCACGGCGAATGCTGTGCAAGCAATTGTCGAACGGGACTTCGGTTCCGATTCGACCCGGTGTTCAGCTACCGGTAGCCAACGGAGCAGTGCGGGACTGGTAACGGTCCGGTGCTGAGCGCTCCGACAATGTAGCCACCTTGCGGGGTACGCTGGTCCCCGCGAGGGGTCCTGCGTGATTTCGGGAATTGCACCCGGATGAGGCGCTAGGCTGGATCGAGAGGGTTAGCGCAAGCGAACTGTCGTCTAAACGTCGTCAAGATAAAGGGGCCAACGGCAATTGGGCCCTGCCCAAA
>DATMVT010000172.1:0-2614 GCA_035562895.1 Patescibacteria group bacterium | reverse complement strand
GGCGCGTTCGCTGCCCGATATTGCCAACGAGGCTCGGCCGGCGATCGCCGGGCAACTCGATTGGGTCGGCATGGGCGACATCGAACTGCCGGTGCGCGTCGCCGGTCCGGACGGCACGCCGATCCACGCTCATGCGCGCGTCACCGCTTACGTGAACCTGCAAAAGCCCGAGGCGCGCGGCATCCACATGTCGCGCCTGTATCTCCTGCTGGACCGCTTGCTCGGTTCCGAGGTACTGACGCCCTGCTCGGTGCGCAAGGTGCTGCGCGAGTTCGTCGATTCGCACGCCGAGCTGTCGAGTCGCGCCTTGTTGCGCGTCGCCTTCGACTACATGGTGCGGCGACCGGCGCTGGTCAGCGACAACAGCGGCTGGAAGTCGTATCCGGTGGTGATTTCCGGTCTGCTCGACCGTGGCCAGTTCACGATCGAGACGGCGTTCGAAGTCACCTACTCGAGCACCTGCCCGTGTTCTGCGGCGCTGGCGCGACAGATCATCCAGGATCAGTTCAAGGTCGACTTCGCTTCGGATGACGGGCTCGATTACGAGCGTGTCGTCGCATGGCTGGGTTCGGAGAAAGGCATCG
Organism: Patescibacteria group bacterium; assembly: GCA_035562895.1. GTDB lineage: Bacteria > Pseudomonadota > Gammaproteobacteria > Xanthomonadales > Ahniellaceae > JADKHK01. The sequence continues at coordinate 2,030 of DATMVT010000172.1, read as the reverse complement.
CCGCGACCCCGCACAGCCAGCGCTCCGGCGCCGAAGTGCGCGTGCGTCTGGTACCGAGCTTCGACTCGTTCCCGCTGGTCGCCTTGATCGATCGCATCGAAGGCGCGCTGATGACGCCGGTGCAGACCGCCGTGAAGCGCGAGGACGAACAGGCGTTCGCGCGCCTCAACGCCGAGAATCTGATGTTCTGCGAAGACGCTGCCCGGCGCATGCAGAAATCCCTGGACGGCGACGAACGCATCGCCGATTTCTGGGTTCGCGCCAGCCACTACGAAAGCCTGCACCCGCACAACGCCGTCGCCATCGCCACCAAGGGCATCGCCAACGGTTACAGCGCCGGCATGGATTGGGTCGGCGACCTCAAGCGATAAGGGAAAGCATCGCGGGGCGGAGCCCGCTCCCACAAGAGCACTCAAAACTCAGCTCATTGCGGCTTTTGTGGGAGCGGGCTCCGCCCCGCGATCTCTATTTCGGCATCGGCCCCACGACCAGTTGCGGGTCGAGGCGGGTGTCGAACCAGTTCATCCCCCAGTGCAAGTGCGGTCCGGTGGCGCGGCCGGTGGCGCCGACGGCACCGATGACGGCGCCTTGTTCGACGCGTTGTTCCGGCTTCACGTCGATGCGGCTCATGTGCACGAAGACACTGGACAGGCCGTGGCCGTGGTCGATGAGGACCGTGCCGCCGGTCAGGTACAGGTCCTTGGCGACGAAGCTGACGATGCCGCCTGCTGGCGCATGGATCGGCGTGCCGGTGCCGACGGCGATGTCGACGCCGTAGTGCGGATTCTTCGGCGTGCCGTTCAGAATCCGCTGGCTTCCGTAGACGCCACTGATGCGACCCTTGTTCGGCCAGATGAAACCGAATCGGTAGTCCTGGCGCGCATCGTCGCGTTCGCGCGCTTTCGTCACCAACGCCTGCTCGCGGGCGATGCGCTCGGCGAGTTTCTGATCCGGGTTGACGGTGGATTCGGGCAGTCCGTTGACGCGCTCGATGGCGAAGTCGCGCGGCGTGATGGACAGTGTCAGCGTCTCGTTGCGCGCATCGGGATATCGAACCACGACGTTGGCCGAGTCCGTCACATCGCGACCCAGGCCGAACAGAAAGCTGCCATCGCCGGCGACGCGCAGCCTGCGACCGGCGAACGTGACCTCGCTTCCCGGTTCGGTGCGACCGATCACGAGCGCGCCGGGCGTGGTCGAGGCGGGCAGTTCGGTGCGTGGTGCTGCCGTTGCGATCGTCGCAGCCGCCGCAAGCACTGCGATCAGCACGTTGCGCAGCATCATGCGACGTCAAATTCCAGGCGCATCGCCCGCGGCGATTGGTCGAAAGCGCCGTCGTGCCAGGCGCGGCGGCCATTGACGAAGGTCGCGTGGATCGAAGAACGAAACGTGTCCCCTTCGAACGGCGACCAGCCGCAGCGCGACAACGTGTCCTCGCGGCGCACGAATTGCGGACGGTTCGGGTCGACCAGCACCAGGTCGGCGTAGCCACCCTCGCGCAGGAAGCCGCGATCGCGGATGCGATAGCGCTTGGCGGCCGCGTGCGCGAAGCGCTCGACCAGGGTGGTGATCGGGAAATCGCCATCGAACACGCGTTCCAATGCGCATTGCAGCGCATGCTGGACCAGCGGCAACCCGGACGGCGACGCGCCGTAGTGCTGCGATTTTTCCTTCAGCGTATGCGGCGCGTGGTCGGTGGCGAGCACGTCGAGGCGGCCCTCGGCCAGCGCCTGGACGATCGCGATGCGGTCCGACGCGTGCTTGATCGCCGGATTGCACTTGATCAGTGCACCACGGCGAACATAGTCGCGACTGTCGAAATGCAGATAATGCACGCAGGTTTCCGCGGTGATGCGTTTGTGCTCGATCGGGCCCGGCGCGAACAGCGCCAACTCCTCGGCCGTCGAAACATGCAGCACATGCAGGCTGCTGCCATGACGTTGCGCGAGTCCGATCGCCAGTCGCGTCGACTTGATGCAGGCTTCGCGCGAACGCAGTTCCGGGTGCAGTTCGACCGGGATGTCGTCGCC
>DATMVT010000171.1:0-5685 GCA_035562895.1 Patescibacteria group bacterium | reverse complement strand
GAACGCGGCCGCGAGCTTTCGAACCAGTTCGGGGGCTGAGATGGGCCATCTCGCCAACGCCGGCGCATTGATCGTGCAGACCGTGTTCGGCCTCGCCATCGGCCTGTTCTTCTTCCGTTTCCTGATGCAGGGCCTGCGCGTCGACTTCCGCAATCCGCTCGCGCAATTCGTCTATCGACTGACGAATCCGGTGCTGATCCCGTTCCAGAAGGCGTTGCCGGTCGTGAACGGCTGGAATCTGGCGGCCCTGGTGGCGACCTTCGTGTTGACCCTCGTGGAGACCTGGCTGCTGTACCGACTCGCCGGACTCGCGCTGCCCCTGCCGGCCCTGCTGGTGATCGGGCTGGCCTTGCTGATCCAGTTCGCGGCCACGGCATTGCTGTGGATGATCATCATCCGCGCGATCCTCAGCTTCGTCTCGCCCGATCCCCGCAACCCGGTGGTGCAGATGCTGTACCGGCTCAGCGACCCGATCCTGAAGCCGTTCCGGAAACTCATCCCGCCGATCGGCGGACTCGACATTTCGCCGATTTTCGCGGTGCTGGCCCTGCAGCTGGTGCGCATGCTGATTGCCGCGCCACTGGTCGAGGTCGGCGTCGCGATGACCGGTATCGGAGGCTGACATGACCGAGATCCTCGCCATCCGCCATGCCCAGGCGTCGTTCGATGCCGACGACTACGACCAGCTGTCGACCCTGGGCGAGGACCAGGCGCTGCGCCTCGGTCGCTGGCTGGCGGCCGACCACGACATCGGCTTCGACGCCATCGTCGTCGGCGCCATGCGTCGCCATCAGCAGACGCTGGCCGGGATCGAGCAGGCGTTTGCGGAAGCCGGGCGCACCCTGCCCGAAGCGGAGATCGACGCCGGCTTCAACGAATTCGATCACGGCGCCGTGCTCTCGGCCTTCCTCGCCACGCATCCGCAGCATCGTCCGATGGACCGCGACGCCTTGCCCGGCCCGCGCGACCGCATGCAAGTCGCGCGCTATCTGCTCGCCGCGTTGCGGCACTGGGCCAGCGGCGCGATGGAGTCGCAACTCGACGAGGGCTGGTTCGCGTTCCGTGCCCGCATCGCCGCCGCGATGTCGCGCCTGACCGAGCGCCATCATGGTCGCGAGCGCGTGTTGCTGATCAGCTCCGGCGGCGTCATCGCGCAACTGGCGCAACGCGCGCTCGAAGTGACCGACTTGCGTTCGGTCGACTTCAACATCGCCATCCGCAATTCCGCGATCAGCGAATTCGTGGTCTTCGACGGCGCCCTGCGCCTGCTCGGATTCAACCAGTTGCCGCATCTGTCCGCCCCCGGCGAACGCAAACTCTGGACGCATTTCTGAGGTGATCATGGCGCTGTCGCCGCTGTTCCCGTTTTCCGATCGCGCGCATGCCCTGCACGCCGAACTCGCTCGCTTCATCCGCGAGCGGGTGCTGCCCGCGGAGGCCGAATTCGACGCCCATCTCGAGCAACCCGGACAGCGCTGGACGATTCCACCGATCATCGAAGCCCTGAAGTCCGAAGCCAGGCAGCGCGGTCTGTGGAACCTGTTCCTGCCGGATCCGCAACTCGGGGCCGGCTTGTCGAATCTCGACTACGCGCCACTCGCCGAACTCAGCGGCCAGTCGCTGATCGCGCCCGAGACGATCAACTGCAACGCGCCCGACACCGGCAACATGGAAGTGCTGCACCACTACGGATCGCCCGAGCAACAGGCGCGTTGGCTGCAGCCGCTGCTGGCCGGGCGCACGCGTTCGGCCTTCGCGATGACCGAGCCCGAGGTGGCTTCGAGCGACGCCACCAACATCGCGACGCGCATCGAGCGCGACGGCGATCACTACGTCGTGACCGGTCGCAAATGGTGGATCACCGGCGCCATGGATCCGCGCCTCGACTTCTTCATCGTCATGGGCGTGACCCACCCGGAGGCCGAACCGCATCGTCGCCACAGCCAGATTCTCGTGCCGAAAGCGACGCCGGGCGTGACCGTGGTGCGACCTCTGCACCTGTTCGGCTTCGACGATGCGCCCAATGGCCACGCCGAAGTGCGCTTCGACGCCGCGCGCGTGCCGCTCGATCATCTGATCGCCGGCGAAGGCCGCGGCTTCGAGATCGCGCAAGGTCGACTCGGACCGGGTCGCATCCATCACTGCATGCGCCTGATCGGCCTGGCGCAACGCGCGCTCGACGCGATGGTGCAGCGGGCCCGCACGCGCATCGCTTTCCATCGGCCACTCGCCGAACAGGGCATGGTGCGCGAAGCGATCGCGCTCAGCCGCTGCGACATCGAGCAGGCGCGCCTGCTCACGCTTGCCGCGGCACACAAACTCGACGTCGGCGGCGCCCGCGGCGCGAAGGACGAGATCGGCATGATCAAGATCGTCGCGCCGCGCATGGCCCAACGCGTCATCGACCGCGCCATCCAGATCCACGGCGCGCTGGGCGTGTCCGAGGACTCTTTCCTGTCGAAAGCCTATGCCGGCGCGCGCGCCCTCAGCCTCGCCGACGGCCCCGACGAAGTGCACCTGACCGCCTTGGCGAAGTCGATGGTGGGGCAACGATGAGCGACCTGCCCCTCGATGCGCTGGCCGCGTGGTGCGAGACGCACGTGCGCGATTTCCACGGTCCGGTGACCGCGACGAAGTTCAAGGGCGGGCAATCGAATCCGACCTATCGGCTTGACGCGGCTTCCGGAACCCTTGTGCTGCGACGCAAGCCGTTCGGCGACTTGCTGCCCGGCGCGCACGCGGTGGACCGCGAGTTCCGCGTGCTGACGGCGCTGCATGGCCACGGCGTGCCGGTGGCGAAGCCGCTGGCCCTGTGCATGGATGAATCCGTGATCGGCGCGGTCTTCTACCTGATGGCGCATGTCGATGGCCGCATCTTCTGGGATCCGTCCCTGCCCGACATCGGCGCGGATCAACGCGTCGCGTACTACGACGAGATCATGCGCGTGCTGGCCGCACTGCACGGCATCGATGTGGGCGCCGTCGGATTGGGCGACTTCGGCAAGTCCGGCAACTACTTCGAACGCCAGATCGCCACCTGGACCCGGCAGTACCGCGCCAGCGAAACGCAGCGCATCGATGCCATGGACACCCTGATCGCGCGTTTGCCCGCGCGCTGCCCGCAGGATGACGGTCGCGTCGCCCTGGTGCATGGCGACTTCCGCATCGACAACCTGATCTGGCATCACGAGGAGCCGCGCATCCTCGCCATCGTCGATTGGGAGCTGGCCACGCTCGGCCATCCACTCGCCGACCTCGGCTACTTCTGCATGGCCCTGCGCCTGCCGCGCAATCCGGCCCTGCCCGGCCTCGCCGGACTCGACCGTACCGCACTCGGAATCCCGGACGAGTCGGCGCTGATCGCGCGTTATCAGGCGCACGGCCATCGCGGTGGCATCGATGACTGGGCCTTCGTGCTGGCGTTCTCGTTCTTCCGCCTGGCCGCGATCGCGCAGGGCGTGGCCAAGCGTGCGCAGCAGGGCAACGCCTCGAACGAGCGCGCGGCCGAAGCCGGCGCGATGACCAGCCTGCTCGCGACCCTGGGCGCGAACGCCCTGACCTGATGTCGCGATCGCCCGTGCGACGATCTCGGCATGACCGATGGCCCGTGCGCCGCATTCGGCATTTCCGGACACTGGGCGTTTCGTCCCACACCGAGGCTTCCATGTCGAGATCGATCCTTTCCGTTGCCCTGCTCGCCGCACTGCTCGGCACCGGCGGCGCTGCCGCGCAATCCAGCGTGGCCCACATCAACGGCAATGCCGAGACCGGCAACATCGTCAGTGTCGAGAACCTGGAGACCGGATACACGCGCGATCTCACGGTCGGCAAGAACGGTCGCTTCCAGTTCCGCTCCCTGCCCACCGGCACCTATGACGTGGTGATTCGCGAACCCGACGGCGACATCGTGAAGTCGCAGATGGTGACGTTGCGGGTCGGCAGCACCGCCAGCGTGAAACAGGGGCCGCGTGACGCCGAACTAGCCGCTGGCGCCAAACAACAGGCCGGCGGCAGCGGTGACGCCCATGGCGAGCGCGCCCCAGCCCATGACGCGGATGGTGCCGACGAGCGGCTTCGCCCCGCCCACGATGCCGGCGAGCGCGCCCAGTCCCCCGAGCGCCACCAGTGACGTGATCGACACGGCGGCCACGACCGCCGATGCCGGCGCCAACAGCACCGGCAGCAAGGGCAAGGCGGCGCCGACGGCAAACGTCAGCGCCGACGCAAACGCCGCCTGCACCGGCCGCGCCGCCGCGATGTCCGAGATCCCGAGTTCGTCACGCGCATGCGCGCCCAGGGCGTCATGCGCCATCAACTGGTCCGCGACTTGTCGCGCCAGGGTCGGGTCCAATCCGCGCTTCTCGTAGATGCCCGCAAGTTCCGCGCGCTCGTGGGCATCGTCGGTCGCCAGTTCCAGCGTTTCGCGCTCGAGGTCGGCGCGTTCGGTGTCGGACTGCGAACTGACCGAGACGTATTCGCCCGCTGCCATCGACATGGCGCCGGCAACGAGTCCGGCCGTGCCGGCGACCAGGACCTCGCGCGTGTCGCCGCCGGCACTGGCGACGCCGACGACGAGACTGGCGGTGGAAACGATGCCGTCATTGGCGCCGAGCACGGCGGCGCGCAACCAGCCAATGCGGTCGGTGCGATGACGTTCGACATGTTTGCTGCGCATTCCGTTCTCCCGAAGTTCGTCAACGATGCTCGCACATCGCGACGCGGGCGATGGCCTCGTGCAGGGCCTGCAGTCCATCCGTGAGCGCCGCCGGCCCGGGCTGCAGGATGATCGGCGACTTGATCTCGACCAAGGCGTTCGCGCGCACGGCCGGAAGGTCGGACCAGCCCGGGCGCGCAGCCACCTGGTCGGGGCGGAACTTCTTGCCGCACCACGAGCCCAGCACCAACTCGGGCGCGCGGCGGATGATCTCGTCGTCGTTCGCGAGGATGCGATGTTTCGCCAGCGACTGTTCGGCGAGTTCGGGAAAGAGGTCGTCACCGCCGGCGATGCGCACCAGCTCGCAGACCCACTGGATCCCGCTGATGCGCGGCGCGTCCCATTCCTCGACGTAGACGCGCGGCCGCCGCGGCAAGGCCGCCGCCTGCAGCCGGATGCGCGCGATGCCGGCGTCGATCCGCGCCAGGTAATCGCGCGCCTTGTCGAACGCGCCCACCATCGCGCCGAGTCGGAGGATGTAGGCGCGGATCCCGTCGACCGACCGATGATTGCTGATCCAGACTTCGACACCCGCCTTGATCAGCGCCTGGGCGATGTCGGCCTGCAGGTCGGAGAACCCGATCGCGAGGTCCGGCTTGAGATCGAGGATGCGCTCGATTTTCGCGCTCAGAAAGGCCGAGACCTTCGGCTTCTCGCGCCGTGCGCGTGGCGGCCGCACGGTGAATCCGGAGATCCCGACGATCCGGTCCTGTTCGCCGAGCGCATACAACACCTCGGTCGGCTCTTCGGTCAGGCAGACGATGCGTTCGGGAAAGCCCGTGCTCACGCGCTCTGGTCCATGGCGACCACGAACTGGCTCTTGCCGCTGCGCTTGGCGCGGTAACAGGCCGCATCGGCGGCCCGCATCACCGCCTCGACGCTGGCGCCGGCGGTCCGCGCGACGCCGATGCTGGCACCGATGCGCGGCGAGGTTGGCCCGCCGGTGACCAGTTCGGAGACCGTCTTGACGA
>DATMVT010000170.1:0-5755 GCA_035562895.1 Patescibacteria group bacterium | reverse complement strand
CACTGGAACGTGAAACCGGCGCAAGGTTGCGAGGCTGAAATGGCATTGACCAAGGCAGAACTCGCCGAGCGGCTCTTCGAGCAGGTCGGCCTGAACAAGCGCGAGGCGAAGGAATTCGTCGACTCGTTCTTCGATGTCATGTGCGATGCACTGGCCCGTGGCGAGCAGGTGAAGCTGTCCGGTTTCGGCAACTTCGATCTGCGCCAGAAGAACCAGCGGCCCGGTCGGAATCCGAAAACCGGCGAGGAAATCCCGATCTCGGCACGGCGCGTGGTCACGTTCCGTCCGGGCCAGAAGCTCAAGGTGAGGGTCGAGGCGTATGCTGGATCAGGGCAGCAATAACGAGCTCCCGCCGATTCCGGCGAAGCGTTACTTCACCATCGGTGAAGTCAGCGACCTGTGCGCGGTGAAACCCCACGTGCTGCGTTACTGGGAGCAGGAATTCACCAGCCTGAACCCGGTCAAGCGTCGCGGCAACCGCCGCTACTACCAGCGCCATGACGTGTTGATGATTCGCCAGATCCGTTCGCTTCTGTACGATCAGGGCTTCACCATCGGCGGCGCGCGCCAGCGCCTGGAAGGCAATCAGGGCAAGGCCGAGGTCACGATCGGCAGCCAGATCGTCAAGCAGGTGCGCCAGGAACTGGAAGAAGTCCTCGCCATACTGAAGCGTTGACGCGTTGCGGGATCGCCGTCGAGCGGTCACAATCCGCGCCCGCGTCGCGACGCGGTTTCCGAAGTCGGGGCGTAGCGCAGCCTGGTAGCGCATTTGCCTGGGGGGCAAAGGGTCGTGGGTTCGAATCCCGCCGTCCCGACCAATTCGGATCATCAAACCGGCTGCGGCCGGTTTTTTCGTGCACGTGAACTTGACCGTGCGCGCATTCGCTTCGGCTAGCATCGGACGATGAACGTGCGATCGCGCCTGGTCTTGTGTCTGTGCCTGCTGGTGACCGCACCGGCAGAGGCGCAACCGTTGCGATTGTCGGTCGGCGAGGTCGATCCATGGCAGCTGTCGCGCAGTGCCGAGGATGTCGCCGCCGACGCGGCGGCGTCGCATCTGCTGGTGCAGTTCGAAGCCGGACGCGCTCCCTCGGTGCGGGCCGCCCTGCAGTCGATCGGCGCCACCATCGAGGCCCATGTGCCGGCGAACGCGTTCCGCGTGCGTCGTGGTGACCTGTCGGTCGACGCCTTGCGCGCATTGCCCGACGTGCGTTGGGTCGGTCGCTGGCGCGCGGCCTGGAAAGTGGCGCCCGCGGCGAGGGTGGACGGTGCCGGCAGCGCCTTCGACGTCTATGGCCATGTCGACGGCAATGCCGCAGAACTGGTCGCGGCAGTGGCCAAGCATGCACCGCGCGCGCGCATCGTGCAGCGCCCGGGAAATGAGCGGCTGGTGCGCGTCGTCGTGGTCATGGACGAAGTCGCGCTGCTGGAAGCGCTGGCGTCTGCCGATGCGGTCACCTGGATCGCCCCGCATGCGCGTCCCGAAACACACAACATCGACGCCAGCGGCGTGATCCAGGGGGGCGTGGTCGGCGTGCATCCGCTCTGGTCGCGCGGACTCACCGGGCATGGGCAGATCGTCGCCGTGGCCGATTCCGGGCTGGATGCGAACGAACGCTGGTTCACGCGCTACAACCCCGGCACCGGCGCGCTGGTGTTCGTGACGCCGGCACAACACACCTTGCCGCCGGCATTGGGGTCACGCGTCGACACTGCCAAGGTCATCGCGAACTGGGTGCAGCCCGGTGCCGCGGCCTACGAGACCTTGGCACCGTGCGGCTCGGTGGCCGCGGTGCAGCACGGCACGCATGTGACGGGTACCGTCGCTGGTGATGCCGGCGTCCCGGCAACGCCCTGGAACGCGAATGCCGAAGGCGGCGACGGCATGGCGCCGAATGCGCAGATCCTGTTCCAGGACATCGGTGCCGACTGCCTGTACCTCGATGACTATGCAGCGACTCTGTTGCAAGCCCGCGACGGCGGCGCGCACATCCACAACAACAGCTGGGGCGCGGGCACCGGCTCGGTCTACACCGGCTACGATTTCGATGCGGACGACACCACCTGGCTGCTCGAAGACCTGCTCGTCGTCGCGTCGGCCGGCAATCGCGACGAGGCCTTCGCGGCGATCGGTTCACCGGGCAACGCCAAGAACGCGCTGACCGTGGGTGCCTTGCTGCATGGCGGCGACGCCTGTCCGGCGACGCTGTACACGACCAACAACCAGTGGGGATCGAGCATCGGCCCCGGAACCGGCTGGCGCGACAAGCCCGAGATCAGCGCGCCCGGCGTGGCCACCGTGTCGGCGGCCGGCGACGACGCCAGTGTCGGTAGCGAAGAGCCGGCGCTGACCAAGGCGCTGAGCGGCACCTCGATGGCGTCACCGACCGTCGCCGGCGGCGCCGCGCTGATGCGCCAGTACTTTGCCGAGGGCCGATATCCGCGCGGCAGTGCGCGCACCGGGGACCGCTTGAACCTGCTCGCGGCCACGCTGAAGGCGGCGGTGGTGAACAGCACCGGCGAGTTGATCAACAGCTTCATCGGTGAAGCGCGGCTGCCGAGCTACATCACCGGTTGGGGCCGCATGCAGCTCGATCGCGACCTCTATTTCCCAGGCGACAGCCGTCGCCAACGCGTGTTCGAACGCACCCATGGCAGCGGCATCGCCAGCGGCGAAGTGCACGAATACGCGATCGAACAGGTTTCCGCCGGCCAGCCCTTGCGGGCGACCCTGGCCTGGTTCGATGCCGCGGCCGTGCCCGGGGTCGAATATCCGCTGGTCAACGACCTCGATCTGACCGTGATCGGTCCGAACGGCGAGGTCTACCGCGGCAACGCCTTCGGCGACGATCTGAGCTGTCAGGCCCAGGCCTGCTTCGATCCCTGCGGACCACCGACCGCGCAGCGCCCGTTCATCACCACGATCTCGATCGACGGCATCGGCACACGCGACTCGCGCAACACCGTTGAAGCGGTCCGCCTGCTCGCACCGACACCGGGGCGCTACGTGTTCCGCGTCAGCGGGTTCGACGTGCCCGGCAATGATCGCGCCGGCAGCGACCGGCAAGGTTACGGACTGGTCGTTGCCGGCGATTTCGGTGTGCCGCAGGCAACGCCGGCCGATGCGCCGGCCAACCTCGGCGTGACCCGGAACGACCTCGATGGCATCCGCATCGCCTTCGACGCCGTGACCGGCGCCGATTCGTATCAGTTGTATCGCGCGACCGGGACCTGCGCCGGTACCGACATCGCCGACTTCCACTTGGCGGGTGTAGCCACGGTCGCTGCGATCGAAGATCCGAACACCATCGGTGGCGATCGTTATGCCTATCGCGTGCGCGCCGTGGATGCCGATGCCGAAGGCGCGATCAGCGACTGCATCGACATCGTGTCGGACGACAGTTGTGCGTTGCCGCCACAATTCGACCGCGCGGCGCCGCGAGCCGACGCGGCCTTTGCCGAGTGCCAGGTGGCATTGGAATGGGACGCGGCACCGCCACGATGTGCGAACGCGACCAGCGTCGGCTATCGGGTGCAGCGATCCACAACGCCTGATTTCGCCGCGCCCCTGACCATCGCGACCGCGACGCCGACGTTGATCGATACCGATGTCCTGAGCCAGTCGCTCTATTTCTATCGCCTGCAGGCGATCGATTCGTTCGGCAACACCAGCTTGATGAGTGCCGTGCGCAATGTCACCACCGCGGGCGCGGGAGGACCGGCCGGTCTCGGCTTCATCGACGATGCCGACACCCGCAGCTACGTCGACCTGCAGGCGCCCTGGCAGATCGCTGCCGGTGTCGCCAGCCAGGGCGTGCGGGCGTATCGCACCAGTACTGCCGGTGTGCGCTATCCAAAGAATGCGTGTGCCGCGATCGCGTTGCCGGCCTTGGTCGTGCCCGACGGGGCGAGCCTGAGTTACGCCGCGCGCTATCAACTGGAAAACGAATGGGATGGCGTGGTCGTCGAGATTTCCAGCGATGACGGCGCGACCTGGAGCGACTTGGCGCCCGAGGGCGGCTATCCGGGTTCGTTCGCCCAAACCATGGACCCGCCGATCAATGCCTGCGGTTTCGCGTCGTCGCGGGCGGCGTTCACCGGCGACAACGGCGGGTTTCACACCTATGTCAGCGCGCTGTCCGCCTTCGCCGGGCAGCGCGTGCGCATCCGCTGGCGGTTTTCCAGCGATCCCGGGCTCGAATTCGATGGTTTCAACCTCGATGACATTCGCATCGAATCACCCAACGATGGTCTTGCCGCCGATCTGATCCTGCGCTCGGGGTTCGGCAATGACGATGCCGCCGCGGTCGGCCTGAGTTGCGCGCCCCCGCCTTGACGGCGGCCCGCGCGGCCGAGGGGGTTCCGCAGACAAAAACTCACGAGCCTGAATCGGCGCGGTGGCGCGACGAATGGCCTATTGATCGGGAGTGAATGAACGTTCATTCTACTTGTCCGGACGCCTGTCCATCCCATTCCCTTCGAGTCGAGCACGCCCATGCCGAGCCTGTCGTTCTGGCGCATTGTCGCCGCCCTTTTGATCACGTCCGTGCTGGCCGCCTGTGGCAAGCCGCCGGCTCCTGCGGCACCGCCGCCGGTCGCGGTGACCGTCGTGACCTTGAAGTCCGCGCCGCTCACGTTGACGCGGGAACTGCCGGGACGGACCACGCCCTTCCTCGTGGCCGAAGTGCGCCCGCAAGTGACCGGCATCGTCACCGGGCGGCTGTTCACGGAAGGTGGTCTGGTCCAGGCCGGGGATCCGCTGTACCAGCTCGACGACGCGACTTATCGCGCCGAAACCGCCAGCGCCCGCGCCGCTCTGGCGCGCGCGGATGCCTCGCTCGAATCGGCCCGTCTCAAGGCCGCGCGCGCGGATGAATTGATCAAGATCCACGCGATCAGCACCCAGGACCACGACAACGCCGTCGCCGGCCTGCGCGAGTCCGAAGCGGATGTCGGCGTGGCCCGGGCGGCGTTGCAGCAGACCGAGGTGCGCCTCGGCTACAGCCGCATCACCGCGCCGATCGGCGGGCGCATCGGCAAGTCCACGGTGACGCCGGGTGCGCTGGTCACCGCGAACCAGGACGCGCCGCTGGCGACGATCCAGCAACTCGATCCGATCCATGTCGATCTGTCGCAGTCGAGCAGCGAATTGCTGGCCTTGCGCAAGGCGCTCGGCACCGACATCGAGGGCGCCAAGGACTTGCCGGTGACCATTTTGCTCGAGGACGGCAGTCGCTACGACCACGAGGGCAAACTGACGTTCGCCGACATCAGCGTCGATCCGGCGACGGGCAGTTTCGCATTGCGCGTCGTCGTGCCGAATCCGGATCATCTGCTGCTTCCCGGCATGTACGTGCGCGCGGTGGTCGGCAGCGGCACGCTCGAACAGGCGCTGCTGGCACCGCAGCAGGGCATCACGCGCGACCCGAAAGGCAATGCGACGGCCATGGTGGTCGGCGCCGACGGCAAGGTCGAAAGCCGCACCGTGCAGGTCGCGCGCACGATCGGCGACCAGTGGCTGGTGTCCGGCGGACTGTCGGCCGGCGATCGCATCATCGTCGAGGGCCTGCAGAAGGTGCGGCCGGGCGCGGTCGTGATCGCGAACGAGGCCGGCGTGGCGCCGGTCGCAGCGTCCATCGCGCCTCCGGCACGCTGAGCGGAGTCGCGCCATGGCCCGTTTCTTCATCGATCGACCGGTGTTCGCGTGGGTGATCGCGATCATCATCATGCTTGCCGGACTGCTGTCGGTCACCCA
>DATMVT010000169.1:0-7197 GCA_035562895.1 Patescibacteria group bacterium | reverse complement strand
GCCGCAGCGACCGGACTCGGGCGTCGGCAGTGGATGGCCTGGGGGCACCCGGTCACGTCGGGATTGCCGAATCTGTCGCACTACCTCACCTGCGGCGACATGGAGCCGGCGAACGCGCAGTCCGCCTACCGCGAAACCTTGCTGCCCCTGCCCGGACTGGGCACGCGCTTCGCGCTGCCTCCGGCACCGGTGCGGAAATCTCGTTCCGAGCTTGGATTGCCTGAGGGCAAGCTCGCCGTGGTGCCGCAGTCGATCTTCAAAGTGTTGCCGATCAACGATCCGATCTATGCGCAACTCCTGGACGGCGATGGCGACCTGCGCATCGCGTTCTTCGGTGCCGACCTCACCGCCCATGCCGCGCGTTTCCGCGAGCGACTGGCGCGCGCGGTCGGCCCGGCCGCGGCCAAACGCCTGCATTTCCTGCCGGAACTGTCGCGCATCGGCTTTCTCGAAACCATCGCCGCCTGCGACCTGATGATCGATACACTGGGCTGGTCCGGCGGCAACTCGGCACTGGACGCCTTGCGTTCCGGCTTGCCGATCGTCACCTGCCCGGGCGAGTTCATGCGCGGGCGCCAGTGCGCGACCATGTTGCGCTTGCTGGGCGTGCAGGGCGCCGAGGCGTCCTCGGCGGATGCGCTGGCACGCCTCGCACTGCAGCGCATCGGCGACACCGACTTCCGCGCCGACTTCCGATCCAGGGTCGAACGCGGACTCGACGACCTGGTCAACGACGCGGCCTGCGACCGGGCGCTGATGACACATATTGAAAACGCGATCGGCGGCTGAAGTCCCGCCGATCCGCAAAGTGTTATCTTGGTCACAGTTTTCCGATGTTCGGGAGCCGCAGTCCCGGTCATGAAGCCCGAGGCCAACCGCGAAGTGACGTCGACCCAGGCCACCATCAAGCAGGCCTGGGAGGACGCGGTCGCGCGTCTTGCCGACGCGATCGCCGCCTTGGCCGTGGACGAGTCTGCGGCACTGCCCCTGCGCCGTGCACGCGAACGCATCGAAGCGCTGCTCAGGGCGAGCGACGCCCTCGAGTCGCGCTATCGCAGCCTGCTCGATGCCGTGCCGGAAGCCGTCACCGTGCACGACCGCCATGGTCACATCCTTGAAGCCAACAAGACCGCCGAGGCGATCTACGGCTATTCCCTCGACCAATTGCGCCAGTTGCGCATCCAGGACCTGAATCCGACCCTGCCCGAAGGCTTCGTCCCGCGGCTGTTCGAAACGTTCCAGGTCGGGCGCACGGAAACCGTCCAGACCACCAATCGCCACGGCGACGGCCATTACTTCCCGATCGAGGCGCACTCACGCATGTTCCTCGACGGCGACGACATGCGCATCATCGCCGTGGTCCGCGATGTCAGCGCACGCCATGCCGCCGAACGCGAGTTGCGCGAGTCGGAACGCCGTTATCTCGACCTGTTCGAGGCGATCGACAAGGGCATCCTCGTGCAGGATCGAGGTGGTCGCGTGCTGTCGGCCAACGCCGCCGCCCAGCGTCTGCTCGGCATGTCCGAAAACGAGCTCGGCACGCAGTCCCAGAACCTCGCTGAATGGCGTTTCGTCGATGAACACGGCCAACCGCTGCCCCCCGATGCGCTGCCGCCGAACCGCGCCTTGTCGGAAGGCCGGGTGATCGACTCGACGGTGATCGGGGTCAGCAGTCCGGCGCTGGTGGGCTACAGCTGGTTGTCGGTCACGGCGGTTCCGCAGTTCCGTGATGGCGAAGTCGATGCCTTCCAGGTGATCACGCTGTTCAGCGACATCACCGCGCTCAAGCTCGAGTCGGTGCTGTTCGAGGAAGTGCAATCTCTGGCCCGCATCGGGGGCTGGCACTACGACTTCCGGCGCAACCACATGTATGGCTCGCGCGAACTGCATCGACTGCTCGAGCTTCCGGGTGACCGGAAGCTCGAACGCGAAGGCGTCTATGCCCTGTTCGTGCCCGGCGATCGCGAGCGACTGCGACACGCCATGGTCGCGGCGCGTGAACGCCATGAATCCTTCGATCTCGAGTTGCGCGTCGTGACCGCCAACGGGCAGCGTCGCTGGCTGCGCGTGATCGGTCAGCCGCAGTTGCAGCGCGGCATCGTCGAAAGCGTGACCGGCACCGCGCAGGACATCACCGCGCGCAAGCGCCAGGAAGAGCAATTGCGACGCCAGGCCCTGACCGATCCACTGACCGGGCTGAGCAATCGCGACGCGATGATGCGGCAGTTGGCGCTGGCGGTGGATGAAGCGCAACCGGGCACCGGGCCGGCCCTGCTTTACGTCGATCTCGATCGCTTCAAGGTGATCAACGACCTGCTCGGCCATGCGGCCGGTGACGGTCTGCTGGTCGCCGCGGCACAGCGGCTGCGGCGCACGGTCGGCGCGGACATCCTGCTGGCACGCTTCGGCGGCGACGAATTCATGGCGATGATTTCGCCCTGCCCCAACGACAGCGTGCCGAGAGACATGGCGTTGCGCATCACCGAGGCGTTCGCCGAACCGTTCCCGCACAGCGGCGAGGAATTCACCATCACCGCGTCGGTCGGCATCGCCCACTATCCGCAGGATGGCGCCACCATCCAGCAACTCATCAATCATGCCGATGCCGCGATGTTCGACGCCAAGCGGCGTGGCCGCAACAACTGGCAGGCGTTCACGCCCGCACTGGCGCGCAAGCTGACCGATCGCCTGCTGATCGAGACGCAGTTGCGACGCGCGCTCGACAACCAGGAGTTCTATCTGCGCTACCAGCCGCAGGTGGACCTCGTCAGCGGCCGGATCACGGCCGCGGAAGCGCTGATCCGCTGGCGCAATCGCACGCTCGGCGAGATGGCGCCGGACCTGTTCATCTCGCACGCCGAGAACACCGGCGACATCGTGCGCATCGGCGAGTGGGTGATCCGCGAAGCCTGCCGCCAGTTGCGCGCCTGGCGCGATGCCGGACTCGCGGTACCGCGCGTCGCCGTGAACGTCTCGTACCGGCAATTCCTGAGCGACAACCTGCCCGAGGTGGTCTCGGCCGCGCTGCGCGATTTCGGCATCGACGGCACCTCGCTGGAACTCGAGATGACCGAACGCGTGCTGGTCGAAGACGTGCCGGACACGCTGGAGACCTTCCAGGCCCTCAAGCAGCTCGGCGTATCCCTGGTCATCGACGACTTCGGCGAGGGCTATTCCGCCCTGAATTACCTGCGCAAACTGCCGTTCGACGGGCTCAAGATCAGCCATCATTTCATGCAGGGCATTCCCGCGACGACCAGCGATACCGCGATCTGCGAGGCGATCATCCGGATCGCGCAGAGCCTCGGCATGATGGTCATTGCCGAGGGCGTCGAAATGGAGACCCAGCGCCAGTTCCTGGTGCGTCAGGGCACGACCTTGGCCCAGGGCTATTTGTTCTCGCGGCCGATCGCACCGGAAGAGTTCGCGGAATTCGTTCGCGTCCACGGCTGCGTCAACTGATCGGCGCTTGCCGAACACGACGGGATTCGGCAGATTCGACGCATGAGCCAAATCATCCGCCCGATCACGCCCGCCGACGACGCCGCCGTCGCGGCCATCATCCGCACGGTCATGCCCGAGTTCGGCGCCGATGGCCCCGGCTTCGCGATCCATGACGTCGAGGTCGACCACATGGCGGAAGCCTACGCGATTCCACGCGCGGCCTATTTCGTGGTCGAGCAGGACGGCGTGGTGATGGGTGGCGGCGGCATCGCCCCGCTGATCGGCGGCGACGAACACACCTGCGAGCTGCGCAAGATGTATTTCCTGCCGGAACTGCGCGGCCTCGGCGCCGGCAATGCACTCATGCAGACCTGCATCGCCAAGGCCAGGGAACTGGGCTTCGAACGGATCTACCTCGAAACGCTGACCGGCATGGACGCCGCCAAGAAGCTTTATCGCATGTCCGGCTTCGAACCGATCAAACAAGCGCTCGGACGCACCGGACATTTCAGTTGCGACAGCTTCTTCGTGCGCAAGCTTTAGTCCGTGCCTGCGAGCCGCCCCATGAACCGGCGGTAGTAGCGCAGTTCCGCGACCGATTCGCGGATGTCGCTGAGCGCGGTGTGCGCGCCCTCCTTCTTGAATCCATCCAGCAAGCCCGGGTTCCAGCGTCGCACCAGTTCCTTGAGCGTCGACACATCGAGATTGCGGTAGTGGAAATAGTCCTCGAGTTGCGGCATGCAGCGCACGAGGAAGCGGCGGTCCTGGCAGATCGAGTTGCCGCAGATCGGCGACTTGCCCTTCGGCACCCAGGATTCAAGGAAACGGATCGTCTCGGCTTCGGCCTCCGCCGCATCGATGCGCGAATCGAGCACGCGTTGCCAAAGACCGCTCTTCGAATGCGTCGTGCGGTTCCATTCGTCCATCGCCTCGAGCCGCGCCAACGGATGCGCGATCGCATGCTCGGGGCCCTCGGCCAGGACATTCAGGTCGATGTCGGTCACCAGCGTGGCGATCTCGAGGATCGCGTCGGTGTCCGGATCGAGCCCGGTCATCTCCAGATCGATCCAGATCAGATTTTGGTCGTTGGGCATGCGCGATTCCGGGAAGTCCTGTCGCGGATTAGAGCTCAGCCTTGCCGCGTTTGCGACGGAAATAATTCGTCAGCATGCGCCCTGCTGCATCGGCCAGCACGCCCTCGCCGACGTCGACGCGATGGTTGTGCACCGGCGCGGACAACAGGTCGAAGACGCTGCCGGCCGCGCCGGTCTTCGGGTCGCGCGCCGCGAACACGACGCGTGCGACGCGCGCATGCACGAGTGCCATCGCGCACATCGCGCAGGGTTCCAGCGTCACGTACAGCGTGGTTCCGGGCAGTCGGTAGTTGCCTTCGTGGCGAGCCGCGAGGCGCATTGCGACGATTTCGGCATGCGCAGTCGGGTCGCAATCGCTGATCACGCGATTCGAACCTTCCGCGATCACCTGGCCTTGCGCGTTCACGATGAGCGCGCCGACCGGCACTTCGCCGTCGCGCTGATCGGCGATTTCCGCCAGATGCAGCGCGTGCTGCATCCAGTGGGCGTCGATGTCGGCTTGTCCTGCGCTCATTCCCACTCGATCGTCGCCGGCGGCTTGCCGGAGATGTCGTAGACGACGCGCGAAATGCCGCGCACTTCGTTGACGATGCGGCGAGCGGCGGCGTCGAGCAGTTCATACGGCAAGTGCGCCCAATGCGCGGTCATGAAGTCGATGGTTTCGACGGCGCGCAGCGCGACCACCGGCTCGTAGGCGCGCGCGTCGCCGACGACGCCGACCGAGCGCACCGGCAACCACACCGCGAAGGCCTGGCTGACGCGGTCGTACCAGCCGTGCTTGCGCAGTTCCTCGATGAAGATCGCATCGGCACGCGCCAGCGTGTCCGCGGCTTCGCGCGTCACTTCGCCGAGGATGCGCACGCCCAGGCCCGGGCCCGGGAACGGATGGCGATAAACCATCTCGCGCGGCAAGCCGAGTTCCACGCCGATGCGCCGCACCTCGTCCTTGAACAATTCGCGCAGTGGCTCGACCAGCTTCAAGTGCATGCGTTCAGGCAGGCCACCGACGTTGTGGTGCGACTTGATGACATGCGCCTTGCCGGTCGCCGAGCCGGCGGACTCGATCACGTCCGGATAAATCGTGCCCTGGGCGAGGAAGGCGACGCCATCGAGCTTCTTCGATTCCTCCTCGAAGATCTCGACGAACAGGCGACCGATGACCTTGCGCTTGGCCTCGGGATCGTCGACGCCTTTCAGTTCGGCGAAGTAGCGATCGGCGGCGTTGACGCGGATCACGTGCACACCCATGTGCTCCGCCATCGTCTGCATGACCTGGTCACCTTCGCGGTAACGCAGCAGGCCGGTATCGACGAAGACACAGACCAACTGGTCGCCGATGGCGCGTTCGAGCAACGCGGCGACGACCGAGGAGTCGACGCCACCGGAAAGGCCGAGCAGCACCTTCTGCGTGCCGACCTGGGCGCGCACTCGGGCGATCGCGTCCTCGATGATGTTGGCGCTGGTCCATCGCGTTGCGCAGCCGCACAGATCGACGACGAAGCGGCGCAGCAACTCGGTGCCGAACTGGGTGTGCGTGACTTCGGGATGGAATTGCACCGCGTAGAAGCGGCGTGCCTCGTCCATCATCGCGGCGATCGGCAGGTCGTCCGTGCTGCCGATCGTGGAGAATCCTTCGGGAATGCGCACGACGCGATCGCCATGCGACATCCACGCGGTGAAGGCATCACCCTCGGCCTGCAACAGCGGATTCGCGACGCCGATGCGGAAACGCGCCAGCCCGAATTCGCGGTTGTGGCCGCTCTCGACCTTGCCGCCGAGTTGCTCGGCCATCGTCTGCATGCCGTAACAGATGCCGAGCACCGGCACGCCGAGCGAAAACACGTCGTCCGGTGCGCGCGGCGAATTCGCCTCGGTCACCGATTCCGGACCGCCGCTCAGGATGATGCCGGTCGGCTTGAAGTCCGGGATGCGCCCGGCGGCGCGGTCCCAGGCCCAAATCTCGCAGTAGACGCCGATCTCGCGCACGCGACGCGCGATCAGCTGCGTGTATTGCGCGCCGAAATCGAGGATCAGGATCTTGTGGTCATGGATGTCGGTCATGGTCGCGTCCGTGTCGCTCACTGCATCCGGTAGTTCGGTGGTTCCTTGGTGATCGTCACGTCGTGGACGTGCGATTCGCGCATGCCGGCGGCACTGACGCGCACGAACATCGGCTTCGCGCGCATCTCGGCGATCGAGGCACAGCCGACGTAGCCCATCGACGCGCGCAGTCCGCCGGCCAGTTGATGCACGATGTTGCGCAACGGCCCGCGATACGGCACGCGGCCTTCGATGCCTTCCGGCACCAGCTTGTCGGCGTCGGAGGCGTCCTGGAAATAGCGATCCTTGCTGCCCTGCTGCATCGCGCCGAGCGAGCCCATGCCGCGATAACTCTTGTAAGAACGGCCCTGGAAGAGTTCGACTTCGCCCGGCGCCTCTTCGGTGCCGGCGAACAGGCCACCGATCATCACCGCGCTGGCGCCGGCGGCGATCGCCTTGCCGATGTCGCCGGAGTAGCGGATGCCGCCGTCGGCGATCAGCGGAATGCGATCCTGCAGCGCCTCGGCCACCATCGCCACCGCCGTGACCTGCGGCACGCCGACGCCGGCGACGATGCGCGTGGTGCAGATCGAGCCGGGGCCAACACCGACCTTCACCG
>DATMVT010000168.1:0-8703 GCA_035562895.1 Patescibacteria group bacterium | reverse complement strand
TGGCGCGATTACTCGAAGCTCGACATCAAGCGCCAGCACTACTGGCAGAACGTGCGCGCGGGCATCGCGTTCGAAACGAAACGGCAGTTCGCGCAGATCGGGCGACCGGTGGACAAGGCCGAGTGGGGCATGCTGCCGCAGACGGTGAACGCGTACTACAACCCGCTTGCGAACGAGATCGTGTTCCCGGCCGCGATCCTGCAGCCACCGTTCTTCGACCTCGAGGCCGATGCGGCGCTCAATTACGGCGCCATCGGTGGCGTCATCGGCCACGAGATCATGCACGGCTTCGACGATCAGGGCAGCCAGTTCGACGCCAAGGGCAACCTGCGCATGTGGTGGACGCCCGAGGACCGCGCCCGGTTCACTGAACGCACCGACAAGCTGGTGCGGCAGTTCGATGCCTTCGTCGCGATCGAAGACCTGCACGTCAATGGCAAGCTCACGCTCGGCGAGAACATCGCCGACCTCGGTGGCTTGCTGGTGGCCTACGACGCCTGGCGCGCGGCGACCGAGAACCAGCGCCTGATGCCGATCGATGGCATCACCCCGGACCAGCGCTTCTTCCATGGCTGGGCCCAGGGCTGGCGTCGCCTGCACACCGAACAGGATTTGAAGCTGCGCCTGAACACCGACGTGCACGCGCCGGCGAAGTTCCGCGTGCTCGGTCCTTACGCGAACATCGACGCCTTTGCCACCGCGTTCGACTGCAAGGCCGGCGACAAGATGGTCGCGAAACCGGATGACAAGGTCGTCATCTGGTGATCAGGGCCCAGAGCGGCAACGTGATCAGCGACAGCACGGTGCCGTAGCCGACGAGTGCCGCTGCGAGCCCGGGCGCGAGACGATGCGAAATCGCCAGCGCCCCGGCCGTGATCATCGGTGGCATCGCGGTTTCCAGCACGATCGCGTCGGCGGCGTCGCCATGGCTGCGCATCAGGGTCATCAGGCCGAACACCGCCGCCGGCAGCACAAGGAGCTTGAGCAACAGTCCGGCGCCGAGCGGTGCGAGTTCGTCGCGCGGCAAACGCAATTTCAACGTCAGCCCGACGGCGAGCACGGCGACCGGCAGCAGCGTGTCGGACAATTTCACCAGCACGTTCGCGATCATCGACGGCGGTTCGTCAGGCATCACCAGCAAGGCCACGACCAGGGCGATGAAGGGCGGGAAGCGCACGATTCGCTGCAGCATCGCCGTCGGCGTCGGCCGGGCATCGCCGCCGTAGCGCGCCAGCACCCACAGGCCCCAGGTCGTCAGGATCAGGAAGGAGCCGAACTGGTCGTAGATCACGGCAAAGGGCAGGGCGTCGCGGCCGAGCAAGGCCTCGGTCAGCGGATAGCCGAGGAAGGAGGTATTGCCGAGTGGCACGCACAGCAGCAACACGGCGCGCTCCTCGTCGCGCAGGCGCAGCCAGCGCGCGATCGGCACGATCGCCGCGACGCTGAGACCCAGAACCAGCCACGGCACCACGGCCACCACGGCGATGTCGGCGCTGAATTGCAGCGACGGGACATGGCGAAGAATCGCTGCGGGCAGGCACAAGTAGAGCGCGAACTGGTTCAGGACCTCGGCGGCATGGTCCGGAAACAGCCGCAACCTCGTGCAGGCGTATCCAAGCGCCAGCAACAGCAGCACGAGCACGAGAGCATCGACATTCATGCGTGCCGATGCCCCCGCGTGACGATCAGCCGATCCAGCCCATCGAGCGGCCGAACAGGACCAGTGCGTAAGCCAGACCGCCGGCGGCGGGAATGGTCAGGATCCAGGCCCAGATGATGCGCTCGATGACGCTCCATTTCAGCGCCCGCGGATTCTTCGCGAAACCGACGCCCATGATCGCCGTCGAGATGCTGTGCGTGGTCGAGACCGGCATTCCGAAATGCGCAGCGACGGTCAGGATCGTCGCGGAACTGGTTTCCGCCGCGAAGCCGTCGATCGGATGCAGCTTGACCATCTTGTGTCCGAGCGTCTTGATGATGCGCCAGCCGCCGGCGGCGGTGCCGAGCGCCATCACGACGGCACAGGTGACGACGATCCAGAGGTCGATGCCGCGGTCGCCGCTGCCGGGGTGCAGGAAAGCCAGCCAGGACGGAAGATTGTCCAGTGTGCCCGCCGTTTCCGCACCGACCAGCGCCAGCGCGATGATGCCCATCGTCTTCTGGGCGTCGTTGGTGCCGTGGGCGAAGCCCATGTAGGCCGCGCTGGCGATCTGTGCCTTGCCGAACAGCGCATTCACCCAGCGCGGGCGCGAGATCCGGGCCATCCAGCCGCCGGCGCCGTTCATCGTCGATATCACCGCCATGAACACGCCCATGATCGCGATCCCGAGCAGGAACCCGGCAGCGGGCGACGAGATCATCGGCACCACGACCTTCCAGAAGATGCCCTTGTTCTGCGACCAGTCGCCCGCAGTCTGCGACCAGATGAGGGCATCGAGATTGCCGCTGGCGGCGGCCACGGCGGCACCGCACAAGCCGCCGATCAGGGCGTGGCTGGATGACGAGGGCAGCCCGAGCCACCACGTGACCAGATTCCAGAGGATGCCGCCGATCAGCGCGCAGATGAGGATTTCCGAGGTCACCGAAACGACATTGGTGTCGATCAGCCCGGATGAAATCGTCTTCGCGACGGCGGTGCCGGCCAGGGCGCCCAGCAGGTTCATGCCGGCGGCCAGGACCACGGCCTGGCGCGGGCTCAGCACCTTGGTCGCAACGACGGTCGCGATCGAGTTCGCGGTGTCGTGGAAACCGTTGATGTATTCGAAGATCAAGGCGACCGCGATGACGGTCAGCAAGATCGCAAGGGCGGTCGTCACGTTCGACCTCAGCTGTTCTTGAGGACGATGTGGTAGACGACGTTGCCGGCGTCACGGCAGCGATCGATGGCTTTTTCGATGATCTCGAACAGGTCCTTGCGGACCAGGTAGCGCACCGGATCGGCCTCGTCCTTGTAGAGGTCGCGATAAAGGTCGAGGATCAGGCGGTCTGCCTCGGTCTCGATCGCCTGCAGTTCGTCGTACATCGACTTGTAGGTCTCGATGGCCATGCCGCGGCGCAGTTCGCGCACCATGCGCACGACCACGGCGGCGGCCTTTTCCAGCATCGCCGCGCGCGGCGCGAAGTCGACATCGCCGAGGCGGTCGACGGTCAGCGCATAGCGCTCGGCGAATTTCTGCACCACTTTCGGGATCTTGTACAGCGCCGCGCCGAGGGCTTCGATGTCCTCGCGTTCGATCGCGGTCACGAACGTGTTCACCAGTTCATGGCTGATCTGGGCCGCCAGTTCCTTCTCGCGCGAATGGGTCCGGGCGAAGTCTTCGAGCGACGCGGTCTTGCCCTGGTGGCCGAGCAGCGCGGTCAGCGCCTTGGTCGACTCGTGCGCCGCTTCCGCGGATTGCTCGAGCAGGCTGAAGAAGCGGTCGCCTTTGCCGAAGATGGTCTGCAGTGAAAACATGGTGTGGGCTCTTTGTCGTGGATCGGATTCGGTGACGCCAGCTGGGGCGTCGGGCGCGCATAGACTATGACCGATAGGTTACAGTCTGGTGACTTGGGCCGGGACTGCCGGTCGCTACTTGTCACGTCGAGCCACTAAGCTCCCGGCCGCATGGACTTTTCCGAATTCTCGACCTTCGTGGCGATTGGATTCGCCGCCCAGATCGTGGACGGCGCGCTCGGCATGGGCTTCGGCCTGGTGTCGAATGCCGTCCTGCTCGCGATCGGCACGCCGCCCGCCGCGTCCAGCGCCGCGATCCACGCCGCCAAGGTGTTTACCGGCGGGGCCTCGGCGCTGTCGCATGCCTGGTTCCGCAACATCGATCGGCGCGTGTTCCTGCATCTGGTCGTGCCGGGCATGATCGGCGGCGTCGTCGGCGCGGTGGTCCTGCAACGGGCGCCGCCCTCGATCCTCCGGGTCGCGATCAGCTTCTACCTTGCGCTGATGGGGCTGTGGCTGCTGATGCGCGCCGTCCGCAACCACGTCGCGCGCAAGCGCGTGCATGCGCTGGGTGCCCATGGCACCGGTTTGGTGGCAGGGACGCTGGATGCCATCGGCGGCGGCGGCTGGGGCACGGTGGTGACCTCGTCGTTGATCGCCCAGGGGGCCGAAGCCCGCTATGCGATCGGTACCACCAATGCCGCCGAGTTCTTCGTCGCGATCGCGATCAGTGCCGCCCTGACGGCGAGCCTGGGCGTGGTGTCCTGGGTGTGGCTGGGCGGACTGATCGTCGGCGGCATCCTTGCCGCGCCGTTTGCCGCCTGGATGACGCGGCACATTCCGATGCGCCTGTTGACCGGCATGGTAGGCTCCGCGGTCATTGCGTTGAGCGTGCACTCGCTGTGGCGCCTGTTGCGCTGAACCCATGTCGCTTGAACTGACCATCGTTTTCCTGCTGATCCTGCTCAACGCATTCTTCGCACTGTCGGAGATGGCGGTGATGACTGCGCGCAAGACCCGCCTGCGCCAGCGCGCCGGCGACAGCCGCGGTGCGCGCATCGCCCTGGAACTGGCCGAACGGCCGGAGCGCTTCCTTTCTTCGGTGCAGGTCTGGATCACCCTGATCGGCATCCTCACCGGCTTTTTCGGCGGCGAGACGATCGCGGTGGCGCTGCGCGACGAATTGGCGCTGCTGCCGTGGATCGCGCACTATGCCGAGCCGGTCAGCGTCGGCGTCAGCGTCGGCATCATCCTGTTCGTTTCGGTCGTGGTCGGCGAGCTGGTGCCGAAACGGCTGGCGATCGTGCGTCCGGAAAAGATCGCGACGGCCGTCGCGATCCCGATGCGCGTGCTGGCCACGGCGGCCGCGCCGGCGGTGAGCCTGCTCAGCGTCACCACCGAGGCGCTGTTCAAGCTGTTCCCGGTCAAGCACGGCAACGACAGCGACGTGACCGAAGAAGAGATCAAGATGCTGGTCGCGGAAAGCCATGAACAGGGCGTCATCGACATCGACGAGCGCAACATGGTGAATCGCGTGCTCAATCTCGGCGACCGCACCGTCGACAGCCTGATGACGCCGCGCACCCGCATCGCCTGGCTCGATGCCGCCGCCTCGCTCGACGACAACCTCGCGGTGCTGCGCGAATCGCGGCATTCCCGCTATCCGGTCTATCGCACCAGCGATCAGGACGTGCTGGGCGTGGTCGAGACCAAGATGATGGTCGCCGAACTCGCGTCCGGACACACGCCCGAACTGTTCCGGGAACTGCAGCCGCCGCTGTTCGTGCCGGAAGCCGCGAAGGCGATGCAATTGCTCGATCAGATGCGCGAAAGCGAAGCCGCGCTCGCCTTCGTCGTCGATGAATACGGTGACATCCAGGGCATGGTCACCATGGGCGACCTGATGGGGGCCGTGTTCGGTCGGCTCGCGCACGCGATCGAGGCGAACGAACAGCCGATCGTCCAGCGTGGAGACGGTTCCTGGCTGATCGACGGCAGCCTGCCGGTGCAGGATCTGCGCGAATTGCTCGGCCTCGACGAACTGCCACATGAAGTCGACCAGGAATACCGCACACTGGCGGGCATGTTCATGGCGCAGTTCGGTCGCATTCCCGCGGTCGGCGAGCATTTCGATTTCGGCGGGTTCCGCTTCGAGGTGATCGATCTGGATGGTGCCCGCATCGACAAGGCGCTGGTCTCGGCGCTGCCGCCGACGGAAACCGGCTGATGGGCCTGATCAAGCGCAGTCCGCGACCGAAACCGCCCCGTGTTTCCGAGTTGCTCGATGCGACGCTGGCGTCGTGGGATCAGGACCGGATCGCCTTCGGTCAACTGGTCGATGCGATCCACGAACGCGGCTTCGGGGCCCTGATCCTGCTGGCCGCGCTGCCGTGCATGATTCCGCTTCCGATCGGTTTCATGGGCGGCATCTTCGGAACCCTGTTGAGCCTGATCGGGCTGCAGATGCTGGTCGGGTTCGACCATCCCTGGCTGCCGGGATTCGTGCGCCGCATCCAGATCCCCAAGACCTCGGTCGCGAAGTTCGTCAAGGTGCTCGATCCGTGGCTGGTGCGCATCGAGAAGCTGTGCAAGCCGAGCTGGACCTTCTTCCTGAGCCGCCATGCACATCGATTCACCGGCCTGCTGCTGGTCTTCCTCGGCATCGAACTTGCATTGCCGGTGCCGATGACGAACATGCCGTTCGCGATGGCGATGATCGGTTACGCGATGGCCTTGCTGGAACGCGATGGTCGCTGGCTCGCGGCCTTGTGGACCGTCACCCTGGTGCAGTTCGGCGCGGCGTTCTGGTTCGGCGACTGGGTGGTCATGCACCTCGGCGGATTCTTCGAGGGCGTGCGCAGCCTGTTCAGCTGATCTGGACGACGTTGGCCTGGCCACGGTCGCCATAGCGCTGGGCGATGATGTGCTCGACCAGTTTTTCGCTGTGGGCCGGCTCGCCGAACCAGTAACCCTGTCCGTACGGACATTCGAGCTGGCGCAGGATGTCGGCCAGTGCCGCCGACTCGACGCCTTCGGCCACGACCGTGATGTCGAGCGAGCGCGCCATGGCGATGATCGCGCTGGTCAGGGCGACGTCGTGGCGATCGCTCAGCAAGTCGGCGACGAAGCTGCGGTCGATCTTGACGCCGGATACCGGAACGCGGCGCAGGTGGTTGAGCCCGGAGAAGCCGGTGCCGAAATCGTCCAGCCAGAGTTTCACGCCGATGTCGTGCAATGCCTCGAGCGCGGCGATCGCGGCGGATTCACCGTCGAGGAGCGAACTTTCAGTCAGCTCCAGATGCAGCAGTTCGGGCGCCAGGCCGGTCTCGGCAAGCACCTCCGCGACGCGCGTCGGAAAGCGATGGTCGCGCAACTGCTTCACCGACACGTTGACCGAGACGAAGAGCGTGCGTCCGGCGCTGCGCGGCCAGCGCACCGCGGTATCGCAAGCGGTGCGCAAAGCGAAGTCGCCGAGTGCATCGATCAGGCCGACATCTTCGGCGATGCCGACGAACAGGGACGCGGGCACCAGACCGCGCGTCGGGTGGAACCAGCGCAGCAGCGCCTCGGCACCGTGGATGTGGCCGCTGTCGAAATCGATGATGGGCTGGTAGTGCACTTTCAGCTCGTCGCGATCGAGTGCCGCCCGCAAGTCCTGTTCGATCGCGAGTCGGTCTTCGGCCAGGCGCGTCAGGTAGTTGGTGAAGTAGCGGGCGCAATTGCGGCCCTGGACCTTCGCGAGGTACATCGCGATGTCGCCGTTCTTGATCAGTCGCGATGCATCGGCGCCGTCCTTGGGGAACGAGGTGATGCCGATGCTGGCGCTGACATGCAGCCGTTGGTCCGCGATTTCCAGCGGCTTGCGCAAGCTCGCCAGAAGCAGGTCGGCGATCTCTCCGGCACGACGACGGGCATCGAGTCCGCAGAGCAGCATCACGAATTCGTCGCCGCCGAATCGAGCGACGAATCCTTGGCCGCCGGGGTGTTCCTTGTGCAGCACGTCGCCGAAACGGCGCGCGACGGCGGCGAGAATCTCGTCGCCGACATCGTGGCCAAGGGTGTCGTTGATGCGTTTGAAGTCGTCGAGGTCGATGAACAGCAGCGCCAGCTCACCGTCCCCGGTGATTTGAGCAAGCGCGATCGCGTCGCCGATGCGCTGGCGCAATGCGATGCGATTCGGCAACCCGGTCAGCGCATCGATCCGTGCGTGTTGCTGCAATTCGCGCTCGAACCCGACCAGACGCTGCTCGATCCGGTCCAGCGCGACTTGCGAGTCGTCCCCTTCGAGGCCGCCGGCGTGCGTCCGTGACAACAGGCGCAGTCGTGACTCGCGTTGCCATTGCGGCTGGAGGAGCCGGCGGTCGCCGAACGCGAGGATGCCCGCGAAGCCAGCGGCGAGTGCCACAAGGAGGAGCAGATCGCGTGCGTTCGTCGGTGTCGAGACGACCGGCGCGACGTGGGTGTCACCGCGCTTCAGGGCAAGTCGAAGTGTCGCCAGGCGCTGGTCGCCGAGGGTGATCGGATGTGCCACCTCGACGAAACGTTCGGCCTTGAACACCGTCGCCGTGTCCGCCTCGAAAGCATCCGCTGCGAAGGCGTCGTCCGGCACCTGGCCGAAGCGCGCGATGCTGTCGCTGCCGTCGTGCAGGATGCGGCCGTGGCGGTCGAGCAGCAAGATGTAGGCGATGTCATCGCGTTGCAGGCCGCCGCCCAGCACTTCGCCGATCCGTTGCAAGTCGAAGAAATAAGCCGGATTGACCAGCGATTCCGCGAGCAGGTCGGCAGCCACGCGTGCGCGTTCGGCGAGCGCGGCTTCGGCCAGCGCGAATTCGCGCTGCACCGCAAGATTCGCGATGTCGTCCGCCTGTGCGCGGTGACGCCGAAGGGTCTGCGCCGAGAGCGCCAGCATGGCGACGGCAACCAGTGCGCCGAACAGCCACCAGCGGCGCCGCGGCGTCATCGGTCGAGTTCCCGGCGCAGCGGCGCGATGCGCGCATTCAGGGCGGTCAGCGAGCGTCGGGTTTCGACGTCGATGGCTTCGAAGCGCGCCGTCGCGAAATAGCCGCGCAGGGCCGCATCGGCCGAAGCGTCTTGATCGATGTTCAGCAGCACCATGCGGAGCGCATCGAGGAGCGCCGGAGGCAAGTCGGCGCGGGCCAGTTCGATCGCGCGCGGGACGCTGTCGCGCTCGGCGATGACCCGAAAATCCTTGCGGAAGCTCGCGGGCATGCGTTGCGCGTTGTCCCAGTCGAGGTTGCTGAATGCGCCGG